>NZ_JARVSK010000024.1:0-88019 GCF_030209235.1 Pseudomonas sp. efr-133-TYG-103a
TCGTCAAGATTAAATTCCAGAACCCCATTTGCGAAAGCAGATGGGGTTTTGTTTTTGCGCGTGAAAAATCTGCGGCGTCTGCCCCCTATCGTCTAGCTCTGCAACTCCGCTTCACCCGTTACGGGCTATCATTCGTCGGCTCACGCAATTCCCCACGCTTTGCTGATGCGCTATTCGTACCCGGCAGTACAAGATAGCGCTCATAAAAAACCCCGCATCGCTGCGGGGTTCAGTTAACGCTCATACTATCTGGGTTACTCAGCGGTTTCCGCCGTAACTTCAACGGCCTTTACCGCTGTGACTTCGTCACGACGACGAATGTGTTTCCAGTCCGCTTCGTCGATATAGATCCCGGCTGGTCCACTGCCACCTTCAAGGTCGATTGCGACATGGGCCGAGACCTGCGGCTTTACGCTTGCCAGGATCGGCACGAAGCCCAGTTGCAAGCTGGTTTCAAGCAATGCAGCCTGGTTTCGTTCGTCGATGTCCGCTGCTTCGTCCAGGTAATAGGGCAAGCGCACACGACCGGCTTGTTCGCGATCCATCAAGTGCAACAACAAGTACATGTTGGTCAGCGCTTTGATCGTCATGGTCGTGCCATTGGATGCCGCGCCATCGATATCAGTGTGGATAACCGGTTGGCTGTTGACCTTGGTGATTTCGAATGCAAGTTCGAAGAGGTCTTTGAGACCCAGCTGGTTATGGTTGGCAGCCACGAGGCGCGCCAGATACTCCTTCGCTTCCTCGTTCTTATTATCTTGCTCAGCGCTTTGGCTCAGATCGAACACAGACAGCGTTTCGCCTTCCTCGTACTGACCGGCGCTGTGGATAATCTGATCGATGTGCTTGAGCGCTTCCTTGTTTGGGGCAAGGACGATACGGAAGCTTTCGAGGTTGGAGACTTGGCGGCGGTTGATTTCACGGTTGAACAACGCCAGTTGATGCTCGAGGCTGTCATAGTCGCTACGGATATTGCGCAGCGTGCGGGCGATATCGGTGACAGCCGCACGGCGGGCCTTGCCCAGTGTCAGCGCTTCGTCCTGGCGATGCGCGTAAGCATTGATCAGCAACTGGAGGCGACGCTCCATGTCGTCTTCGCTGTCGAATTTCGCCACGCCTTTGAGACGCACCTGCGCGTACAGCGCCTCAATCTGGCCATCGCAACGCAAAAGTCCTTGCCAGCTGTCCTGGTAATCGTTGAGCAGCGGCAGCAGGTTTTCGAGCGAGTCGTCCACCGGTTCCATGAACGGCGTGCCAAACGGCAGGTCTGCCGGAAGCAGTTGACGCCGACGCAACGCATCGTCCAGCGTGCGTTGCTTGGATTCGAGGTCGCCAATCTGGCGACCCACCAACTGCAATTTTGCCGACAGTTGCTGGACGCGTTCGGTGAATGCGTCGCTGGAACGTTTGAGTTCGTCCTGCGCTGCTTCCATCTGCGCGAGCTGTTCGAGCTTCTCGCCTTCCTCTGCGCTCAGCGTCTGTGTACGGCGGAAATCTTCCAGCGCCTTTTGCGCATCCAGCACCTGCTGGTAAAGCGCTTCGGTCTGAGTCTTGCTCGCTGCTCGGTCAGCAGCAACGGCTTGTTGCGTTTTGAGTTGCTTGAGTTCTTTCTCCAGACGCTCTTTCTGATCACGCAGGGCAGCACGATCGGCCAGCGCTTGCAGGGCAGGCGGCTCGATGTGGGACAGGTTGATCGACAGGCCCGGCACTTCGAAGCGCTCGCCCTTGAAACCGTCAAGGATTGCTTCGAGCGATTTGACCCAGGCCTCCCCGTCGTCCAGTGCGATGCCTTGTTCGCCCAACGGCAAACTGAACAGCGCGCTGTTGAACAGACGCATCAAACGCTCGACATCCGGTTGCGAGAACTCTTCGCGCAGCCGGGCGTAGCTGTTGTTGTCTGCGTGATCGAGTTGCTGTTTGACCGACTTCAGGCGCTTTTCCAGATCGCGCAGGCGCTCATCCAGATCCTCGGCGCTGAACTGACGCGACTGAGCCAGCGCACCGGCCAGTTCGTCGTGCGCGTCTTTTGCAGCCAGCAGCTGTTGCTCCAGCGTTTTGACATCGTCTACCAAGGCAAAGCGGTTCTTCAGCACGGCCAGCTCGCCGATCCAGCGCTGAATATTGCTGATCTCACGCTCAAGCCGCATCAGCTCTTGCGTGCTGCCGCGTTGATCGTTCTGCAGGGCGTCCTGCTCGCCGCGGTAGTGCTCGGCCTGAATGACCAGCTCTTCCTTGCGCGCGTTGGAATAGTCCTGCCACGTGCCCAGCAACGAGTCGAGCAGCGGCGACAGGCGATGCAGTTTACCGCGCAGGATGTCGCGTTGTTTTACGCCGTTGGCCAGCGCCTCGACCAGCGGGCCGGCGAGCACCAGCGCGTTGTAGTCCTGCTCCATGCGGCGTACGTCGCGGAAGGCTTCTTCGCACGCGGCGATGTAATCCACGCTGCCGGAACGCAGGCTGTGCTCGAACGCGTCGAGGAACAGCTGCTTGAGCTTGGCGGCGGTGATTTCGCGCATGTGCAGCAGGTTGATGAACAAGGCGCGGAAGGTCTTCAGGCTCTGTTCGCTGGTGGAGCGCAGCGGGATCAGCGTCAAGTCCAGAGGAATCGACGTGTGTCCGCCCACCAGCAGGCGACGCAGTTCGTCAGGCTTGAGTTCGTAGGCCTTGAGCCCCTGGCTTTCCAGATTGGTGAACAGCTCTTTCTGACGCAGGCAGGTGTCATTCTTCTGGTAATGAGCCAGGTCCAGCTTGCCGGCATAGGCGAAGAACTGGTGCCCGAAACCGCCACCCGGTCCGCGGCCGACCACGCCGATAACGTGCGGGCCGTGGGGCAGGGCGACCTCGACCAGGATGTAACTGGTGTCCGAGGCAAAATAGAAGCGACGCGACTGATCCAGGCTGTATTTGCCGAAACTCATGTCCGACATGCGCGCCAGAATCGGGAATTGCAGCGCGTTGATCGACGCACTCTTGCCCAGGTTATTCGCGCCATAGACCGACAGCGGGTGTTCCAGCGGAAACAGCCCGAGGCTGTAACCGGCAGTGTTCAATAGCGCGAAGCGGCGGATGCCGTAGCGTTCCTGGCTCATGCGTCAAGCTCCTGTTCTTCGGCGATCGCGCGGGCAAGGGCCTGTTCTTCGGTTTCTTCAGCGTCATCAAAAACGGTCAGATCCAGTGGATCGTCGGTCTGCAGCAGCTTTTCATCGCTGTCATCATCGATCAGCACCGGCGTCGGCAGGGGCAGATCGCTATGCAGACTGGCAGCCAGATCGCGGTCTTGCTGGACCGACAGGCAGACATCGAGGAAGCGGTGCATCGGCGGCAGGAAGCGATAGATGCCGACCTCTTCGGCAGCAAAACCAAGCTGGGTCATGCGGCGCATGATCTTTTCTTCCAGCTCTTCCTGCGTCTGCACTTCGGCCTGGAGGAACAGATCGCGGTACTTCTCGAGCAGCGATGGCAACTCGTCGCGCCCCAGACTCCCGCCATCGAGCACGGCGACCGGGTCGCGGCCCTGATCGGCCAGATGCTCGACGAGAATGAAGGTGAACAGCGCCAGGCGCTGAGCGGTCTTGTTGACCTGCGCGGCAGCCAGGTCCGGCACGAAGTAATAAAAGCCGCGTGTGTCACAGATCAGCTCGAAGCCCAGTGCCTTGAACAGTGTGCGGTACTGATCCTGGAAGTTGGACAGTTGCGCATACAGCTCAGGGTCGCGGCGGCTGATGTGGTAACCCTTGAACAGCTCGCGAAAGATGGGCGCGAGCTGGGACATTTCGGATAGATCAAGATGCATGGGCGGTGCCCTCGGAATTCTCTGGGTTTGCGTCTTTGCTCGAGAGCAGGGCGAAGGAGCGCAGGCTGACGCGGTGCTCCTGAGTCAGGTATTCGCGGCGTTCGAGACGCTCGCGCTTGAAGCGTTTTTCCCGCGACAGGCGCGAGAACCAGTACAGCAATTCATCGGTTGCGCCGGTCGGTTCCTGCTCCAGCAGCCAGACCATCAGATCCGGCATGGGCAGCGCCTCTTCACAGCGCTCGACCATTTCCTTGACGGTGCGCGGCGCACGCGGCGGCTCGCCCTTGCGGGTGAGACTGGCCTTGGGAAAGCGCGCAGGTTTTGGCTCGAAGCGCGCCAGGGCGTAGACGTACGCTTCGACCTGGTTCGCGCTGCCGAGAAAGGTGCTCTGCGGACGCGTGAACATGGGCATGGCGGCCTGCGGAACGGCGTCGATGCCTTTGCGGCGAATGGCTGAAAGAGCAAGCGCCGCCCCTCGAGTGACGGCGTTGTGACGACGTGCTTCTTCACGCAGCGGCAGCAACAGCTCGCGGGCATGACGCAAGGTCAGCTGAGCGCTGGTCTGCATTTCTAGAATGCGCGCATGGGTGCGCAGAAGCATGTCGTCATCGACCAGTTGGCCCAGGCGTTGCTGGTCGGTGAGCATGCGCAGCAGCACGTTCTCGACCTTGCGCACCCCTTGCTCGAACGCGCCATCGGCATTCACCAGCTGAATCATCGGCTCGACGTATTCGTCCCACGTCGCCAGTACCTCGGCGTAGCGCTGACGCAGCGGGATCTGGCGATCACTGGTCTTGGCGCGTTCGGCCACCGAGACCAGCGCCTGTTCATCGTTGGCCAGCTTCTTGAGGACGTCGCGCACGCGCATGTCCAGTAGCCGCAGTTGGCGGGCAAGGTCATTGGCATCACGGGCCTCGAACGCTTCCTGAATGTAACCGGCCAGTCGTTCGAGGTGACGCAGATACGCTTCGATTTCCAGGCACAGGCCCAAGCGGTGTTCACGGCGCAGATACGACAGAAAATCGTGAATCTGCGCGTTGAGCTCGAACCGGTTCGGGCTTTTCGCCACGGGAACCAGGATGTCGAGACGAATCCACACGTCCAGCAGGTTGGTGATGTCCTGAGGCGTGCTTTCCAGTTGCTGGGCGGCCAGTTGCAGTCGCAGTTCGCTCAGGCTCAGGGTGCCTTGGTCGAAATGCTCGCACAGTGGCTCAAGAAGCGCCCAGTGTTCGGCAAGGGCGCGCAGGACGCGCTTAGGTTCGATCATCGGATGGCCGCTGGTTGGCAAATAAAAGCGGCAATTGTACTGCATCGTCGGGTCTGGTTTTCACCCTCAGTCGATCAACTGCGGCGTGATTCGTCCAAGGCCTGTAGAATCCCCCTCCTGAATTCATCCACAGGTGGCTGACCTTTGCTCAACGAGCCTCGCCGTCGCGCTTATCTGACCGCCATGCAGGTGGTCAGCTGGCTGCCGCGCACCGAATTGCCATTCGCCGCACCCTCGCGCGCAGAGCTGCTCGCGCCGCTGCCAGCGCTGGTCGATACGCCCGCGCAGGTGGTGCAACCGGCTGCCGCGTTGCCTGCCAGCAACGAAGCACTCGCGGCGAGCAGTACGCCGGCGGCCCGCACGGTCGAGCGGCCGAAGATCGAGGTGCCGCGCCCGTCATCCTCAGTCAGACCAGCGGCCAAAGCCGATGAGGATGACGCTGCGCCTGCGGTGGTCAAGGCCGCTGTCGTACCGCCGCCACGCTTTGCCTTGCAGCTGTTGCGCGCGGGCAGTTGCCTGCTGCTCGTCGAGCTTGCCACCGGCGAGCCGTTCCAGAGCCGCGATCCTTCATATCTCCTGCTCAAGGACATGTTGCGTGCGGCCGGTCTGCCGGACAGTCCGCAGATCATCGGCGAGCCTGTGCGCTGGCCCTTGCTGGTGCGTGGCCAAATGGATCAAGGGCCTGAGGCTGCGCGGGATTTCGTTCAGGGTTTCCTGTATGCCCGTGTCGAAGAACAGCCCTGCACATGCTTGTGGCTGATCGGACTTCCAGCGGTACGTTTTGCCGCCGAAGCCGACGCCGAATCCTACAATCTCGAGCTCCAGGTCGACGGCCTCGGGCTGGCCTGGGCGCTGCCGGGTCTTGAACTGTTGATGGACGAGCCTCAGCGCAAGGCCGATGTCTGGCGCGCCATGCGTCGATTGATGGGCCGTTGGAAGAGCGTAAATGAGTGATGCCGTAACGTTTCGCCGCATGACCGAAGCGGATCTGGACGCTGTATTGAAAATCGAATATGCCGCATTCAGTCATCCATGGACGCGCGGTATTTTTCTCGATGGCCTTAAGTCGTATGAAATCTGGCTGATGTTCGAGGGCAATCAGCAGGTCGGGCACGGCGTGATCAATGTGATCATCGACGAAGCGCATTTGCTGAACATCACGGTCAAGCCGGAGAGCCAGGGTCGCGGGCTTGGCCTGTTGCTGCTCGACAAATTGATGAAGCGGGCCTACGAACTCAATGGGCGCGAGTGCTTCCTTGAGCTGCGTGCCAGTAATCAGTCGGCCTACCGATTGTATGAGCGCTATGGGTTCAACGAAGTCGGCCGACGTCGCGATTATTACCCGGCAGTCGGCGGTCGCGAAGATGCGTTGGTGATGGCGTGTACGTTGGTCGATTAGGTTTTTGATGGTGCGGCAAGCTTGCTCGCGCTGACAATGCGACAACCGCCGAAGACCAGGCCGATTGCAGACGCCTTCGCGAGCAAGCTCGCACCCACAGGAACAGTTCAATCAGACGACTGATGCTCTGCCGACTCAGACGCCAGGTTTGCCATCCAACGGGTCGAGAATCGCCATTTCTTCCTCATCCAGACCATCGCCACCACCGATGTCGTCTTCGTCGACGATACTCAAATCGAAGTCCGCAGGGCCGCCTTCGCCTTGTTCCCGCGCCGAGCGCGCGCCGTCTTCATCGATCAGCGTTTCCGGGCTCATGTCATCGTCGGTGGGATTGTGGTCGTCGGTCGAGGCGCCGGTCATCCCGGCTTCTCTGACGCGCTCGTCCGGGATATAGGTTTCCAGCTCGTCGGCAGGGATCGTGTCACCGATTCTGCCGCTCGGCTCATTGTTGTCGTTGAAGTTGAGCTCTTCCATCGAGCCCATGCGGTCTTCGTTGTCATCGATGGGCTCAGGTTGAGTAGCACCGAAGGGGCGGCGTGGATCGTTCATGGCAAAATCCTCATTGTTGGCGGTCATAGTTGGGTGGACCTGACGTGCCGGTGAAGATTCCCTCCGGTTCTCGATCGGTAGTGGCCCTGAAGGCGTGACCTGAAGCGCCGAGCCCCAGTCATAGCTGAGCATCATTTCCGAGGCATCAACGCATGAACGAACTACAAGACTTGATCGACAACAACGAACGTTGGGCTGCCGCCATCAAGGAAGAAGACCCCGAATTCTTTGCCAAGCTGGCGCGCCAGCAGACGCCTGAATTCCTCTGGATCGGTTGTTCGGACGCTCGTGTCCCCGCCAATGAAATCGTCGGCATGCTGCCAGGCGATCTCTTCGTCCACCGCAACGTTGCCAACGTCGTGCTGCACACCGACCTTAATTGCCTGTCGGTCATTCAGTACGCGGTCGATGTGCTCAAGGTCAAACACATCCTCGTCACCGGCCATTATGGTTGCGGCGGCGTGCGTGCATCGATGCAGGATCGCCAGTTCGGCCTGATCGATGGCTGGCTGCGGACCATCCGCGACCTCTACTACGAGAACCGCGAAGTGCTGGCCAAGCTGCCCACCGAAGAAGAGCGCGTAGATCGTCTGTGCGAGCTGAACGTCATCCAGCAGGTGGCGAACGTCGGCCACACCAGCATCGTGCAGAACGCTTGGCATCGTGGCCAGAAACTGTCTATCCACGGCTGTATCTACGGCATCAAGGACGGCCGGTGGAAGAGTCTGAACGCGACCATCAGCGGCTTTGAGCAGTTGCCACCCCAGTATCGGTTGCGTCCGCTCGGGGAGTGATGGCCTGACGGAGCCCGGTTAATGCGGCGCGATTCTCACGCGTCAGTCAATGGCGGGCGCGAGCCTTGGATTGCGCTTTGTCTGACCTGAGTCTCAGGTAGAAAAAGCGCAGCCATGGGCAAACGCGATCTCTGCCGGCGAGGCGGTGTCAGATCTTGACCTGCTTCATTTCAGGCAGCGGTTTCTGCAGCTGCTTGAGCTGGCGTGACACAGTCCCCGTGCGGCATTTGGCAGCTGCCTGATCGGGCTTCATCTTGCGAACCGAGGTGTAGAACAGCTTGCAGGTCGAGACCTTGTCGGTCACCTGCCAGCGGGTCATGCACTGTTGCAACAGTGCCGCTGCATCCGCTCCCGGTTTCTGGCCCATGCCGGCTTGCCAGCAAGCGGCGCTCAAATCCTGCCCCATCACCTTCAGGCCAGCGTCGTCGGCCTTGGTTTCGTCGCCGCCATAATTGCTCTTGTCCGCTGCATACCAGATATAGCTGGGATGATTGGCGCCAATCACCGAAACCGCCTGTCCGGTTGCGGGGCTGATCGTCGCCAGGCCCAGCAAAGGCACGTCGACCTTATATTGCTCCTTAATCCAGCTGCGTACAGGCGCACCAAAGGCGACCATCGGCAGCGAGGTACCTGATGAACGCTGGCTGACCTGCCTCACCATGGTTGTCTGGTAATCATTGAAGTAGCTGTAGACGCCTTCCAGATCCTTGCCTGCATTGGACGGCGCGGCGATTGGCGCGATGTCGATAATGGTTTGATAGGCCGGCGCCTGATCGGCAGGGATGTCGTTGTCGGTGAGCAGTTCAGCCCAGCGATCCGTGGTGGCCGAGCGCAGATAATCCTGCGCCTGGGTCAACGAATAATCAGGCGGGAAATGCAGCAGTTCGACGCTTTTGCGGTTTTCCAGTGCCATGCCCAGCGGCAGGAACAGATACCAGTTGTAGGCAAACTTCCCGTCTGCATTGAGTTTTGTCGCACCGGCATACGCCAGATCGCCCGCATCCAGTAGAGCAGTCAGCGGCTTGTCGTAGCCATCCGGTACGCCGCTGATGTCCGCGTAAAGCGCATCGCTATCCGTGCGCACTGTCACTTTGGCGGCGGCGTACCCGTCGCGCTGCACGCTCTGCGTCAGGTAATGCTCGACCGTTTGCCCGAGTGTCCAGTCGCGAAAGCAAATGACGTTGCAGTTGTTGGGATAAGCGAAAAGACGAGTGACACGTTCCGTGCTGCCCAGCTTCACGCTGACGTCCGCCTGAGCCATGAAGCTCAGCGTCAAGGCGGCGAGGGCGATACTCAATGATGCGGTTTTGGTCATGCTCATGTCCTTGTTGGCGTGGCCATCCCTCTGCGTGGATGGTGTTTCAATGATGAAACACTTCAACATGGCTGGAAATGGATTCAGACGTGAGCCAGGGAGATTTTTGCACGCGCTTGAGACATCCGTATCGGGTGACAGCGATGACGTTGCCGCGCCACCGCTGCCAAGCGCAGGCTTAAAGGACGAAGCGTTGAACCATCGTGTTCAGATCAGTCGCGAGCATTGCCAGGGCGTTGCTCGCCACGGTCGTCTGCTGCGCACCCGATGCCGATTGCGTTGACAAGTCGCGGATACTGCTCAGGTTGCGGTCGACCTCATGCGCCACCTGCGCCTGTTGCTCGGCGGCGCTGGCAATCAGCATGTTGCGATCGCTGATTGTCGACGTCGAGCTGATGATCACCGTCAGTGCCTGGCTGGTAGCGGCCGCCTGCTCAAGCGTCTGACTGGCCTGCGCCGCCGTGACGCGCAGGGTTTGCGCGGTGTCCTGAGTGCTTTTCTGGACATCGTTGATCAGGCTTTCGATTTCCGTCGTCGAAGCGCTGGTGCGTTGCGCCAGTGAGCGGACTTCGTCGGCCACCACGGCAAACCCGCGACCTGCCTCGCCAGCGCGGGCAGCCTCGATGGCCGCGTTGAGCGCGAGCAGGTTGGTCTGGTTTGCGATCGCGCGGATGACTTCCAGAATCTTGCTGATGCTCAGGGTACGCTCGGCCAGGCCGTCGGCCTGATGCGAGGAATCAAGCACGTTGTCGGTCAGCTCCTTGATCGAGTCGATCGTACCGGTCAGGCGCAGACGACCTTCAGCGGCGGCCTCGTTGGAGGCCTTCGATTCCGTCGAGGTATTGCTGGCGTTGTCGGCGACTTCCACCGCCGCCTGGCTCATCTGGTTCACGGCCACGGCGGCCTGTTCGATCTCATCGTTTTGCGCTTGTAGGTTCTTCGCGCTGGCCTCGGCGATCGCGCCCATTTCCTGTACCGACTGGCTCAATTGGCTGGCAGCGGCGTAAATCTGATCGATGGTGCCGTGCAGGTTGCCACGCATCTGACCGAGCATCTTCAGCAACTGCGCGGTCTCGTCCTTGCCCTCTGCAACGGGCTGGGGACTCAGGTCGCCTTCGGCGATGGTGCTGGCGATCTGCAGCGACTGACGCAGCGGTCGGATGATGCTGACGCTGAGACGCCAGGCCAGCAATAATGTGAGCACCAGCGCCACGACGATGGCGCTGACGGCGATGATCCGGGTCTGTTGAAAACGGCTGCCAGCGCCCGATACTGCGGCCGCCGCGCCTTGCTTGTTCAGCTCGCGCAGCAGTTGAACCTGCATGTCCATCAGGTCGCCCTGCAGGCTCAAGCTGGTGTTGAGCAGCATTCGGGCATCCTCGAGTTTGCGTTGCTCGATCAGGGCGATCTCGTCGTGCAGCCCCGGCATGAATGCGCTGTAGGCGTCTTGCAGGGCCTTGATCGAGTCGCGCTCGGTGCTGTCGGTGGCATGGGCGAGGTAATCACTGAAGCCTTTCTCGACCTCGTTCTTGAGCTGTTCGACGTTGATCTTGCTGGTGACCACGGCGCCCGGATCGTCAGCGTTGGCGATCAGTCGGGCGCTCTCTCCGCGCAGCTTTATCAAGTCGATGGCAATTGCGTCCGCCATGGCAATGCTCGGCAAGGTGCCGCTTTCAACGGCTTCTCCCTGATCGCGGATGCTCTGCATCTGAAACAGGCAAAATGCGCCGAGGGCCACTAACAGCAAAGCCGTCACGCCAAAGCACAACACCAGCCGCTGAGCGATCCTGAAACGCCGCAAAAAGGCGGGCCTGGACGAAGCACGAACTGAACGACGCAATAACCTTTTCACTGCAAACCAATCCCATCGACGAATTCACCGGAGACTTGGTTATAGAGACGTTCCATGATGTCTTTGTGACATCGGAGCTGGATTGTTGCAGATTTGTGGTGATTTGACGGCATTCCGATGAGCGGACGTTTTCATCCCTTCGGCTGCACGCACTTTCAAGCAGCTGCATGAGCGACTGGGTGCGCCACGCGTGTGCTTACCCGCCGATTTCTTCCATGAGTTCCTGCAAAAACCGCTGTGCGCGATCGTGTCTGATCCGGGCCATTCGCTTGCCGGTAGTGGTCTGAAAGCCTTCGGCCAAGGTGAAGATCTTGGTCTTGAAGTGGTCCACCGCGAAGCGTTTGTCATCCAGCGCCCGTCGTTCGGCCTGTGGATCGGAGGGATCGTAGAGATGGCTGCCCATGCGCCCTGACACGTAAAACAGCCGGGCGACGCCGATCATGCCGATGGCGTCGAGGCGGTCGGCGTCCTGGAGGATTTTTGCTTCCAGCGTATGGGGCGTGATGTTGGCCGAGTAGCTGTGGGATTCGATGGCGTGGGCGACCGCCTGCGTGCGCTCCTCGTCCCAGCCCATTTGTGACAGAAGCTCGGTCGCCTTGGCGGCTGCCAGACGCGAGGCGCTGGAGCGAAAGGGTGAGTTTTTCTCGATTGCAACGCAGTCATGCAGCAACGTCGCCGCCAGTAACAACTGAGGATCGCCGCCTTCCTTGTCGCGAATCGCGCAGACATTGCTCCAGACCCGATGCAGGTGCGACACATCATGAGAGCCATCGACTTTTTCAGCCACGGTGTGTGGGATCAGCTTGTTGGCAAGGTCCTGGAAGGGCGCGAAGGAGAGGGCGGTCATGGAGGGTCCTTTCGATGCGGGCTGGCGGTCGTGGCCAGCATAAGCAAATTGACCGGCAAGGCGGGTTTCGGTTCGTCGCGCCCGCGAGGCGTTCACGGCCGCAGTGGCAGGGCGGTTTTGTAGCGGACCTGTTTGAGCGACAGGCTGGAGCGGATTTTTTCGACTTCCGGCATCGGCGACAGGCGCTCGATGATGAAGTGTTCCAAAGCCTGCATATCGGCCATGACCACCCGCAGCAGATAGTCGGCGTCTCCGGTCATCAGGTAGCACTCCATCACCTCCTCGCACTCGCACACGCGGCGCTCGAAATTCTGCAGGGCCTCGCGGCTCTGCTCCTTCAGGCTGATGGATATGAAAACGTTCAAGCGCAGGCCCAGGTGCTCCGGCGCAAGCAGCGCAACGTATTCCCGGATGCAGCCTGATGCTTCCAGCGCCTTGACCCGCGCCAGGCAGGGCGAGGGTGACAAGTGCACACGTTTGGCCAGTTCGACGTTAGAGAGGCTGCTGTCGCGTTGCAGTTCTCTGAGTATCTTCAGGTCAGTGCTGTCGAAATTCATCGTGCTTCAATCCGCCGATTTTGAAGTTTTTTATGCTGAGCATCATCGTTCTTTTCCCGCAGATCAGTCATTAAAGCTGCGACTTCAAGCATAGACTTTTCGGTAAATAATACGGAGGTGTCTATGAGCCATTTCGAGTCCGGCATCCGAGCCGCCGCTGTTGAGCGCAGTCATCCTGATCACCAGGAGCTGACCGAGTGGCGGGACGCGCTGTTGTCGCTGGCTGAAAATGCCGGGCCCGAACGCGCTCGCGAGATCCTCGACATGCTCGCCGCGGTGGCCCGCGACCCGAAAATCGGCTGGCAGCCTGCTCACGGCACGCCCTACATCAACACCATTGCTGTGCATCAGCAGCCTGCGTTTCCGGGAGATCTGGCTCTCGAAGAACGTCTGGCTTCAATCATGCGCTGGAACGCGCTTGCGATGGTCGTACGCGCCAATCAGGCCTACGGTGAGCTGGGCGGGCACATCGCAAGCTACGCCAGCGCGGCGGATCTGTTCGAGGTCGGCTTCAACCATTTCTTCCGTGCGCAGAGCGACAATCCCGGCGGCGATCTGGTGTTCTATCAGCCGCATTCGGCGCCCGGTATCTATGCGCGGGCGTTTCTGGAGGGGCGTCTGGACGAGGACGATCTGGCTCATTATCGCCAGGAGATCGCCGGCCCACGCGCAGGCGCACGCGGTCTGTCGAGTTATCCACATCCATGGCTGATGTCCGACTTCTGGCAATTTCCTACCGGATCGATGGGCATTGGCCCGATCAGCTCCATTTATCAGGCGCGCTTCATGCGCTATCTGCAGCATCGGGGCTTGCAGGAAACGTCGGCCCGGCATGTCTGGGGCGTGTTCGGCGATGGTGAAATGGACGAGCCGGAAAGCATGTCGGCACTGACGCTGGCGGCGCGTGAAGGTCTCGATAACCTGACGTGGGTGGTCAACTGCAACCTGCAACGGCTCGATGGACCGGTGCGCGGCAATGGCCGGATCATCGACGAACTGGAGGCGCTGTTCAGCGGCGCGGGCTGGAATGTGATCAAGCTGGTGTGGGGCTCGGACTGGGATCCGCTGTTTGCGCGTGACGCCGATGGCTCGCTGGTGAGAACCCTGTCGCAGACGGTCGACGGTCAGTTTCAGACGTTCGCCGCCAAGGATGGCCGCTATAACCGCGAGCATTTCTTCGGCCAGAGCGAGGCGTTGGCGCGACTGGCTGCTGGCTTGAGCGATGAGCAGATCGACCGGCTCAAGCGCGGTGGGCACGATCTGGTGAAGATATTCGCGGCCTACGACGGCGCATTACGACACAAGGGACGGCCGACGGTGATTCTTGCCCAGACCAAAAAGGGCTTCGGCATGGGCGAAGCGGGGCAGGGCAAGATGACCACGCATCAGCAGAAGAAACTCGATCGCGAGGCGCTGCTTGCCTTCCGCAACCGGTTTCACCTGCCGCTGAGCGACGATCAGGCCGAAAACCTCAGCTTCCTCAAACCCGACGCCAGCAGCGCCGAAATGCGTTATCTGCGCCAGCGTCGTCAGGCGCTCGGAGGGCCCATGCCCAGTCGCAAGCATAGGGCCGAGTATGTCGGCGTCCCGGCGACCGACCGCTATGCCACGTTTGCGCTGCAAGCGCAGGGCAAGGAAATGTCGACCACCATGGCGTTCGTGCGCATGCTCGGCAACCTGCTCAAGGATACGCAGCTTGGCCCGCGCGTGGTGCCGATCGTGGCGGACGAGGCACGCACGTTCGGCATGGCCAGCCTGTTCAAGCAGATCGGAATCTATTCCAGCGTCGGCCAGCGCTATGAGCCGGAAGACATCGGCTCGATCCTGAGTTATCGCGAAGCCATCAATGGACAGATCCTCGAGGAGGGCATCAGCGAGGCCGGTGCGATCAGTTCGTGGGTGGCGGCGGCGACCAGTTATTCAACTCACGGTTTGCGCATGTTGCCGTTTTACATCTATTACTCGATGTTCGGTTTCCAGCGCGTGGGAGATCTCATCTGGGCCGCCGCAGACCAGCGCGCCCGAGGGTTTCTGCTGGGCGCAACGGCGGGGCGGACGACGCTGGGCGGGGAGGGGTTGCAGCACCAGGACGGCTCAAGTCATCTGATGGCGGCGACCGTACCGAACTGCCGCGCCTACGATCCGGCATTTGCGAGCGAGCTTGCAGTCATTCTCGACCATGGCATGCGTCAGATGCTTGAGCACGATGTCGACGAGTTCTACTACGTGACGTTGATGAACGAAAACTACGCACAGCCTTCGCTGCCGGACGGGGTCGACCAGGCGATCATTCGCGGCATGTATCGCTTTGACGAGCATGTGGTCGAGAAGCCAGCTGGGCGGGTTCGCCTGCTCGGCTCAGGGACGATCCTGCGCGAAGTGATCGCAGCGGCTCAGTTGCTGGCGCAGGACTGGCGCATCGAAAGCGAAGTCTGGAGCGTCACCAGTTTCACTGAGCTCGAGCGGGAGGCGCGCGAGGTCGAGCGCTGGAATCGACTGCATCCACAACACGCCCGGCGCGTCAGCCATCTGGATGCGTGCCTGCCTCAGGGCGCACCGGTGGTTGCTGCATCCGATTACGTACGAGCCGTTCCGCAGTTGATCGCCGCAAGCGTGGCGAGCAACTACACGGTGCTGGGTACGGACGGTTTCGGCCGCAGCGACACTCGCGCGCAGTTGCGCAGTTTTTTTGAGATCGACCGGTTTCACATCGTACTGGCTGCAATAACCGCATTGATGGGTGAAGGCGCAGTGTCGGCGGATCTGGCGGCTCAGGTGATCGAACGCTATGGAATTGAGGTCGACAGCGGCGAACCGTGGGCGCGCTGACCGAGGCGCCTGGCGCTCGACGCAGTGGTTGCAGACCGGTCAGCCCGAAAACGGCGCCGCACCGGTTTGATGGCAACCCCGGTGCCTGGGGGGGGGCGCTGACGGCCTTACTTGCCCTGCATCGCCGCGGTCAGCTTGTCGACGTTGTAACGAAACATCTTCACGTAAGTCGACGCCGGGCCGTCGGCCGGGGACAGCGATTCCACATACAGCTCGCCGCCAGGATGGGCGCCACTGGCCTTGGCGATCTGCTGGACCAGGCGGGGGTCGCCGGAGTTCTCGAAGAAGTAAGCGCTGACCTTTTCCTGCTTGATCTGATTGATCAGCTTGCCAACGTCAGCGGCCGACGCTTCGGTTTCGGTGGAGAAACCCAAGGGTGACAGAAAGGTCACGCCATAAGCGTCGCCGAAATAGCCGAAGGCATCGTGTGACGTGAGGACCTTGCGTTGTGCGACCGGGATGGCATTGATCTGCGCGCGAGCATAGGCGTCCATGTCCTGCAGCTGGGCGATGTAGCGATCACCGTTGGCTTTGTAATCGGCAGCGTTTTCCGGGTCCGCTTTCTGCAGCGCCTTGATGATATTTCTGACGTAGACGACGCCATTCACTGCACTGTTCCAGGCATGCGGGTCGGTGATCTTCTTGCCGTCTTCCTCCATGCTACGGGTCATGATGCCGTTGGATAGCACCACCGGCTGGCCTTTGTAGCCGGACGCGGTGATCAACCTGTCGAGCCAGCCTTCCAGGTGCAGGCCGCTGACAAACACTACGTCAGCTTTTTTCAGCGCCTGTGCATCATTGGGTGTCGGTTCGTACACGTGCGGATCGCCATTAGGGCCGATCAGCGAAGTGACATGCACGTGTTCGCCGCCGACGTTATGCACCATGTCGGCAATGACCGTGAATGAAGCCACGGTTTCCAGGGTTTTTGCCTGGGCGAAGTTCGCCAGGCCCGACAACGCCAGCATGGCGGTCAGCAACGTCAAACGCTTCATGGGATTTCCTTTCGCTAAAAGAACGATCAGCCGGACAGATGAACCCTCGGGAACAGACGGCGCAGAAAACCGCTGCGTCCAAAGAACAGTGAGAACACATAAAAACCGCTGGCGGTCAGCACGATGGCCGGCCCCGACGCGACGCTTGCGTGGTAGGACACGATCAGGCCGATGAAGCCCGACAGGGTAGCGACCGCTGTCGAGATCACGATCATGCCGGTCAGCGAACTGGACCAGAATCGCGCCACCGTGGCGGGAAGCATCATCATCCCGACGGCCATCAGCGTCCCCAGCGCTTGGAAACCCGCGACGAGGTTGAGCACCACCAGCAGCAGAAACAACACGTGATACAGCGAGCCGCGACCGCCGACCGCCCGCAGAAATCCGGGATCGAAACATTCCAGGATCAGCGGCCGATAAATCAGTGCCAACAGGATCAGGGTGAACGAAGCGATACCGCCCACCATGAAGATCGCTTGATCATCGATGGCCAGAATGGTGCCGAACAGCACGTGCAGCAGGTCCACGTTGGAGCCGTGCAGCGAGACGATCAGTACACCGGCGGCCAGCGATGTCAGGTAGAAGCTGGCGAAACTGGCGTCTTCGCGCAGCGTGGTGAAGCGGCTCACCAGTCCGGACAGCAGCGCCACGGCGAGTCCGGCGATCAAGCCGCCGAAGCCCATCGCCGGCAACGACAGCCCTGCAAACAGGAAGCCCACCGCTGCGCCGGGCAGCACCGCGTGGCTCATCGCATCGCCCACCAGACTCATGCGACGCAGCATCAGCAGCACGCCGACCGGCCCCGAGCCAATGCCCAGCGCCAGACACGCCACAAGCGCGCGGCGCATGAACCCGAAATCGACGAAGGGCTGAATCAGCAGGCTGTACAGCGTCACAGTGAGGTCTCCTCATCGATTGCGCACGCCTGAGCGTCCGGGCTCCAGTGTTCAGCCATGTTCTTGGCCCGGCGCAGGTTGTCGGCGTGCAGAATGTCAGCGGTGTCGCCCCAAGCGATGGTTTCGCGCGCAAGAAGCAAGGTGCTGGGGAAATGCTGGCGCACTTGCTCGATGTCATGGAGAACGGCGATGACCGTGCGGCCTTGGCCGTGCCAGTTGCGGATCAACGTGAGCAGGTCGCGCGTGGTGCGCGCGTCGATGGCGGTGAAGGGCTCATCGAGCAGGATCACCGAGGCATCCTGTAACAGCAGGCGGGCAAACAGGACGCGCTGAAACTGGCCCGACGACAGCGAGCCGATGCTGCGCTGTTCGAAGCCGTCCAGCCCGACGGCTTGCAGGGCTTGCCGCGCCTGCTCGGCATGTTTGCGCGTCACACCGCGAAACGCTCCAATGCTGCGCCATGCGCCCATCATCACGGTGTCGGCAACGCTGAGCGGAAAGCTGCGGTCGATCTCGGCTGCCTGCGGCAGGTAGCCGATATGCCGCGTGGCCAGTGCGCCACGATCGACGCGTCCGAGTGCAGGCTTGAGCGTGCCGGCGATGGCCTTGATCAGCGTGGATTTGCCCGCACCATTCGGCCCGACGATCGCCGTCAGACTGCCCGCGGCAAACCGACCGCTGACGTGATGCACAGCCGGGCGCCGCTCATACGTCACCGTCAGGTCGTGAAGATCGATCGCGGCACTCACGGAATTGCCACCGCCCAGGCGATGCCCAGCCAGAGCACCGCCAGCAGAACCAAAGCGACCAGCGCCCGCTTGCCGGCCGACTGGGCCAGCGCTGAGGCTGCAAGCGTGGGGGAACGTCGAAGGGGAGATTTCACGAATGATCAGGCCTGAAATGTTTTGTTATAGTATTACATCACCTTTTTTAGCCGCGAGGGAAGGGCTATTTTTCGTCGGTTCAGCAAGCGGACAGTCAGACGTTGCGTGCGGTATTTTCCTGCGTACTCAAATCCCTGTAATTTCCTGAACAGATTTTCTTTTCCGGGATTGTTTCCATGACCGCTTCTCATCGACGTTCAGTACCTTTGGCCAAGTGCTACCGCCTGCTCAACCACGGCCCGACCGTGCTGATCAGTGCAGCGCATGCCGGGCAGCGCAATATCATGGCGGCCGCGTGGGCGATGCCACTGGATTTTCAGCCGCCGAAGGTAACGGTGGTGCTGGACAAAGCCGTGTGGACGCGGCAATTGCTGGAGGGCTCAGGCACCTTCGTGATCAATGTGCCGACGGTCAGTCAGGTCGATATCGTCGAAACCGTCGGCTCCACGTCCGGCCTGGAAATTTCTCATGAGAAGGACGTCGACAAGTTCACGGCTTATGGGCTTGAAACATTCGCGGGTGGGGTCGTCGATGCACCGCTGCTGGAAGGCTGTGCGGCCTGGCTTGAATGCCGTTTGATGCCGGAACCACACAATCAGAATCAATACGACCTGTTCATCGGCGAAGTGGTGGCGGCCTGGGCGGACGAACGCGTGTTTTCGGATGGGCACTGGCATTTTGCAGGTCATGATGAGCTGCGCACGCTGCACCATGTGGCGGGTGGTCACTTCATGGTGATCGGCGACGAAGTGGTGGGCAAGGTGCTGGAGCGGCCCTGAAGCCTCGTCCGTTCGCCAGCGTGCCCCGTCAGAATCGAGCGGGGCACGTGGCGCGAGCGGGAGAGTGCGCCGGTCAGTCTTTGGAGAGCTGACCGTTGATCAGGCGCCAGGTCTGGAGCGGATTGCCCTGCTGCAGCGCCGGCGGCAGCAGCGAATCAGGGACGTTCTGATAGCAGACCGGACGCAGGAAGCGATCGATGGCCGTAGCGCCCACTGAAGTGCTTCGGCTATCGGACGTCGCCGGGAACGGCCCGCCATGGACCATCGAGTAACTGACTTCGACACCGGTCGGGAAATCGTTGAACAGAATGCGTCCGGCCTTGCGCTCCAGCGTCGGCAGCAACGCCTGAGCCATCGCCTGATCACCCTCGTCGTAATGCAGCGTCACGGTCAGCTGACCGTCGAATTTTGAGGCCACTTTCTGCAGGTCGGCAGCGTCCTTGCAGACGATCAACAGCGCGCTGGGCCCGAAGTTCTCGTCTTCCAGTGCAGGGTTGGCGAGGAAGGTGGACGAGTCCGTGCGGAAAAAAGCAGGTCGCGCCTGAAACGAACCCTCCGCCTCACGGCCCTCGGCCACCAGTGTCACGCCCGCTGCGTTATGCAGATTGTTCAAACCGTTGCAGTAAGCGCCATGAATGTTGGGCGTCAGCATCGTCGTCGGGGTTTTGTCGGCCAGCGCTGTCGCGGCGGCTGAAACGAAGCTCTCCAGCGCATCGCTTTCCAGGGCCAGCAGCAGGCCCGGGTTCGTGCAGAACTGTCCGCCGCCCAACACCAGTGAGTCGACGAAACCTCTGGCGATGCTTTCAGCCCGGGCTGACAACGCCGAGGGCAGCAGAAAGACCGGGTTGATGCTGCTCATTTCGGCGTAAACCGGGATCGGCACAGGTCGCGCCTGAGCGGCAGCGACCAGCGCCAGTCCGCCACGGCGGGAGCCGGTGAAACCGACTGCCTGAATCAGCGGGTGGCTGACCAGCGCCTGACCGACCGAAATATCCTTGTCGATCAGCAACGAGAAAACGCCTTCTGGCATGCTCGTTTCGCGTGCAGCTTTTTGAATCACTCGGCCGACCAGCTCGCTGGTGCCCAAGTGAGCCGGGTGCGCCTTGACGATGACCGGACAGCCAGCGGCCAGCGCCGATGCGGTGTCGCCGCCGGCTACCGAGAACGCGAGAGGAAAGTTGCTGGCGCCGAAGACTGCGACCGGGCCCAGGCCGATGCGGCGCAGGCGCAGGTCGGCGCGTGGCAGGGGCTGGCGTTCGGGCATCGCGGTATCGACCACCGCGCCATGCCAGCGACCGTCGCGCAGCAGGCTGGCGAACAGCCGGAGCTGGTTGACGGTGCGCATCCGCTCACCTTCAAGCCGGGGGCGGGGCAGCCCGCTTTCAACGTGAACCCGTTCGATCAGCACGTCACCCAGATCCAGCAACCCCTGCGCAATGGCGTCCAGGAACGTGGCGCGCTGTTCGTCGCTCAGTTGCCGGTAGCGGTCGAACGACGCTTCGGCCAGTTCGCAAGCGGCCTGGACATCGGCGGGCGTGCTGGCGCCGAAGGTGGGCGTGAGTGGCTCGCCAGTCGCGGCGGCGAGGGCGAACACTTCCCCTCCCTGGCCTTGAACCGTACGTTGACCGATGATCGTTTCACCAAGAATCTGCATTGCGCAACACCTCTTAATCAAGACGAGCCTGGGGTGTGATCTGCCGTGGATCGACGCGCAACTCGATCAGCGCAGCGACGCCCGCTTCTTGCGCACGCTGAAAGGCTGCCGGGAAATCTTCGCTGCGTTCGACCCGCTCGGCATGAGCACCGAAGGATTTGGCCAGAGCGATGAAATCCGGATTCGCCAGCCCAGTGGCCGACACGCGTCCTGGATATTCCCGCTCCTGATGCATGCGAATGGTCGCAAGCATGCCGTTGTTCACCACAATGACCACTATCGGCGCGTTGTATTGCATTGCCGTGGCCAGCTCCTGAGGGTACATCATGAAGCAGCCATCGCCAGCAAAGCAGACGACAGTTCTGTGTGGGGCATGCAGTTTGGCCGCAATGGCTGCCGGCAAGCCGTAGCCCATCGCGCCATTGGTCGGCGCCAGTTCGGTGGCTGGCTGGCGGTAGCGATAGAAACGATGAACCCACACGGTGTAGTTGCCCGCGCCGTTGGTGATGACCGCGTCGTCCGGCAATACCTCATTCAAATGCGCCACCACCGCGCCCATGTCCACGCCCGCCAGTTGCGGGTGCGCGAGCGGCGGTGTCGAATGCTCCAGATAGTCGGCCCGCGCTTCGCTGGTCCAGGTTTTCCAGGCGCTGCTGACAACCGGCTCCATGGCTGCGGCGGCGTGGGCGAATTCGCGAAGCGACGACAGGATGGGCAAGCGCGAGTGATAGACGCGATTGAGCTCCTGAGGATCGGGGTGCACATGAATCATCGGCTGTTGAGGCGTCGGGCTCTCGATCAGCGTGTAGCCCTGGGACACCGTTTCGCTCAGCCGGGAGCCGATCACCACTAGCAAGTCGCTCGTCCTCACTCGCTCCAGAAGCTTGGGCGAGGTGCCCAGACCGAGTTGGCCGACGTAATGTCTGTCGCGATTGTCGAACAGGTCCTGGCGTCTGAACGACGCAGCCACGGGCAGATCGTTGGCGTGTATGAAGCGCCGCAGCGCATCGCTGGAAGCTGCGTCCCAGCCTGTGCCCCCGACGATCACCAGCGGCTGTTTTGCCGCAGCGAGCAGGCTGCGCAGCGACGTGAGTGAGGCGCTGTCAGGCGATGCGCGCGCAATGCGCACCGGTTGCGCGTCGGCCACTGCGGCGCTGCCGAACAATATCTGTTCGGGCAGGGCAACGACCACCGGGCCTGGACGACCCGACATGGCGATGCTGAACGCTTTACTGACGACTTCCGAAATGCGCTCGATGCTGTCGATTTCGGTCGCCCACTTCGCCAGACCGCCGAACATCTGCACGTAGTCCACTTCCTGAAAGGCCTCGCGCCCTTTGAACGCGCTTTCGATCTGGCCGATGAACAGAATCATCGGTGTCGAGTCCTGTCGGGCAGTGTGTACGCCGTTGCTGGCGTGGGTCGCACCGGGGCCGCGCGTCACGAAGCAGATGCCGGGGCGGCCGGTCAGCTTGCCGTAGGCGTCGGCCATGTTCGAGGCCGCGCCTTCGTGACGGGTGACGAAGGTGCGAATCGAGGTCGCGTCGTGCAGTGCGTCGAGCACCGGCAAATAGCTTTCGCCGGGAACGCAGTAAATCGTGTCAGCGGCATTGTGCAGCAGCGCCTGGACGAGAATCTGGCCGCCATTACGCGGTTGCTTGGCATCGGGCATGGACGTTGAATTCCTTGATTCGGGTTTCCCGCAGGACGAGCGTCGCGGGAGGCCTACAGTGGCGCTCCCGTCGACAGGTCCAATTGGGTGTAGACCAGAACCATGGCAATTGCATCGATTGCCGTTTTACTGCTGAGCGGCGCTGTACCCTTCGAACGCCGTCTGCTGCTGAATCGCGGCAATAATGTTTTTGCGTGTGGCAGGTTGCTCGTTGCCGTCTTTGTCCACAAAGCTTTCGCTCTGCAGCTCGGCGTCATCGCCTTCGCCGACAAAGGTGAATCCGAGGAACTCGAAGGCTTCACGGTCCACATTGGCTTTCGAACGCGGAGTGCGTAGCGGCAGCGTCACGTTGGCGCCGTCCTTGCTGATGACGAACACTTCGGCTTCTTTTTTCGCCCGCGCGGTTTTGCTCTTGCCGCCGCCCGGATTGCTCACTGCTTGATGAGTCTGGTTGAGCACCTTCAACGCAAGGCTGTACACCAGCTCCTGAAAGCTTGGGTCGTCTTTGTAGCTGGAGAGAATCCGGCTGATCGGGAATTTCGTGCTGAGGTCTTCCAGCGCAGCCATGTCGGCCGCTTCGGCGTCCTTGAGCTGTTTGAGCTGACCCATCAACTCGTACGCCTGGTCATCGTCGAAACGGTCGTGAGCCTGACGGATGGCAACGCGCAACTCGCGAATCTGATCGCTTTCCTTTGCACTCTGAAAGGCATCCAGGACCATTTCGCTGATGGTTTTCGCCTGCGGCACATGCTGTGAGAGGTTGATGGCGTCTTCGTACGCTTGCTTGGAAGACAGAGCGGTCACGGCTGCATCGGTTTGAAAATCAGACATTGAACATCCATTACTTCATTAACGGGATTTGAGACGCGAAAAGCGCTGGGCGTTTCGAAGGGGGGTTAATCTATTGGACGAGCCCTCGGTTGTCACGAGTGGCCTTGTGATTCGAAGCCGCCGCTCGCCGGCAGTGGTCAACTGCATGGAGTCGATCTGGGAAGTTAACGCGACGCTTGGACCCAATAGGTCAAGCGCAGAGACTGGCAGGTTTCAGACAGCCAGAAACAACAAAGCCCGCACAAGGCGGGCTTTGTTGAGGTACTTGGTGGCTACACAGGGACTTGAACCCCGGACCCCAGCATTATGAATGCTATGCTCTAACCAACTGAGCTATGTAGCCAAGTGGCGCGCATTATTCGCTCGAATCGAAGATGTGTCAAGCGCCTCTTTGAAAATTTTATGCGTGTGATCAATCGGTTAGGGTTTCAGCCCTGCCGCCGCCGAGAAATGCAGCGGGAATGTCACGACGGTGACAATTTTTGCAGCACCCGTTGAGTGGATTTGCCCCACTTTGGCGCATTTTGCGTGCACCGTCTTTGCGCTCGTGCCCATTTAGATGGCTTCGTGCTATCGGTCCATTTCTTGCTTAAGCCAGCCCGAGGGTGGGCCGGGCTGAACGTCGCTCCGTCTCTACATCACCGACCGTTTATACGTCCTCGACACAGGAGACGGGCGGTTATCGTTTTTGAAACAGAGACATGGCATTTTGCCTGTAAGTAATGTTGAGGACCCTGGCCGCGGTCACGAGCTGCGCCATGGAGTTATCGCTGAGGAGTAGTCGGGTATGCAGAGTCTTTTGTCGCCAGGAATCCGCCTGCTCGGACAGTTTGGGTTTGCACGCAAGTTTCAGGTGCTTTTCATCCTGTTCATGCTGCCGCTGGCCGGCAGCCTGTGGATGATCGGGCAAGACTACAGCAGCAAGCTGGCCGTCATTTCCGAGGAGCAATCCGGGGTTCGTCAGTTGCTTGCACTGGATCAACTGGACGCCCAACTGACGGCGCAACGTAACCTGGCGGCGCGCTGGAAAGCTGCCGACATCCTTCATGATCCGACGCCGGCCGCCAAAGCCGCCATGTCTGCGCTCGACGCCGCGAACCCTCAGCTCTCGCAAACCCTGTCCACCCTGGCTGACGAGCTGAAAGCGCGCCAAGTCAGTGCCGATACGATGGCCCGTTTCCAGGCGCTGCAGGCATCGGTCAAGGGGATGGACTCCGAGTCGCTGCGTACCGTGGGCTGGTGGCCCGATGGATACGATCGTTTCACGGCGGCGCTGACGGCGCTGCAAAGTCTGCGTGAGCAGATCGCCATCGACAGCGGGCTGATCCTCGACCCATGGCTTGAAACCTACTTGCTGATGCAAGTCGCCACGCAACAGGCGCCGGATCTGATCGAGCGTATTGGTCGGATGGCCAGCATCGGTCAATCGTCGATTGCTTCGGGGCAGTTCACCTTGCAGAGCCGTTTACAGATGCGTGACCTGCGCAGTCGCATCGGCGACGCTCGCGACCAGTTGGTCAAGACCGTGAGCTCGTTGCAGGCGAAATCCTACCCTGGCATGGAGGTCTGGACGCGTCAGTACAACGACAGTCTTCAGCGCCTGGACACCGAACTGAAAACCCTCGATGACGGCGTTTTCGGCGGCACGATCAAGCTTGATACATCAGCCTTCGAGCGCAGCGTCGACAGCACGCTCCAGGCTCTGGCTGCGCTGCGTAATCAGTCCTTGTCCTCGTTGCACAGCCGGCTGGATTACTACCACGATCGCAGCATCCGTCAGTTCATCCCGGTTGCCGCGACGTTCAGCATTCTTGCTGTGGCCGCGTTGTATCTGTTCATGTGCCTGCAGGCCTCGATTCGTCGCAGTGCTCAGGGCATCACGACCCTGGCCGAGTCCCTTCGTGACGGCAATCTGTGCGTCGAGGTTCCGGTGCAAGGGCGCGACGAGCTGGCGGCGATCAGCACCGCGCTCAACGTTGCGGTCGTGCAGTTGCGTACCAGCCTGCTGGGCGTCAACCACGAAACCCAGCAACTCGGCTCGGCGGTGCTGACGCTCAATTCGCAGTCGGGCAGCACGCTCAATGAGGTGGAAGATCAGCAGCAGCAGATCAGCCAGATCGCAGCGGCGGCCACTCAGCTGGCCGCGACGTCGCTGGGCGTTGCCAAAAGCTGTGAGGAGGCGTCCGGCAGCGCGCAACAGACGCGGCAGATTGCCGAAGACAGCAGTCGCGACAGCCTGCGCACAACGGCGAGTATCCAGCAGTTGAATCAGAAACTCACTGATACGGCCAATGCCCTGGGCCGTGTCAGCGAGCAAGGGCAGCAGATTCAATCGGTGGTGGACACCATTCGCGGCATCGCAGAACAGACCAACCTGCTGGCGCTCAACGCTGCTATCGAAGCCGCTCGGGCGGGCGAGCAGGGACGTGGTTTTGCCGTGGTGGCCGACGAGGTGCGCAGTCTGTCCCAGCGCACGCAGGCCTCGACTGCGCAAATCGCCGGCACGGTCGACAGTCTGCGCTCGACGGTCAGCCAGGCCGTCACCCTGATGGAAGCCGCGTGTGGCCAGGCGGTGAGCGATGCGCAATCGGTCACCGGCCTGGGCGAGCGCCTGGGCGAGATTGCCAACGCCGTTCAAGTCGTCACCGACACCCTGGCGCAGATCGCCACCGCAGTGGAAGAGCAGGCAGCGACGGCCGATGAAGTCAGCGGCAATATCCAGCACGTTGACCAGGCGGCCGGGCGATTGCTGGAGGGTGCACGCGCGGTGAATCAGGCCGCCGACACGCTGAGCAAAGGCAGTCGCGCGTTGAGCGACAACACCGCCAGATTCCAGCTGAGCTGATGACAGCCCCGGCAGTTAAAGCCGGTCCTGCGAAGCGGGCAGTGTCCGTAGGACCGGCTTCAGCCGGGAAGAGGCCTGCACGAACACCCTCCATTCGACGGCGTGATACCCGACGCCTTCCCGGCTAAAGCCGGTCCTACAAGAGCCCGCCGAGCACGTGGCGTCGGTCGGGCCGCACGGACCGCGCTATGTCGGTGAGCACAGTGCCTTCATATACGCTCAGATAGTGGTCGCTCGATCGCGGCTGACGTATAAGAATCGTCATTTTTCGGGCTTCCACTCATTCTTTCGCAAGGCGTTCTCATGACTGACAGCAGTGCCGCAGGCGCGGCGGTTTATTCTCCATTCACCTTGGCGCTGTACGACGCGTGGGTGCTGGGCATCTCCAATCGTTACGCCTGGCGCTGCCCGACCAAAGAGGTCCTGCTGCCATTCTTCCGCGCCAACGCAGGCCTTCGTCATCTGGACATTGGCGTGGGCACCGGTTACTACCTGGCCAACGCGCAACTGCCGGCGGACACCCAGATCACGTTGCTCGACCTCAACCCGAGCAGCCTGGAAGCGGCCAAGCGCAGGATCGATCGGCCAGGTACACGAACCCTTCAGCACGATGTCATGACCCCCATTCCGGGCGATGAGCTGTTCGACTCCATTTCGCTGTTCTATCTGCTGCATTGTTTGCCGGGTCCGCTGGACGCCAAGGCCGCCATCTTCGGCACGCTCAAGCACAACCTGCAGCCGGGCGGCGTCCTGTTCGGCGCGACGATTCTGGGTGATGAGGCCGGGCACAATGGTTTCGGCCGCAAATTGATGGCGGTGTACAACAAGAAAGGCATTTTCGGGAACCGCGGCGATACCCAGCTCGGCTTCGAAGCGCACTTGCGTCAGCACTTTCGTGACGTCACGCTCAAGCGCGAGGGCAAAGTCCTGCTGTTTCGCGCGGCCCAACCGATCGTCTGACGCGCGCCTTCAGCCGAGCGGCAGCACAACGCGGGCTTCGAGCCCGCCTTGCTGGCGGTTGTGCAGGCTCAGCGTTCCACCGTGCTCCAGCACCGTCGCCCGCGCTGCGGACAAGCCCAGCCCGACGCCGCCGGTCGTTCGATTACGCGATCCCTCGACGCGAAAGAACGGCGTGAACACTTTTTCATGAAGTTCTGAATTGATACCTGGTCCGCGATCCTTCACCTGGATCAACACATGTTCGGCGTGCGCCCCGAGGTAAACCTCAGGCTCGCGTCCGTACTTGACGGCGTTCTCCACTACATTCACCAACGCGCGTTTGATGCCGATCGGACGACCCATGTAAACGAGCCTGTTAGGCCCGTGGAATGTTACCTCCGCGCCTGCATCCTTGAAGTCGTCGACCACGGTTTGCAGCAGTTGGGCCAGATCGAACGCGGTCGCTTCTTCAAGCCGCGCATCGTCGCGGAAGAAATCCAGCGCCGAGTTCACCATCGCCTGCATTTCATCGACGTCCCGGAACAGCCGGGATTGCTGCTCGGCGTCTTCAATGAACTCGCCGCGCAGGCGCATGCGGGTCAACGGTGCGCGCAAGTCATGGGAAATGGCGGCGAGCATTTGCGTGCGGTCATGCAGAAAGTGCTGGATCTGCGCCTGCATGGCGTTGAATGCAAGGATGGCCTGACGGATTTCCTGAGGGCCGATCACCGGAATCGGCGGCGCGCGGAAATCGGTGCCGAAGCGCCTTGCACCTTGTGCGAAACGCTCCAGAGGACCTGCGAGATGCCGCGTGGCAATCAATGCGACGACCATCGTGGAGGACAGGATCAGCGCAATGATGATCAGGTTGCGCGGCAGCTCCCCAAGTCCCCAACTGCGCGTGGGCACTGAATACATCACCCACGAGCGGTCGCTCAATTCAATCATCAGGGCATAGCGGCTGCTTGCCGCGCCGCTTGGCCAGTCGGCAGGTTCATAGGCTTCGATGCTCGCGTCAGGCCTGCTCAGCAGCCGTCGAAGCAATGCCGAGCCGGTGCGGAATGTCGGATCTTCGATGGCTGGCAGATGCGCGTCTTCGTGGTGCGGCAGCCATTGACTGCTGAAGTCCCGATCGCTGGCGGCGGCGGCAATGGCGGCCCGTTGTGCAGTCGGAACCGAGTCGATGATGCGCGTGATCGCGGCTGCCTTTTCCATCAGGCCCGTTTCCATCAGCGGTGGCCTTGCCCAGACACCCCCAAACACGCTGACCACACCGTTGAGCGCCAGTGAGGCGAGCATCGCTGCCATGGTCGTCAATGCGATCCAGCGGGCCACGGTGTCGCGCGGGCGGCTGAGTCTGTCCCGTAAGCCTTCCATCAGGTTCACTTTTTGATCACCGAGGGCGTGAACAGATAACCGACGTTGCGGATGGTCCGGATGATCGGGGCGCTGCTCAGGTCCGCCTCCAGCTTGCGGCGCAGCCTGCTGACCTGAACATCGACGCTGCGATCGAAGGCGTCATGGGTCTCGCCGCGCGCCATGTCCAGCAATTGCTGACGCGTCAGGATGCGCTGCGGATGTTCGGCGAACACCAGCAGCAGTTCGAACTCACCGGCAGAGAGCGGGATCATGACCCTTTCCGGCGAGCGCAATTCGCGTCGGGTCACGTCGAGTCGCCAGCCCGCGAACTCCAGAGCAGGGCGCGGCGTATCGCCGACAGTGCCTTGCAGTTGCGCCGTACGTCTGAGCACCGCGCGGACTCTGGCCAGAAGCTCCCGTGCATCGAAGGGCTTGGTCAGGTAATCGTCGGCACCAAGCTCCAGCCCGACGACGCGATCGCTGAGCTCACCCATCGCCGTCAGCATGATGACCGCAACGTTGTGCTCCGCGCGCAAGCGTTGGCACAGCACCAGGCCGCTGTCGCCCGGCAACATGACGTCGAGGATGATCAGGTCAGGCTTACGGCGTTCGATCGCGTTCCACAGCGACGCTCCGTCGGTGGCAATGTCGACGCTGTAACCGTGCTGCGCGAGGAATTTCTGCAGAAGCGCGAGGACTTCAAGGTCGTCGTCGACCAGTAATAGATGAGTCACAGGGGACACGCTGCCGGAATGAACATGAGTGCGTATCTAAAATCATTCAAGCCGCTGCGTCATATATTTCAATCCGGAAATAAAGCGCCTGACGGGCAATAATCCGGCAATCATCGAGCAAGAAAGCGCATGCAGCATTGGCCTCAGTCCTTGCCCGAGATGCTCGCATGCCCATTATCAAATCGGTTTCGCCTTCTGTTCGATCTGCCGTCGCGGGCTGTCTCGCGCTGCTCGCCAGTGGCTGCGCGAACACGCTGCCTGTTGGCTCGGCATCCTGTGACCGCGCGTCGTACACGATCCACGACCCGGCCGAGTCCTTCAACCGAGGCATTTTCGTACTCAACCGAGGTGTCGACGACTACGCCCTGGCGCCGGTGGCCAGAGGCTATTTGCATTTGCCCGGTTTCATACAGACGGGTGTGCATAACTTCGTGGCGAACTTCGGAGAGCCGAAAGTCTTCATCAACGATCTTTTGCAGGGCAATGCCCAGCGCTCGATCAACACCCTAGGGCGTTTCGTCATCAACTCGACGGCAGGCGTGGTGGGGTTGATCGATGTTTCAGGCAAGCTTGGCATCGAACGCCACAAAGCCGATTTCGGACAGACTTTCGGGGTCTGGAACATCGCCGATGGCCCTATCATCGAGCTGCCGCTGCTGGGCTCCGCCAATGCGAGAGACGCCGTTGGCAAGTTGCTGAGTTTCGCCATCGACCCGTTCGGGGATAACAGCGATACAGTCGATGCGCTCGGCACGGCCAATACGGTGGGCGGCGTCGTTGACGGGCGAGCGCGTCTGCTGCCTGTCACGGACAGATTGCAGCAGCGGCCCGATTACTACCTGGCGCTTCGCGATGCGGTGGCACAACGGCGCGCCGACTTCGTTGCGGATGGAAAGGAGGGGGCTGTCGTAGAGCCCGTCAAACGTTGCCCTGACGGCGCCGCAGTGAATAAGGACTGACTGCTCGGTTCGCCTCACAAGCCAGAAAACAAAAGGCCCCCGCATCCATTGATGCGGGGGCCTCGTCGTTCAGCAAGTGCGCGGCCGTTGCCGCAATCCATCAAACGTTAAAACGGAAGTGCAGCACGTCGCCGTCCTTGACGATGTAGTCCTTGCCTTCCAGACGCCATTTGCCTGCTTCCTTGGCACCGGCTTCGCCCTTGTACTGGATGAAGTCGTTGTAGGCGATGCACTCGGCGCGGATGAAGCCTTTCTCGAAGTCGGTGTGAATCACGCCTGCCGCTTGCGGCGCGGTTGCACCCACGCGCACGGTCCAGGCGCGTACTTCTTCGACACCGGCAGTGAAATAGGTCTGCAGGTGAAGCATTTCATAGCCGGCGCGAATGACGCGGTTCAGACCGGGTTCTTCGAGGCCGAGGGCTTCGAGGAACATGTCCTTTTCTTCACCGTCGTCGAGCTCGGCGATCTCTGCCTCGATCTTGTTGCAGACCGGAACCAGCATTGCGCCTTCTTCTTCGGCGATCGCGCGAACGACGTCCAGATGCGGGTTGTTTTCAAACCCGTCTTCGGCCACGTTGGCGATGTACATGACCGGCTTGGTGGTCAGCAGATGGAAGCCTTTGATCACGGCTTTCTCATCGGCGCCCATGTTCTTCATCAGGCTGCGCGCAGGCTTGCCTTCGGTGAAGTGAGCGATCAGTTTTTCCAGCAGGCCCTTCTGGACCACGGCATCCTTGTCGCCGCCCTTGGCGTTGCGCGCGACTTTCTGCAGCTGTTTCTCGCAGCTGTCGAGGTCGGCGAAAATCAGCTCCAGGTCGATGATCTCGATGTCACGCTTGGGGTCGACGCTGTTGGAGACATGAATCACGTTCTCGTCTTCGAAGCAGCGAACCACGTGAGCAATGGCGTCGGTTTCACGGATGTTGGCCAGAAACTTGTTGCCCAGGCCTTCACCTTTGGACGCACCGGCTACCAGACCCGCGATGTCGACGAACTCCATCGTGGTCGGCAGGATGCGCTTCGGATTGACGATCTCGGCCAGCGCCTGCAGGCGTGGATCCGGCATCGCCACGATGCCGCTGTTCGGTTCGATGGTGCAGAAGGGAAAGTTCTCCGCCGCAATACCGGATTTGGTCAGGGCGTTGAACAGGGTGGACTTGCCGACGTTGGGCAGGCCGACGATGCCGCAATTGAATCCCATGGTGTTTCCCCTCGAGTGATGTCAGGCCTTCTGGCTGTGCAGGACGCGCATCGCCTTGGCGAAGTCGCCAGCGAGTACATCCGGCAGCACGCCGAGGGCAAAGTCGATGCTGGCGTCCAGTTTTTCCTGTTCGGCGCGTGGCGCACGACCCAGTACGAAATTGGAGACCAGACTGGCATCGCCCGGGTGGCCGATGCCAAGCCGCAGACGATGGAATCCGTTCTGGTTGCCGAGCTGCGCAATGATGTCGCGCAGGCCGTTATGCCCGCCGTGCCCGCCACCCAGTTTGAGTTTGGCGACGCCCGGAGGCAGGTCGAGTTCGTCGTGAGCCACCAGAATGGCGTGTGCCGGGATCCGGAAAAAACCTGCCAGAGCCGCAACCGACTGGCCGCTGCGGTTCATGTAGGTCGTCGGGATCAGCAGACGAACGTCTTGGCCTTGATGGCTGAATTTAGCCGTCAGACCGAAATACTTGCGGTCAGCGGTCAGATTGACACGCTGTGCGCTGGCAATACGCTCAACGAAAAGAGCCCCTGCGTTATGCCGGGTCTGTTCGTATTCGGGGCCTGGATTTCCCAGGCCGACGATCAGTTGGATGGCGGTCACGTCAGGGGCTCTTCCTTGGGTCGAGTGTGATGATGCCGGGCATCATCACGGGTTCAACCGGCTAGCGAGTAATGATTACTCAGCTTCGCCTTCTGCAGTGCCTTCTTCGTCCTGAACAACACGTGGAGCGTGGACGTTTGCGATGTCCAGGTCCTTGCCGTGTGCCAGAGCGACGAATTCAACACCTTTTGGTGCTTTAACGTCGGACAGGTGAACGTTGTCACCGATTTCCAGCGCGCCCAGGTCAACTTCGATGAACTCAGGCAGATCTTTAGGCAGGCAGGACACTTCCAGTTCAGTGGTAGTGTGCGAGATTTCGCCGCCTTTCTTGACCGGAGCTTCTTCGTTGATGAAGTGCACAGGAACGGTAGCGGTCAGTTTCTGGCCGGCTACAACGCGGATGAAGTCAGCGTGCATGATGAACTGCTTGGCCGGGTGACGCTGCATGGCCTTGATCAGTACGTTCTGCTTGGCACCGTCAACGCTCAGTTCGATAACGTGGCTGTAAGCAGCTTCGTTTTCGAACAGCTTGGCGATTTCCTTGGCTTCGATGGTGATCGAGATAGCTTCTTTGCCACCACCGTAAACAACGGCAGGAACAGAGCTGGCGAGACGACGCAGGCGGCGGCTCGCACCTTTCCCCAGGTCGGTACGCGCTTGGGCGTTCAGAGTAAAGTCAGTCATTTTGTATCTCCAAAATAGCCATCATCGGGTGGCGTTTGCGACCAGCGCCAAACCGGGATGGGCAAAAAAGCCCCGCCCCAACAGTGCTTGTTGGGGCGGGGCGCTTTTCGTCAACGGATGATTCGAGAGGGCAGGGCCCTTAACGGAACATCGCGCTGATCGATTCTTCGTTGCTGATGCGGCGAACCGCTTCTGCTACAACCGGTGCGATATCCAGCTGGCGGATACGGTCACAGGCTTGTGCTGCTGCGGACAACGGGATGGTGTTAGTTACCACCAGTTCGTCCAGCACGGAATTTTCGATGTTCTCGATTGCGCGACCCGACAGCACAGGGTGTGTGCAGTACGCAAAGACCTTGGCAGCGCCATGTTCTTTGAGGGCCTTGGCCGCGTGGCACAGGGTGCCGGCGGTATCGACCATGTCGTCAACCAGAATACAGGTACGGCCTTCGACGTCGCCGATGATGTGCATCACTTCGGAGTGATTGGCCTTCTCGCGGCGCTTGTCGATGATGCCCAGATCCACACCCAGGGATTTGGCAACCGCACGTGCGCGCACGACGCCGCCGATATCCGGGGAAACGATCATCAGGTTTTCGAAGCGTTGGTCTTCGATGTCATCCACCAGAACCGGGGAGCCGTAGATGTTATCTACCGGAATATCGAAGAAGCCTTGAATCTGGTCAGCGTGCAGGTCAACGGTCAGCACACGGTCGATACCAACGACGGTGAGCATGTCCGCAACCACTTTAGCGCTTATAGCCACACGAGCAGAACGCGGACGGCGATCCTGACGGGCATAACCAAAGTAAGGAATTACAGCAGTGATTCGAGTCGCCGAGGAACGACGGAAGGCATCAGCCATCACGACGAGTTCCATCAGGTTATCGTTGGTCGGAGCGCAGGTCGGCTGAATAATGAAGACGTCTTTACCGCGAACGTTTTCATTGATCTCAGCGGTAATCTCGCCGTCGGAGAACTTACCAACAGAGATGTCACCGAGAGGGATATGCAGCTGACGTACGACACGCCGAGCCAGATCGGGGTTGGCGTTCCCCGTAAAGACCATCATCTTGGACACGCGCAGTACCTGGAGGCTTAGGGTATGCCTGGATGACTATAGGAAAATGGCAGGGGCGGCTGGATTCGAACCAACGCATGGCAGGATCAAAACCTGCTGCCTTACCGCTTGGCGACGCCCCTGTATCTGTTGCTCGAGTGCCTGGCACTCGGTTCTCTTAGAGCAGTGTCTGTAACTTTCGGTGCAACATCGAGCTGTTGCTGCCTTTTGCTACAAACCCTGTAAGGGTCTCTGTAAGAAGGGCCGAGACTTTATCAGCTTCAGCTTTGTTTGGGAAGGCCCCAAACACACAACTTCCAGTTCCGGTTAATTTTGCTTCGGTAAATTTACCTAGCAAATTCAAAGCGTTACGTACATCTGGATAACGCCTTGCTACAACCGGTAAGCAGTCGTTTCGACTGTTTCCCTTGGGAACGGGGCGCACTTTAATGGGCGCAGTGTCACGTGTCAACAGTGGATCTGAAAAAATTTCTGCTGTACTTACAGATACTTGCGGCACAAGTACGAGATACCACGGTTCTTCGGGGGTCACAGGCGTCAGTATCTCGCCCACGCCCTCGGCAAAAGCGGCGAATCCACGGACGAAAACCGGGACGTCAGCCCCAAGCTTGAGGCCCAGCGCCGCCAGGCGATCTTCATCCCAGCCCAGCTTCCAGAGGTGATTCAGACCCAGCAGCGTGGTGGCCGCATCTGAGCTTCCGCCGCCGATGCCGCCGCCCATGGGCAGGATTTTTTTCAGCCAGATGTCGACGCCCAGCGTGCAGCCCGATTGTTCCTTGAGGGCGCGTGCGGCCTTGACGATGAGATTGCTGTCGTGAGGCACGTCGGCAATCTCGGTCTGCAAACGGATTTCTCCGTCCTCGCGAAGTGCAAAACTCAGTTCATCGCCGTAGTCGAGAAACTGAAAAATCGTCTGCAGCTCGTGATAGCCATCGGGGCGGCGCCCGGTGATATGCAGCATGAGATTGAGTTTGGCGGGAGCCGGCAGCGTGAGCAGGGGGTGCGCCATGTTCACTGTCCCAGTTTGCGTGGTTGCCAGTCCTTGATGACCAGCGTGACATCCAGATCCTGGCCGTGCAGTTTCATGCGCTCGGGTAGCGTGTAGCCGTTCTGTTCGGTGTAGCTCAGGTATTCGATCTGCCAGCCATCTTGCTCTAGGCCGGACAAGCGACTGTCACCGTCCAGCGTCAGGCGGCTTTTGCTGTCAGGCGCCGGCAGGCCGCGAACCCACCAGACCAGATGCGAAACCGGCAATTGCCAGCCCAGTTGATCTTTGAGCAATGTTTCGGGATCGGGCGCGTCGTAGCGACCCTGATTGGCGACTTCCAGCGACACGGCACCGGGGCGACCCGTCAGGCGGGCCGCGCCACGGCCCAGCGGACCCGAAAGGCGAATGTCGTAGTAATCCTGACGTTGCAGCCAGAACAGCGTGCCGCTGCCGGAGTCCTTGGGCGCACGAATGCCGACTTTACCGTTGATCTGCCAGCCATCCAGGCTGCTCAGCTGTTCTTTGTTCACACGCCACTGGCTGGCGTTGCCCTGACCTTGCACGGCTTCGCGGGAAGTGACGCCGGCGCAACCGGCGAGCAGGGCAATGAGGCTGAATACGACTACGTGGCGCAATAACATAAATTCAAAGAGTCTCGGAGCCGGTCAGGCGTTTGAGGGTGCTGCGCAGAACCGGGCTGTCAGGTTGCTGTTCGAGGGCCTTGCCCCAGATTTTGCGTGCTTCGCGCTGTTGGCCCTTGGCCCACAGGACTTCACCCAGGTGTGCGGCGACTTCGTGATCGGGGAAGCGCTCGAGCGCCTCGCGCAGCAGGCGTTCGGCCTCGTCGAGATTGCCGAGGCGATAATTGACCCAGCCCAGGCTGTCGAGCACGGCAGGATCTTCCGGATTGAGCTGGTGCGCGCGTTCGATCAGTTCCTTGGCTTCGGCGTACCGGGTAGTGCGGTCGGAGAGCGTATAGCCCAGGGCGTTCAGCGCCATGGCGTTGTCAGGCTCACGCTTGAGAATGGCTCGCAGATCAGTCTCCATCTGCTGAAGATCATTGCGTTTTTCGGCCAGCATGGCGCGGGTGTACAGCAGGTTGAGGTCGTCCGGGTATTGCTTGAGCGCTGTCCCCAACACCTGCCAGCCACGATCGCTCTGGTTGTTGTTGGTCAGGGTTTCGGCTTCGATCAGGTACAGCTGAATCGCGTAATCGGGCTGATCTGCGCGGGCCTGAGCCAGACGCTTGGAGGCTTCGGCCGTATTGCCATTGCTCATCAGAATATCGGCCTGGCGCAGTTGCGCGGGCAGATAGTCATTGCCAGGTCCCACCTGGGCGTATTCGCCGAGCGCGTTCTGCGGGTCGTTGCGTTCTTCGTAGATGCGGCCCAGGTTCACGTGCGCCGAATCGACATGACTGCCGCGTGCTACGAGGTCTTCCAGGTAACCCTGGGCTTCGTCCCACGCCTTGTTTTCAAGGCAGACCAGCGCCAGCGAATAGCGCAATTCGTCGTCGTCCGGGTACTGCTGAACCAGACTCGAGAACTGCACCTTGGCGTCTTCCATGCGGTTCTGTTCGACCAGCATGCGTGCGTAGGTCAGGCGCAGGCGTTTGTCGTCAGGGTATTTCTTGATGCTTTTTTCCAGCAGCGGAATCGCTTCCTTGCCACGGTTCATGCTCTGCAGCAGCCGCGCGTGGAGAAGAATCGGCGCCACTTCGCCCTCGCCGGGCGGGTTGTCTTCAAGGAGCTTGAGCGACGCCGCGCTATCGCCTTCCTGCTGCAGCAGCAGCGCTTTGCCAAAAATCAGTTGACCGTTTTTCGGGTACTTGACCAGCAGGCGATCGAAGCTTGCGATCAGCCCCTTGCGCGTATTGGAGTCGGTTTCCGCCGCTGACAGCGCGAGGAAGTCGAAATGCGTGTCGCCCTGACCCTGCAACACCTTTTCCATGTAGCGCATGGAGTCGTCGTAGCGTCCGGCGCGTGCCAGCTGGATGGCGGCGGCGCGCTGGGCTTCGAGATTGGCCGGATCGTTCTTCGCCCAGATCATCGAGGTGTCCAGTGCAGCCTGATCGGCGCCCAGGTACTCGGCAATGCGGAAAGCGCGCTCGGAGATCCCCGGATCCTGGGTCTGGATGGCCTGGGTCACGTAGTTGTCCAGCGCGATGTCGAAACGGTTACGTTGCCCGGCCAGCTCGGCGGTCAGCAGGCTGACGACGGTTTCCTGGGTGAACGAGCCGTAAACCTGGGGCTTGGCTTCAGGTGCGGGGGTCGCTTCTTTCGCCGGAGCAGCGGGCTCCGTAGAAACAGAGGCCGTAGACTGACAGCCACCAAGAACGACAAGGGCAAAGAACAACGCGGAGGATTTATTCATATAGAAGAGAGGGCGGCTTACCTGCGGTTTGGAAGCATCATGACACAAGGCAGGGAGCAAACCCACAGCCCGCGCGAAATCTAAAGACCCTCAATCTACAGCGTGCGCCCGGACAATTTGCCGCACGCGCAGCGCTGTAATGCGGATCACTATAGGGACAATAGACTCTCCCGGACGTTCTGAATCTCTTGCGGTGGTTGTCCTGAATCTATTGAAGTAGGACAATTGCCGGCTTCACGTCACCATCAGCGACCTTGAATGGCCTTTCTTGCTCTGGGTATCAACCATAAGACTGCATCAGTGGATGTCCGCGAGCGCGTGGCATTTACGCCTGAGCAGCTGGTTGAGGCATTGCAGCAGCTCTGCCGCCTGACTCAAAGTCGCGAAGCGGCCATCCTCTCGACCTGCAACCGCAGCGAGCTCTATATAGAGCAGGACCAGCTGACCGCCGAGGTCGTGCTGCGCTGGCTGGCCGATTATCACCATCTCAATATCGATGAGCTGCGCGCCAGCGCCTATGTCCATGAAGACGACGCGGCCGTGCGCCATATGATGCGCGTGGCGTCGGGGCTCGATTCACTGGTGCTGGGCGAGCCGCAGATTCTCGGCCAGATGAAATCCGCCTACGCCGTGGCCCGAGAGGCCGGCACCGTCGGCCCCTTGCTCGGCCGATTGTTCCAGGCGACGTTCAGTGCCGCCAAACAGGTGCGGACCGACACCGCCATTGGCGAAAACCCGGTCTCGGTGGCATTTGCCGCGGTCAGCCTGGCCAAGCAGATCTTCAGCGATCTGCAACGCAGTCAGGCATTGCTGATCGGGGCAGGCGAGACCATCACGCTGGTCGCCCGGCACCTGCACGATCTGGGGGTCAAGCGTATCGTGGTCGCCAACCGCACGCTGGAGCGCGCAAGCATTCTGGCTGAAGAGTTCGGGGCGCATGCGGTGCTGCTGGCCGACATTCCGGCCGAGCTGGTCAACAGCGACATCGTCATCAGTTCCACTGCCAGCCAGCTGCCCATTCTGGGCAAGGGCGCGGTGGAAAGTGCGCTGAAACTGCGCAAGCACAAGCCGATCTTCATGGTCGACATCGCCGTGCCGCGCGATATCGAGCCTGAAGTCGGTGAGCTGGACGACGTTTACCTGTATACCGTCGACGATCTGCATGAAGTCGTCGCGGAGAACCTCAAAAGTCGTCAGGGCGCAGCCTTGGCCGCCGAGGAACTGGTCAGCCTGGGTGTCGACGATTTCATGTCGCGCCTGCGCGAACTGGCGGCGGTCGATGTGCTCAAGGCCTACCGCCAGCAAAGCGAGCGTCTGCGCGACGAAGAACTGCAGAAGGCCCAGCGCATGTTGGCCAACGGCAGCAATGCCGAGGATGTGTTGATGGCGCTGGCCCGTGGCCTGACCAACAAACTCATGCATGCGCCAAGCGTGCAATTGAAAAAGCTGTCCGCCGAAGGCCGCGTCGATGCGTTGGCCATGGCCCAGGAACTCTTTGCCCTCAACGAGGGCTCCACGGATAAACCCCCGCAATGAAAGCTTCACTGCTCAATAAGCTGGACGTGCTCAGCGACCGTTTCGAGGAATTGACCGCGCTGCTGGGTGATGCGGAAGTCATTTCCGATCAGACCAGGTTCCGTGCTTACTCGCGCGAGTATGCGGAAGTCGAGCCAGTGATCCAGGCGTACAAGCAACTGCAAAAAGTGCAGAGCGATCTTGAAGGCGCTCAGGCCTTGCTCAAGGACAGTGATCCTGACATGCGTGAAATGGCCGTCGAAGAAGTGCGCGAGGCCAAGGATCAGTTGCTGGTGCTCGAAGGCGAACTGCAAAAGATGCTGTTGCCCAAGGACCCGAACGACGGTCGTAACGTGTTTCTGGAAATCCGCGCCGGCACCGGCGGCGACGAAGCGGCCATTTTTTCGGGCGACCTGTTCCGCATGTATTCGCGGTATGCCGAGCGTCGCGGCTGGCGGGTGGAGATTCTTTCCGAGAACGAAGGCGAGCATGGCGGCTTCAAGGAAGTCATCGCGCGGGTCGAGGGCGACAACGTCTACGGCAAGCTGAAGTTCGAATCCGGCGCGCACCGTGTGCAGCGTGTGCCGGAAACCGAATCCCAGGGCCGTATTCACACTTCGGCCTGTACCGTGGCGGTGCTGCCTGAGCCCGATGAGCAGCAGGCGATCGAGATCAACCCCGCCGACCTGCGCGTCGACACCTATCGCTCCTCGGGTGCCGGTGGTCAGCACGTCAACAAGACCGACTCGGCGATCCGCATCACGCACTTGCCCACCGGTATCGTGGTGGAATGTCAGGAAGAGCGCTCTCAGCACAAGAACCGCGCCCGCGCGATGGCCTGGCTGTCGGCCAAGCTCAACGACCAGCAGACGGCCGCCGCCGCCAATGCCATCGCCAGTGAACGCAAATTGCTGGTGGGTTCCGGCGATCGTTCCGAACGCATTCGCACGTACAATTTTCCACAGGGACGAGTGACGGACCATCGCGTTAATCTGACGCTGTACTCGCTGGATGAAGTTTTGGCCGGCGGAGTCGATGCAGTGATAGAGCCGTTACTTGCCGAGTATCAGGCAGATCAACTTGCGGCACTGGGTGAGTAAATGACCATCATCGCCAGCTTGTTAAGAAGCGCCGAACTGCCGGACTCTCCGACAGCGCGTCTGGATGTCGAACTGCTGCTGGCGGCTGCCTTGGGCAAGCCGCGCAGTTTCCTGCACACCTGGCCCGAGCGTATCGTCAGCACTGAAGCGGCACAGACGTTCGACGGCTATCTGCAACGCCGACGAACCGGTGAGCCGGTGGCCTACATCCTGGGTCAGCAGGGCTTCTGGAACATCGACCTTGAAGTCGCCACGCACACATTGATTCCACGTCCGGAAACCGAAATGCTGGTGGAAACCGCATTGGAGTTGCTGCCTGGCCCGATCCCGCATCGCTTGCTCGATCTAGGCACCGGCACCGGCGCCATCGCGCTGTCGCTGGCCAAGGATCGTCCGCAGTGGTCCGTCACTGCAGTGGATCGGGTGGATGAAGCCGTCGAGCTGGCGGAGCGAAATCGCCAGCGACTGCATCTGGACAACGCCACTGTGCTGAGCAGCCATTGGTTCAGCGCCGTGCAAGGTCAGCGATTCGACCTGATCCTGAGCAACCCTCCATATATAGCCTCCAATGACCCGCATCTGGTCGAGGGCGACGTGCGTTTCGAGCCTAGCAGCGCGCTGGTGTCCGGCACGGACGGCCTGGACGATCTGCGCCTGATCGTCTCGCAGGCGCCAGAGCATCTGGAACCGGGGGGTTGGTTGCTGCTGGAACATGGCTACGATCAGGGCCCGGCGGTACGCGATCTTCTGCACAGCCACGGTTTCGAGCAGATCCAGACACGTCGGGATCTGGGGGAGCATGAACGCATTACCTTTGGACGCGTGCCGTGCTGACTGACGACGAACTGCTGCGCTACAGCCGGCAGATTCTCTTGCAGCAGGTGGATATCGACGGTCAGTTGCGCCTCAAACAGAGCCGCGCGCTGATCGTCGGCATGGGCGGGCTCGGTTCGCCGGTCGCGCTGTACCTGGCGGCTGCCGGCGTTGGCGAACTGCATCTGGCGGATTTTGACAGCGTCGATCTGACCAATCTGCAACGCCAGATCATTCATGACACTCAGAGCGTCGGTCAGGGCAAAGTCGATTCGGCCATGAACCGGCTGACGGCGATCAATCCGCAGGTTCGACTGGTCGCTCATCGCGCTGCGCTGGATTCGGATTCGCTCGCAGCTGCCGTTGAGGCCGTCGATGTGGTGCTCGATTGTTCCGACAACTTTTCAACGCGCGAGGCCGTCAACGCTGCGTGCGTTGCGGCGGGCAAGCCTCTGGTAAGCGGCGCCGCCATTCGCCTTGAAGGGCAGCTGTCGGTATTTGATCCGCGTCGCGCCGAGAGCCCGTGCTACCACTGCCTCTATGGGCACGGCAGCGAAAGTGAACTCACCTGCAGCGAGGCTGGCGTGATCGGGCCGCTGGTCGGATTGGTCGGCAGCCTGCAAGCGCTTGAGGCCCTGAAGGTGCTGGCCGAATTTGGCGAGCCGCTGGTCGGCCGCCTGCTGTTGATCGATGCCCTGAGCACTCGATTCCGAGAGCTCAAAGTCAAACGCGATCCGGACTGCAGCGTCTGCGGCAGCGCTCGCCAATGAACGGTCGCGTATGAACAGAGACAGCGACGCCCCGGTAGGCGTGTTCGACTCAGGCGTCGGCGGCCTGTCGGTGCTGGGCGAAATCCATCAGTTGTTGCCGAGGGAATCGCTGCTTTACGTCGCCGATTGCGGGCACATTCCGTATGGCGAGAAAACCCCCGAATTCATTCGTCGTCGCTGTGTGGCGATCGCCGAGTTCTTTCGCGAGAAGGGCGCCAAGGCGCTGGTGCTGGCCTGCAACACCGCAACGGTCGCCGGCGTAGCGGACCTGCGCGAGCGCTACCCGGACTGGCCGATCGTCGGCATGGAGCCCGCGGTCAAACCAGCCGCCGCAGCCACTCGCAGCGGCGTGGTCGGTGTGCTGGCGACGACCGGCACGTTACAGAGCGCAAAATTTGCCGCGCTGCTGGATCGGTTCGCAGCCGACGTGCAGGTCGTCACGCAACCGTGCCCCGGCCTGGTCGAACTGATCGAGACCGGAGACCTCGCCAGCGCGCACATCCGACAACTGCTGCACAGCTACGTCGAGCCTTTGCTGGCCGCTGGTTGCGACACGATCATCCTCGGCTGCACCCACTATCCATTTCTTAAACCGCTGCTGCGCGAGATGATTCCGGCGTCCATTTCCCTGATCGACACCGGCGCTGCGGTTGCCCGCCAATTGCAGCGTTTGCTCAGTCAGCGTGACCTGCTGGCGACTGGGGCAAGTCATCCCACACAATTCTGGACGAGCGGTGATCCAGAAAATTTCAGAAACATCCTACCGTTACTCTGGAAAAAATCTGACAGTGTGCGAAGCTTCGTTTCGTGAAAAAAACGTGAATAGCACTGTTTGCCGCTGAACTAATGTTCAGCGCCGGATTTCTACAGCACGTCTGTTGATATAAAAATTTTTCTAACTGCACTCGAAAATGGGATGTTTCAGATGAAGCGACTGTTTTGTTTGGCTGCGATTGCGGCCGCTTTAACGGGGCAAAGTGCAATCGCACAAGCTGATGGGGTTGAGTTTTCGGTGGGGCAGACCGGCGAATCGACCATGACTTATCGCTTGGGCGCGCAATTTGATTGGGATAAGAGCTGGTGGCAAACCGGCGTCGGTCGTCTGACCGGTTACTGGAGCGGTGCTTACACCTATTGGGAAGGCGACAAAAACTCGAGCAACAACAGCCTGTCTTTCTCGCCTGTCTTCGTTTACGAATTTGCCGGCGATAGCGTCAAGCCGTATATCGAGGCAGGTATCGGTGCTGCTGTATTCCAGCGCACGGAAGTTGAAGGCAACAAACTGGGCAGCGCGTTCCAGTTCGAAGACCGTCTGGGCTTCGGTCTGCGCTTTGCTGGTGGACATGAAGTCGGCCTGCGTGCCACTCACTACTCCAACGGCGGCATGACCACCAACAACGACGGTATCGAAAGCTACGCCATTCACTACACGATGCCGTTCTAAGCGATCCATCGCTGCGGCTCGTCGAGCTGTGGGAGTCGGTTGGCTGACGCGGGTGCATCCGCAAAGGATGCAGCGTCTGCTGCGTCAGCCTTCGCGAGCGAACTCACTCCCACAGTGCCTGCAACCCTTGCGGATCCGTGACACTCACAGATACGCCGTTGCAATCCCTTCCCGCTCGGTGATGCACTCGGGCGCACCCATCTCGAATTCTCTGCAGATCAACGGACGTCTGTCATAGATCGTGCACATCATCGTGTCGCGATCGAGCGCGGCGCACCAGCCGTCATCCAGGCGCAGCATCACTTCACCGCCCCAATCGTCAGTGTCGATGAAACGCTCGGGTACGCCGGTGTCGGTGATCAGCATCACTTCCAGTTGGCAGCAGCACGCCGCGCAGGTTGAGCAGGTGACGACAGGATCGGCAGGGATTTGAAGCACGGGGATGGCAGTCATGGGCGGCAGTGTAAAGCAGCGCACAGCAGACCGGTGGTCAGTCTGACGGACGTGGCTTGCAGGGGGATCTCCTTGAGGGCGCCATGACTCAGGCTTGGTCTTGATGGCCGCCATCGCGTCCGCAGGTCCAGACAGGGTAAGAATGACGATTTACGACGCGCGCTCGCCCTCATCGGCATCGCGCATCATGCGTTTGCCCAAGGTGAGCTGAACACGTTCAGGCAGCAGTGCGAGGAGTTTCAGTGTCAGCACCAGCGGCAGCGGAAAGGCAATTTCCAGCGGTCGACGTTTTTTCACGAGCCGGCTGGCAATGTAGCGCGCGGCTTTTGGCGCGGACCAGCGCATCGACATCGGAAAGTGGCTCGTCTGCGTGTGTTGCGTGTCGATGACGCCGGGGCTGATGATCGTGACGTCGATGCCTTCGCGCGCCAGGTCGATGCGCAGCGATTGCAGCAGATACCGCAAGCCTGCTTTCGATGCCCCGTAGGCTTCCGAGCGTGCAAGGGGCAACAACGCCAGCGAACTGGCGACGCCGACCAGGTGCGGTGCCTCGCTCAGGCGCAACAGAATCAGCGCTTCCTGAATGCAATAGGAGGTCGCGATCAGGTTGGTCTTCACCACGCGCTCGACGGTTCGCGCATCGAAACGGCTGGCGTCGATGTATTCGCACGTGCCTGCGTTGAGGATGACCGTGTCTACGGCGCCCCAGACCTGGCCGATGCGCTCGCCGATGGCCGTGACGTCGTTCGGTTCACTGATGTCGCCGGGGGCCAGCAGCACCTGACGCGGGAAGCGTTGATCCAGCGCTTCGAGCGGCTGGACATTGCGCGCCGTCAACGCAACCCGATGCCCGGCGTTCAACAGCTCTTCGGCAAGGGCCAGCCCCATGCCGCTGCTGGCGCCTGTCAGCCAGATGCGACGTTTCATGCCAGCCTCCGTTTGAGCCAGCGAATCATCCGGCCCATGACGGGCAAGTGTTCATACAGCAACGCGCCTGCGTCGAAGAAGTCGCGGTGCTGAAAGACTTTGTTTTCTGCCCACAACAAATGCGAGCACCCCTGGACGGCAATCGGTTCGCCCTGGTTGAGGCGAGGATGGCAGTAGGCCCTGGTCCAGCGCACATAGCCCTTGCCTTCGCGCACCTGGTCGAAGGCGTGGAATTCAAACTGCAGATCACTGACGTTGGCGTAAAGCTCGGCGAAATACCTGCGCACTTCTGCCAGACCTTGGGCCTTGCGCATGGGGTCGGCGAACGCGATATCGTCCGCGTACAGTTCGCCCAAGTGCTCAAGGTTGTCTTTGTTCAGCGCCGCAAAGCGCCGGGCATAGTCGCGCAGGAATTCACTCATGGTCCTGAGTCTCTGCTTGTCGGTGCGGCAATGATTTGAAGGCCTGAAGCGCTCGCTCGCGGCTCGACTTCAGGTCGACGATTGGCGCCGGATAACCCTCGACGCCGAACAGTCCGCCCAGCGATGCCGGGTTATGAATGTCGCGCTTGTTCAGCTCTGCGAGCTCTGGTATCCAGGTTTTGATGAAGCGGCCGTCAGGATCGAACCGTTCGGACTGGCTGATGGCATTGAAGATCCGGAAATAGGGCGATGAGTCGGTGCCAGTCGACGAACTCCACTGCCAGCCACCATTGTTTGCCGCCAGATCACCGTCGATCAGGTGCTGCATGAAAAAGCGCTCGCCTTCGCGCCAGTCGATCAACAGGTTTTTGGTCAGGAACATCGCCACCACCATGCGCAGGCGGTTGTGCATCCAGCCGGTTTCGAGCAATTGGCGCATGGCTGCATCGACAATCGGCAACCCCGTCCGACCTTGCTGCCAGGCCTCCAGATCCTTGGGCGCCTGGCGCCAGTTCAGCGCCTCGGTTTCCGGACGGAACGCGCGATGGCGGGAAACGCGCGGAAAACCCACCAGCACGTGTTTATAGAACTCACGCCAGATCAGCTCGTTGATCCAGGTCACTGAACCGGTGTTTCCGCTTTCGAACTCGCCGTTGTTGCTGCGCAGGGCCGCGTGCAGGCATTGACGGGGTGACACGACGCCAGCGGCCAGGTAGGCCGACAGCTGGCTGGTGCCCGGTTTGGCTGGAAAATCGCGCTCGTCCTGATAGTAATGCACCTGCTCATCAGTGAACTGCTCCAGACGCTTGCGGGCTTCATCCTCGCCTGCCGGCCACCGTTTGCGCAGCGCGTCGGGCGGGGTAGCGAACCCCTTCACGTGCGTCGGAATCTCGTCGCTTTTGACCGAGACGGGCTGCTGCGCTTTCGGCAGGCGTACGAGCGCCGGCATGGAGTAATGCAGGCGCCCGTAGCACACCTTGCGGAACTGGGTGAAGACCTTGAAGTAGTTGCCGCTTTTGGTCAGCACGCTGCCGGGCTGGAAAAACAGCTGATCGAGATAGCGCCTGAAGCCGATGCCGTGTTTGTCCAGCTCGGCTTCGACGTTGCGATCGCGGGCGGTCTCATTGACGCCATATTCATCGTTGACATGGACCTGCTCGATCCCGTGTTGCCTGCACACATCGAGCAGAGCTTTGGGCGCATGTTTCCAGGTGTCGGCATGAACGATCAGCAGCGGCACCTTGAGGGCGGCCAGCGCCTTTTTGAGCTCGACGAGGTTGCGCAGCCAGAAATCCACCTTGCAGGCGGCATCGTCATGGCTCAGCCACTGGCCCGGACTGATCATGTACACGGCCAGCGTAGGGCCCAGCTCCATGGCCGCGCTCAGGGCAGTATTGTCGTGTACGCGCAAATCGCTGCGCAGCCATATCAATTGCATGGTCGTGTCCTAGATGAGCCCGAGATGCTGCAGCGCGGTCTGGGCGGTCAACGGGTCTTCAGCGAGCGTCAGTCCGGCGATCTCACTGGCAGATACGGATAACTCGGCCGAATGGATGCGCACCGTGGGGCCAATAATCAACGTCGAGCACTCGATGTTCTGAAGCAGCCGAGGCAACTGCGCCACATTCAGCGACTTGCTCGAATACAGCAGCACCGCGCGCGGCTTGAGGTACTCGCAAGCGAGGGCCAGTTCACCGGCAGGCAACGGCCAGTCGAAGACTTCCACGGGGCAATCGGTGCTGCTCAACAGCCAGGCGGTCAGCCATACGTGAGGCTCCAGCGGCAGATCGGACTGGTTGACCAGCAGCAACGGCGCCCCATTGACCTGCCGGTTGTTGTGGTAAAGCCGGGCGCCGAATTTGCTGCGCAGCCAGGAATAAAAGAACACGCGTTCCAGCTGCGCGCCGAATTGGCCCTGCCAGCGTTGTTCAAGCGAGGCGAGCAGCGGCAACAGCAACTGCTCACACAACGTGCGCGGCGGATACAGCGACATTGCACGGTTCAACGTGTCGTCCAGCCGACGCTCTGCAAGCGCGGTGATGGCGTCCTGCAAACTCTGACGCAACTGATCCCAATCGTTTTCCGGATTGGGCGGCGGCGCTTCTTTCTCATCGATGAGCTGTTTGACCTGACTGACCGATACGCCGCGGTTGAGCCAGGTCAGGATCGCCAGCACACGATCCACGTGTGCGGTGCTGTAGAGCCGATGCCCCTTTGGCGTGCGATGAGGCACGATCAGCCCGTAGCGTCGCTCCCAGGCGCGCAGGGTGACCGCATTGACGCCCGTCAGGCGCGCGACTTCGCGAATCGGCAGCCAGCCTTCTTCGAGCGCGCTGGCGTACGCCTGCGGGTCATTGTCCAGTGTTTCCGAATGGTTGTTTTTCATGTGTCAGATCGCGTTGCGCAGGCTTAGGTTTTCCGGATGCGGTTGCAGGTAAACCTGTAGCGCGATGTAAGGGTCCGGGTGTTGACGGAAATGGTGCTTGAGCAGTGTCAGTGGCACGACCAGAGGCACGATGCCCTGGTGGTACTGGTTGATGACGGCCTGGATTTCTTTCTTGTCCGAGGCGCTGATAGTCTGGCGCAGGTACCCGCACAAATGCTGCAACACGTTGGTATGAGTGCGACGTGTGGCGGGCTTTTTCAGAGCGGCCATCAACTGAGAGAAATAACGCGGCGCGATTTCGCCGGGATCGTTACGGCCCATGTTGCCCAACAGGTTGCCCAGCACTTTGTACTGGATAGGGTCGTTGGCCATGAGCTGATATTTGTAGCGCGAGTGGAACTCGGTGAGCGCGCGTCGCGTGATGCCGCCCTTGAGCACCTGTTGCCAGGCGGCGTAGGCGAACACGCGCGTAATGAAGTTCTCGCGCAGCACCGGGTCGTTGAGGCGGCCATCTTCCTCGACCGGCAGATCCGGATGTCGGGCACAAAACGCCTGAGCGTAAATACCGCGTCCGCCTGCGTCGAAGGGCGCACCGTTATCGCGGTAGACCTTCACCCTTTCCAGGCCGCAAGACGGAGATTTCTGCATGAAAATGTACCCGCAGATATCATCCATTTCCTGCGCCATGTGTTCGCCGTAGTCGGCCAGCGCCTGGGTGACATTCATATCGGTGTGAACGGTGCCGACGGCTTGCGGGTTTTCCGGATCGCCGACCAGGCGAATGGCTTCGCGGGGGATTCCCATGCCGATGGCCACCTCAGGACACGCAGGAACGAAGTCGAAGTGTTCACTGAGCGCGCGCGTCAGCAGGTGGGATTCTTTATGCCCGCCGTTATACCGGACTTCGACGCCCATCAGGCAGGCACTGACGCCGAGCTTGGGCTTTGATGCATGTTCCGGTAATGGATCGGATACAGCAGACATGGCAAAACCTCGATAAGCGACTTGTACAGAAAGTAATGCCTGTACAATATTTGTTCATCATAGGTTTGCGGTTGTACAAGTCAAATCATTTGTACAAGGTTGAAGCTACTTCCATCCCATTCGCCAGCTCTGATCGTCGGTCAACGCCTGCCATGCCATTCGTTCGCCGCGTTTGGTCAGCACGGCCTGCAGTTCGATCTCAAGCACGGTGCCTTCTTCGTCACGGAACAGTTCAGTGACCAGGAAGTGCTTTTCGCGGTTCTGGGGATGGGCTGCTGTCCATTTCGACAGCAGCAGCTTTTGCGGATTCAGGCGATTCACTTCAGGTGTTCAAGCAAGCGACGGGCTGCTTCCTGACCGCTGAGCCATGCGCCTTCGACGCGGCCCGACAAGCACCAGTCGCCACACACATATAGGCCCAGATCAGGATCGGACAGCGCGCCGACTTCGCGACCTCCGGCAGGTCGTGCGTAGAGCCAGCGATGCGCCAGCGTGAAAGCCGGTGCCGGGACCGCGCAGTTGATCAGCTCGGCGAACGCGCCGTGCAGATGGTCGATGACCTCTTCTTTCGGCATGTCCAGATGCTGACGGCTCCAGGCGCTGGTCGCATGCAGAATCCAGGTGTCCAGCTTATTGTCGCGCCCCGGTTTGCTGCGATTACGGGCGAGCCAGTCGATCGGGCTGTCCTGCACGAAACAGCCTTCCAGCGGGGTATCCAGCGGCGTGTCGAACGCCAGCGCCACCGCCCATGTCGGCTCCATCTTCACACCGGCCACCACGCTTGCCAGCTTTGGCGCGGCAGCCAACAGCGTGGTTGCCTGGGGGGCTGGAATGGCAATCACCACCTGGCTGAACGGGCCGTGACTGCGGCCATCGGCATCCAGCAGGTTCCAGTGTTGCTCGCCATGAAAGACTTCAGTGATACGGCAGGAAAACGTGACCGGCATGTCGCCGAGCATGGCCCGCGTGATCGCGCTCATGCGCGGCGTGCCCACCCAGCGCACTTGCTCGTCGGGCGACAGGCTCAGTTTTGCGCCGTGATAGTTATACAGCACAGGTGCCCATTCGGCGACGTGGCCTTGCGCCTGCCATTGCTGAACGGCGGCGGCGAAGCGGCGGTCGCGTGCGGTGAAGTACTGCGCGCCCATGTCCAGCGCGCCTGCATCGCTGCGCTTGCTGGACATCCTTCCGCCGCTGCCGCGGCTCTTGTCGAAAAGGTGGATGGCATGCCCGGCGGCTTGCAATGCGCGGGCAGCAGAGAGTCCGGCGATACCGGTACCGATGATTGCGATAGGTACAGTCATAGGGGCCTCGTTACCTTGTCTGCACAGACTACGCCGTAGTTAAAACCTGTACAATGCTGTTTTTCGGTATAACTTGTCGTCCTTCGACGTTCAGGACGATGGCCTTGCTCAAGCCTCAATGTTGAGTCTGACGCTTCACCCGAATCGTTCAACCCTCCGAACGGATAAATCGAACCGCGTCAGCAAGACCGTTCTCTATAGCGTGGCCTATGGTTCAACTGTTCGCTTCGTTCACAAGCGCGTTGTTTGTGAAGAAATAGACTACCGATTTGCGACGAACGCCACGCGAGGAACTCACTCATGCACATCTTGCTGACCGGCGGTACAGGGTTGATAGGTCGTCGTCTGTGTCGACATTGGCTCGATCTGGGCCACCAATTGACGGTGTGGAGCCGCAGGCCCGATGAGGTGCCAAGGCTGTGCGGGGCTGGTGTTCGGGGCATTGCCCATCCGGACGATCTGGGCGCGCAGCAGGTCGATGCCGTGGTCAATCTGGCGGGCGCGCCGATCGCCGACAGGCCCTGGACCCGCAAGCGCAAAATGCTCCTCTGGGACAGCCGGATCACGTTGACCGAACAGCTCGTGACCTGGCTCGAGCGGCGTGAGCAGAAACCTGCGGTGCTGATTTCCGGCTCGGCAGTGGGCTGGTACGGCGATGGCGGCGAACGCGAGCTGGACGAAACGTGCGCGCCGGTCAGCGAGGATTTCGCCAGCCGACTGTGCATTGCCTGGGAAGAAACCGCCCAGCGTGCCGAAGCGCTGGGCATTCGCGTCGTACTGCTGCGCACCGGTCTGGTCCTGGCCAGCGAGGGCGGCATGCTGCAGCGGCTTCTGCCGCCGTTCAAACTGGGCATGGGCGGCCCGATCGGGAACGGACGGCAATGGATGCCGTGGGTTCATATCGACGATCAAATCGCGGCGATTGATTTTCTGTTGAACCGGGACGACGCCCAAGGTCCCTATAATGCCTGTGCGCCATCACCGGTGCGCAATCGCGATTTCGCCAAGACACTGGCCGCGATCCTGCACCGCCCGGCCTTCATGCCTATGCCCGCAGTTGCGTTACGCCTGCTGCTGGGCGAGTTGTCGATATTGCTCCTGGGCGGCCAGCGTGCCCGCCCCGGTCGCCTGCTACAAGCAGGTTTCACTTTCCGATTCACCGATCTGCGCGCGGCCCTCGAACAACTTTCAGGCCGCCACTGACATCAAGGTGTTGCATGACCGATCACGCATTATTGCTGGTAAATCTGGGTTCTCCTGCGTCTACCGAAGTCGCCGATGTGCGTCGCTATCTCAATCAGTTCCTGATGGACCCTTACGTGATCGATCTGCCGTGGCCGGTGCGCCGCTTGCTCGTCTCGCTGATTCTCATCAAACGTCCGGAGCAGTCGGCTCACGCTTACGCTTCGATCTGGTGGGAGGAGGGCTCGCCGCTGGTGGTGCTGAGCAAGCGCCTGCAACAGGCGATGACCCGGGAGTGGACTCAGGGCCCGGTCGAGCTGGCCATGCGTTACGGCGAGCCATCGATCGGCACTGTGCTGACCCGGCTGGCCTCTCAGGGCATCAGGAAAGTCACCCTTGCGCCCCTCTATCCACAGTTCGCGGACAGCACGGTCACGACCGTGGTCGAGGAAGCCCGGCGAGTCATTCGCGAGCAGAAACTCGATTTCGAACTCGCGCTACTGCCGCCGTTTTTCAATCAGCCCGAATACCTCGATGCGCTGGTCGAAAGCGTGAGGCCGCACCTGACGCAGGATTACGATCATCTGCTGCTGAGCTTTCATGGCCTGCCCGAGCGGCACATCACCAAGCTCGACCCGACGGGCAGTCACTGTTTCAAGAACGGCAACTGCTGTGAGACCGCGACACCAGAGGTTCTTGCAGTCTGCTATCGCGCGCAGTGCATGCGTTCGTCAGCCGAGTTCGCCAAGCGAATGGGCATCCCGGATGGCAAATGGTCGGTGTCGTTTCAATCGCGTCTGGGCCGGGCCAAGTGGATCGAACCTTACACCGAGGCGCACTTGGCCGAGTTGGCAGGGCAGGGCGTGAAGAAGCTGCTGGTGATGTGCCCGGCGTTCGTGGCCGACTGCATCGAAACGCTGGAAGAGATCGGCGATCGCGGCGCCGAACAGTTCAAGGAGGCCGGAGGCGAGGAGCTGGTGCTGATCCCTTGCCTCAACGACGACCCGAACTGGGCCAAGGCTCTGAATACGTTGTGTGAGCGGGCGCCGGCGATGAATGTCTAGGCTTGCGTGCAGGCAGTGCGCGGGCTCGCGATGAGCAAACGTAGTGGCGCGGGGAGCAGCAATCGGGCATAAAAAAACGGCGCGCCAGTGAATGGCGCGCCGTTTTTCACTGGCCGGCCGACGTTACGGCAACTGGTCATCCAGATGCTTGTTCTTCCAGCCGTCGTTGCCCGGCAGAATCAGGTTCAGCAGGATCGCCGTGACGGCGCACAGCGCGATGCCTTTCATGCCGAAATCGTCGGGGCCGTTGCCGGTGCCGATCAGCACGCCGCCGATGCCGAACACCAGGGTTACCGACACGATCACCAGATTGCGCGCTTCGGCCAGATCAACCTTGTGGCGGATCAGCGTATTCATGCCGACCGCTGCGATGGAACCGAACAGCAGGCACAGAATCCCGCCCATGACCGGCACCGGGATGCTCTGCAGCAGAGCCCCGAACTTGCCGATGAACGCCAGGGAGATGGCGAAGATCGCCGCCCAGGTCATGATTTTCGGGTTGTAGTTCTTGGTCAGCATCACTGCGCCCGTGACTTCGGCGTACGTCGTGTTGGGCGGGCCGCCGAACGCACCGGCGACCGTCGTTGCGATGCCGTCGCCGAGCAGGGTCCGATGCAGGCCTGGCTTCTTCAGGTAGTCGCGGCCCGTCACGCTGCCCACGGCGATCACGCCACCGATGTGCTCGATGGCCGGCGCCAGCGCCACCGGAACGATGAACAGGATCGCTTGCCAGTTGAACTCAGGCGCCGTGAAGTGCGGGATGTCCAGCCATGGCGCCGCAGCGATTTTCGCCACGTCCACCACGCCGAAGTAAAACGACAGCGCAAAGCCCACCAGTACGCCCGAAATGATCGGCACCAGCCGGAAAATGCCTTTGCCGAACACCGCGACGATCAAGGTGGTCAGCAGCGCAGCCATCGAAATGATGATCGCAGTGTGGTACGGAATCAGCTCGGCGGCACCATCGCCGGTACGGCCCATGGCCATGTTGGCGGCAATGGGTGCCATCGCCAGGCCGATCGAGATGACCACCGGGCCAATGACCACCGGCGGCAGCAAGCGATCGATGAAACCGGTGCCTTTGATTTTTACCGCGAGGCCCAGGAAGGTGTAGACGAAACCGGCCGCCATCACGCCGCCCATGGTCGCGGCCAGACCGAACTGACCCTTGGCAAGAATGATCGGGGTGATGAATGCAAAGCTCGACGCCAGAAAAACGGGCACTTGACGGCCAGTCACCAGCTGAAAGCACAGCGTGCCAAGGCCTGCGGTGAACAGCGCGACGTTGGGATCGAGCCCGGTGATCAGCGGCATCAGCACCAGCGCGCCGAACGCCACGAAGAGCATTTGGGCGCCCGACAGTACGGTACGCCACAGTGGATCGTTGAACTCATCCTGCTTCATCAGGCGTCCTTTTGCTTGGTGCCGAAAATCTTGTCGCCGGCATCGCCCAGACCCGGAATGATGTAACCGTGTTCGTTGAGGCGTTGATCGATGGAGGCGGTGTAAATGTTCACGTCGGGATGAGCCTTCTCAACGATGGCGATGCCTTCCGGCGCGGCGACCAGGACCATGGCGCGGATATCGCGGCAGCCGGCTTTTTTCAGCAGATCGATGGTGGCGACCATCGATCCGCCGGTCGCCAGCATCGGGTCGATGATCAGCGCCAGGCGCTGGTCGATTTCAGGGGCAAGCTTTTCCAGATAGGTGTGCGCTTCGAGGGTTTCCTCGTTGCGTGCGACGCCCACTGCACTGACCTTGGCGCCTGGGATCAGACTGAGCACGCCTTCCAGCATGCCGATGCCCGCGCGCAGAATCGGCACGACGGTGATTTTCTTGCCTGCGATCTTTTCGACCTGAACGGTGCCGGCCCAACCCTGAATGTCGTAGGTTTCCAGCGGCAGGTCCTTGGTCGCTTCGTAGGTCAGCAATGCGCCGACTTCCTGAGCCAGTTCACGAAAGTTCTTGGTGCTGATATCGGCACGGCGCATAAGGCCGAGCTTGTGACGGATCAGCGGGTGGCGGATCTCACGAATGGGCATAAGGGGAAGGCTCCAGCGGGCGGGCAAAAAAAACGGCTTAGATTAATCTATTCAGCTGTAACTTGTCTCAGGGTCTGCTTCTGTCTCATCGCGGGCCGGGCACGACCTTGATGAGACGGGAGCAGACCCTTTGGTCAAGTCAGGTTTCGTACATTAATGGGACGCTTGTGCAACGTTAGTCCAGAAAAGCTTGCCCTGGACTTGGCTCATGCGTACCTTTGCCCGCTTTTCCTTACACTGCCCCCCTGGAGAGCGTCATGTCCGCTGATCTCGAGCATATCCGTCAAGTCATGCACGAGGCTGACTGCCTGTACACGAACGACGAAGTCGAGGCGTCCATCGCTCGCGTTGGTGAGCAAATCAACAGCGTGCTGGCCGATCGCAATCCGGTCGTCTTCTGCGTGATGAACGGCGGTCTGATTTTCGCTGGCAAATTGCTGACGCATCTGAACTTCCCGCTGGAAGCGTCCTACCTGCACGCCACGCGTTATCGCAACGAGACCAGCGGCGGCGAGCTGTTCTGGAAGGCCAAGCCTGAAGTGTCCTTCATTGATCGCGACGTGCTGATCATCGATGACATTCTCGACGAAGGTCACACCCTGGGCGCGATCATCGACTTCTGCAAACACGCCGGCGCCCGCGCTGTGCACACCGCCGTGTTGATCGACAAGGATCACGACCGCAAGGCGCGACCTGACCTGAAGGCCGATTTTGTCGGCTTGCCATGCATCGACCGCTACATCTTCGGCTACGGCATGGACTACAAAGGCTACTGGCGCAACGCGGCCGGGATCTACGCCGTCAAAGGCATGTAAGCAGCGCTCGCCTTTTCTGTAGGAGTGAGCTTGCAGGCGATGGCGTTGGTACATCCGACACACTCGTATCGTCTGGCGGATTATCGCGAGCAAGCTCACTCCTACACGATTTCTGCGGCGTCGCCTGGTATTGGGCCAAGCACAAAACCTTTGGGAGCTTGTCCGCGAAGGCTTGATGCACTGCCCGTAGGAGCGTGGCTTGTCCCGCGATCGGCGACGAAGTCGTCGTAAAGCCCGGCCATGCAGTCTGCCTGACATACCCCGTCATCTGATTCTGCTGCCGCTGCGTGCCAGATCGCGGGACAAGCCGCGCTCCTACAAGGGATTTGTGGGGTTGCCAGGTGTGTGTCGAGCAGGCGATATCTCTCCGGCGAACATATTGGCCTCATCGTGAGCAAGCTCACTCCCACACGATTTCTGCGGCGTCGCCTGGTATTGGGTCAAGCACAAAACCTGTGAGCGAGCTTGCCCGCGAAGACTGAATTCCAGACGCTGCATCTGCACGGCATGCACCGGCCTCTTCCCGGCTGAAGCCGGTCCTGCAGACGCTGCACGTTTTTCGTAGGACTGGCTTTAGCCGGGAAGGCGCCAGGTATTACGCCGTTGATCGAAGGGGCGTTAAAGACAGTTTGCTCACTCCTACAGGTCCCGGTTTCGCCCATGTTAGAGTGCTTGCCACTTTTTCGGGAGGCGCCCATGACGTTATCGTTTCGTAGCAAGACTGCGTTGCTGTTGCTCTTGATCCTGCCACTTCCCGCCCTCGCAGAACCCATGCATGCTCAATATCTGCCGCCTGACGAGCTGTCGGTGCGCGAAGGTGAGCCCGAGCAGCAGCAATTGCTGCAGGTCACGGAGTTTTCAGTCGTGGCCGGGAGTCAGCGCCAATCCAATCAGACGCCGATCCCGGTGACGTCACCGCTGGTGCTGCGTCTGAAAGGCAAACCGATGAACAAGGGCGCAACCATTTCTCAGGTGCTGGTCCATTTCGACGGTGAAAGCAAAAGCCTGAAGAAGCCGGCCTATGACGAGCCATCCCGGACGCTGACGCTTTATTACCCTGCAACGCAATACCGCGTATTGGTGGATCTGCTGCGCAACGAGAAGGTTTACTGTCAGTTTCTCAGCTACGCCAATGGCCACGTCTGGGCCGATCTGCACACCGGTAGCGTACGCGCGCGTTGAGCACGCGGCCGGGCGGGGGGTAAACTGCCCGCCCGTGAAATGTCCCCGCAAGTCAGTTGGAGTCAGCAATGCGTAAAGATAAGAAGCAGGTGATTGGCGATGAAATCGGCGACGCCCAGATCAAACTCTTCCTGGATTTCGAGCCGGTCGATGCCACTTCCCCTTCGCTGCACAAGCTGATCAAGGCCTACCGCGGTCTGCGTGTCGACGATTTCGAACGCTTCCTGGTGTTTTTCAAAGAAGCTGGCTACGACCTGGATGGCAAGGATGAGCACGGCAACGACTTCATTACACTGATCAAGGATCAGCGCAACGCCGAGGAATACATCGAGTTGATCGAAAAAGCACGGTCCTGAATCGCCCTCCGCACGTCGGTATTTTCGGCTGACGCACTGTAACCGCGAGAAACTTCATCAGCGGATCTCGCGGTTTCGCTACCTCCCTGCAAGACGTCTCCTACTGCTTGACTCCGCTTCTTCCTCTTTCTGAATCACTCTGTATCGCCATACTTGAAGTCGTGAAATCACTCACAACATTGTCGGGCAGGACGCTCGATATGCCTTCAGGAAATGGAGTTCAGACATGCACAGCAAAATCAGTATCTCTGTCAAAGCGATGACCGCGACGGCCCTGCTGTCGGCGGCTACGGGCGTCAGCGCCGCCTACCCGAAGAGCATGGAGGTGGGCATTGAACTGTGGAATCACGCCAATACAGAACTTGCGTTGGCGTCGGCAAGCTGGATGCCGAAAAACGCTGATTTGAGTGTTTATACCGTGCCTGCCAATGTGCGCACCTCGGCTGCTCAAATCGTGCTGAACAATGCCAGGAACGACTCGGCGACGTTTCGCCTGCGCGGGGGAGACAAGACCTGTGAGTTCAAACTGGCTCACGAAGTGACGTTCAGCTGGATTTCCATCAACCCCGCGCCGCAGAAGTCAGCAAGTGCTGCATCGGTGGGGAAAGTGGCGGCTGAATGTGGCGCGTCCGTTGTCAGCGGAGCGGATTCGATGAAGACGTACACGGTCAGGTTTGTAATGAAGTGATCGGGCGCATTTGATTCAAAACTGAAAACCCCGCTGCGTGGGCGGGGCTTTCAGTGATCTCACTGATTCAGGGCAAGCCCTGGATCAAGCGAAGCTTGCCGCCTGGCTGCTTGGGACCAGGTCCAGGCTTTCGTCGCTCTGGGCACTGATGCGCTGATACAGCTGCGCATCGGTTTCCAGGGCTTTTTCACGAGCCGGGAAGATCTCATTCAGCTTGGCGGCCCATTCGGTGCGAGCCTTGTCCGGGAAGCAGCGTTCGATCAGGTCAAGCATGATCGACACCGTCACCGAGGCGCCCGGCGAAGCGCCGAGCAGTGCTGCGAGGGAACCGTCTTTGGCCGAAACCAGCTCGGTGCCGAACTGCAGAACGCCGCCTTTCTTCGGGTCCTTCTTGATGATCTGCACGCGCTGACCGGCCACTTCCAGGCGCCAGTCCTCGGCCTTGGCCTCTGGATAGAAACGACGCAATGCTTCCAGACGCTGCTCCATGGATTGACGCACTTCGCTGATCAGGTACTTGGTCAGGTCCATGTTGTCGCGGGCCACCGCCAGCATCGGCGCAATGTTGGCTGCGCGGATCGACAGCGGCAGGTCCATCAGCGAACCGTGCTTGAGGAATTTGGTGGTGAAGCCGGCATAAGGGCCGAACAGCAGGGACGTCTTGCCGTCAACGACGCGGGTGTCCAGATGCGGCACCGACATCGGTGGCGAGCCGACCGCGGCCTGGCTGTACACCTTGGCCTGATGGCGTTTGACGACTTCGGGGTTATCGCAGCGTAACCATTGACCACTGACCGGGAAGCCGCCGAAACCCTTGCCTTCCTCGATGCCGGACATCTGCAGCAACGGCAGTGCCGCGCCGCCTGCGCCGAGGAACACGAATTTCGCGTCGATTTCGCGGGTGCTGCCGCTGTTGACGTCCTTGATGGTCACGCTCCAGCCGTCGCCCTTGCGGGTCAGGCCAGTGACGCGTTTGCAGTATTTGACCTGCGCATCAGGTGCGCTCGACAGGTGCTTGAGCAACTGGTTGGTCAGGTTGCCGAAGTTGACGTCGGTACCGTGCATGACGCGGGTTGCCGCGATGGGCTCATCGGCCGGGCGGCCAGGCATCATCAACGGCATCCATTCAGCCAGCGTGGCTTTGTCTTCGGTGTATTCCATCGAAGAAAACGCGTGGTGCTTGCGCAGCGCCTCATAACGTTTCTTCAGGTACGCCATGCCTTTTTCGCCCTGTACGAAACTCAGGTGCGGCACCGGCGTGATGAACGAGCGCGACGAACCGAACGTGCCTTTGCGCGCCAGGTAAGCCCAGAACTGCTTCGACACTTCGAACTGCGTGTTGATGTGAATGGCTTTTTTGGTCTCGATCGAGCCATCGGCGGCCTCGGGCGTGTAGTTCAGCTCACACAGCCCGGCGTGACCGGTGCCGGCGTTGTTCCATGGGTTGGAACTCTCCGCCGCACCGGAATCCATCAGCTCGACGACCTCAAGCTTGAGGCCAGGGTCGAGCTCTTTGAGCAGTACCGCGAGGGTGGCACTCATGATGCCGGCCCCGACAAGTACTACATCGACTGCTTCGTTATGCGCCATTAACGCGTCTCCAAAATCTGCAGCACCAAATTGACGGCATGGGTTCCCGTGGTCAGTTGCCAGGTGCGGGCGGCGCTTGAGTCGCGCATTGCCTCGAACAACCCGGCCGGGATCGTCATGTCCGATTCTTCGCAATTTTTTGCATTTCAGCGCACGCCTCGAACGGGCCTGGTTGATGCTTTTGTAAGGCAAGCATGAACGCATTTTCTGGCCCGGAGAGCCATTCGACTATCGTCAAGGCATCCGGTCGTGCGGCCAAATCCGTCGTGGACAGGCATCAGACTCCGGTCAGGGAGACTGCGCTGCAATGGGTCCTTTGCAAGGGGGCTGGGTCAGACGCTAACGGTGCATGTACAAACGCGTAACTATTCATTTGCTCGCCACACTCTTGTGAAGTTGTGAAAACCCGTTTTTTTCACGCTCTTTTGGAGACGCGAACCTCAAAAAGGGCTGCGCGATGGCAGCTCTGCAGATCAGGTTCAATCACGATGTGGGGCAAGGGCATGCGCAAAAGGTTCGAAACAATCAATCGATCTGCGCCTGCACAGCGATCACATCGCGCTGCACATGTCTGTGTGGAAGGCTCTCTGTGGGCGATACGGAGGAGTCGGCAATGCTGTCGACGATGCTGCGAGGCCCGATCAGGAGACGTCCTTATAATCGGGGGGAGATTATAGCGATGAAACGCGCAGAATTGATCCAGAAAAAATGACTTTTATTCGCCGTTCGGTCAGATGCTGAGCAATTGTCGGGCGGTAATCGCACGTTCACGTGACGCAACCCGGGCGCTGGCGGGCAGGGGCTGATGCAGCCAGCAGAGTTTGGGTTCGTGAACCTGGACCCAGTCCTGGCCCTGAGGCGGCGTGGCGCAGTGTCTGAAGGCCAGGCAAACGCCGGATTGATCGACTCGAGCGTAATGGCGATACCGGCGACGCAGGGCGAACAAGGACCAAAGAAAATCCATGACAGGACTCCTGGCTGGGAAGTTGTGAAAAGTATGTCGAGGGGCGATGACAGTGCAGTGACGCTGACGTTGCGCAATTGTGTTCGGGAGGGCGAGCGGCGGAACCGGGGCAATGGCACTTTGTCGTATCTTTACGCTAGTGAGCGACCTCGCGAGGTCGTTATACTGCCGCACAATTTGTGCCTTGGCCCATGGAGAGATGAGCATGTTGCGTCGCGTTTTGTTCGGTTTGCTTGCTGTAGGCAGTCTGACGCTGGTGGGCTGTGCTCACAGTCCGCAATCCCTTAACCCGCAACCGAAGTTGAACAGTCAGCTGGCGCCGGTCGGGCATGGTCAGCAAGTGGTTGTCCGGGTCGTCGACGGACGTCCTTCGCAGACGCTCGGCACGCGGGGTGGTCTGTACCCTGAAACCAGTTCGATTTCCGTCAATGGCCAGCAACTGGTGCCGCAATTGCAGGCACAGGCTGAAGCAGCCGTGCGTTTGATGGGTTTCACGCCTGTGCAGGGCGGCAACGGCCCGCAACTGACCGTGACGCTGGCGGACCTCAAATACCAGTCGCCCAAAGAAGGGCTGTATGTGACCGAAGCCAACATCAGCTCCACGTTCCGCGCTGACGTGCAGAACAACGGTCGCAGCTACAGCGGTCGTTATGCAGCCTCCCTGGACCAGCGTTTCGGCATGGCGCCGAACGAGGAAACCAACACCAAACTGATCAGCGACGTACTCAGCGATGCGCTGACCCGCCTGTTCCAGGATCAGACAATCGGTCGTCTGCTCGGCCAATAATCCTGGCGGCATGACGGAAAGCCCCCGGTTTCGCGAGAAACCGGGGGCTTTTGTTTTTCAGGTCGCTTTCGATTGCGGGGTGCTGGTTCAAGCCGCCTGATAGAAATCCAGAAAACTGTACCCCGTCACCAGATCCACCTCCGGCAGGTCGTTGTGGGCATGCCCGCCCAGCGCGCAGTACACCAGCCAGTGCCGGTCTTGAACATTGAACGCCAAGGCATCGATCAACGCTTCCTGCTCGTCGCTCGGCGCGATCAGGTAAAGGCGATCCTGGTTGTGGGCATGCAGCATGACGGGCTCTCTTTTCCGGGTGGGCAATTGAAGGGTGCTACACAGTGACCGGTTCAGGTGACGTTAAGGTGACACTCGTTACCTTTGCATCACCGCATTGCTCAGGTACACCGTGTTTAAACGGTAGGACCGGCTTTAGCCGGGAAGGCGCAAGGCGTCACGCCGCGAGATTGGAGGGTGTTCGTACCGGCCTCTTCCCGGCTGAAGCCGGTCCTACACCGGATTTTCCCGTGCGGCGCCGTCCGACCAGGCGCCATCGAGGCCTCATGTCGCTTATCCAGCATTCCCCTGGCGTGGTCATCAACCTGTTTGCACTGCTGGCGGCGAGTCCCGGCATCTGGTTGCTGCACACCACGCGCAGTCGCGAGCAGCGAGTGAACGCCCGTCTGCACAACCTTGCCGAAAACGCCCCGATTGACGAACCCATGCATTTGATGGATGGGCCAACCGTGCGCATGATCCGGCTGAGCTACCGCATCGGGGCGGCGTGTCTGGTGTTTGCGCTGTTGCTGTCGTGGGTGAGCACGAAACTCTGACCGGCCGCGCACCTTCGGGCCATGCACGCCCATCGGGTGGTGTTTCCGGGGCTGTAGCGTCATGCAAAAAAAACGGCGCCTTGTGAGCGCCGTTTTTGCTGAGTGCCTTAAAGCGGCAACCCGGCCTTGACCCGGTACTGGTTGCGCACCGGCGTGGCGTATTGCAGAACCAGATAAGGACGATGTTCTTCAGGGCAACCGTCGAGGCGGCGCTGCCATTCTTCCTGCGCACGCTCCAGTTCGTCGGCCGCGAACACCTCAGCGGCAGTGGGCACATTCAGGCTCGGGTCGGCATCGGCCCACTGTGCGTACGCCAGGTAATGCACGGGGAACAGGCGATAGCCACCCAGAATCTGCTTGTCCATCTCGATCGCCAGCTGCTTGGTGTCCTCGAACAGCCCGGTGACCGGTGGCGCGAAGTTGACGTGCACACGCCCTTTGTAGCCGGTGATGCCCAGCGCAATGCTGACATCGTCCTCACCCGGCGCCTTGGTGTAGCTGCCGGTCGTGGCGCGAATGTACAGCTCTCGCGCCTTGGCGTGGTCGCACGGATCGTATTCATAGCTGATCGACACGGGCGTCAGGTTCAGCGACTGAATGACCTCGCCGAATGGCTCGTCCTTGCGGCTCATGTGAAACATTTTGAGGATGGCCGACTCGGTGCGATCGTCGCCGTCTTTGGCGCGGCCTTCGGCCTGGGCGATCCAGATCGAGGCGCAGTCGTTGCGGATCGAGTGATTGATGTACGCCGACAGCAGCTGATACGCCGCCATTTTCTCCCGACGCCCGGTGATCGAGCGGTGGACGATGAAGCTCTTGTTCAGGCGCATCAGGTCGCTGACGAAGGGCTTTTGCAGCAGGTTGTCGCCGATGGCGATACGTGGCGTTGGAAGCCCGGCGTGATAGACCGCGTAGTTGACGAACGCCGGGTCCATGACGATATCGCGGTGATTGGCCAGGAACAGATAGGCCACGCCGGACTTGAACTGCTCGACGCCGGTATAGGTCACACCATCGGTGGCACGCTCGATCGTATGATCGACGTAATGCTCGACTTTGTCCTGCAGGGCCGCGACCGAATCGATACCGGCAAACTGACGGCGCAGCTTGCGCGCGATGGCAGGCTGAAGGATCCAGCCCAGCGAGCCGGCCAGACGTGGAAAACGGAAATGCGTGAGGATCGCGAGGAACGCCTTGTCACCGAGCAGCCGGTTGAGTACGGCTTTTACTTCGGAGTCGTCGTAAGGTCGGATGGCATCGAATTCGCCCATCATGCTCTCTTGTTGGAAACGGCTAGGGTAAAGGTAGGTCGAGTCCGGCGTGACGCCCGGATGTCGAGAAATAAAGCTCGACCCGCAAACAAGTCGGCGATTATACGCAAAACTGCTCTCGGAGACTGTGATGCACGAAATACAACCTGCAGCCCCTTATGAGTGCCCTTATTGCGGCGAACCGGGAGAAACCGTCCTGGACCTGTCTGAAGGCGATCACAATTTCATCGAGGATTGCCACGTCTGCTGTCGGCCTATCGAGTTTCATCTCGAAACCGACGGCGAGCAATGGGACCTCGAGGTCCGTGCCGAGAACGATTGATGCGCAAAATCTATGAGCCGGAAAACATGATGGAAGGCGAGTTATTGCAGTCCATGCTCGCCAGTGAGGGCATCGAGGCGCATATCACCGGGCGCCATCTGCTCGGCGGCATCGGTGAGTTGCCGGTGTCCGGCCTGCTGGGGCTTGCGGTCGAGGACCATCAGGCGGAGCGGGCGCGGCAGCTGATCACTGAGTACAATGATGCCTTTCCGCTGTCGGGCGATGAGCCTGACAGTTACCCCGACGTGTTGTTGTGTTGAACGCCGTTCAGCCCCGCCTCATCCGCTTTCCCAGAAGAGTTGCCCCAAGCCCATGTGTGGACGTTATGCGCTGTTTCGTTGGACTCCCGCTTTCGCGGCCCTGCCCGGATTCCCGACCGATCAGCAAGCGCAATGGAACATCTCCCCGGCCGATGCAGTGCTGATGCTGAGGGCGGGGCAGGGCGCGGACGGCGGACGAGAAGTGGCCAGAGCCCGCTGGGGCCTGACGCCGCCCTGGCTGACCGATATGTCACGCACGCCAGCCCATGCACGGGCCGAAACCCTGGCCGAGCAACCGATGTTTCGTCAGGCGTTTCGGGAACGGCGGTGCCTGCTGCCGGCGAACGGGTTTTACGAATGGCGTGGTTCGGTGCGCAAGCGGCCTTTCTGGCTCACGCCCGCTGAAGGGTCGACCCTGTTTTTCGCAGCCATCTGGGAAGCCTATCCGGTGGAAGGCCACACCTACCACAGCGTGGCGGTGGTCACGCAGGCGGCGATGGGGCAGCGCCGGCCGCTGATTCTCGATGAGCAAGGTCAGGCGCAGTGGCTTGACCCGGAAAGCTCGCCGGTCACGCTGCAATCATTGCTGGCCGCGCCGCAGATGCAATTGCGCGAGCGTCCTCTGGCCAACCTGGTCAACGACCCGAAACTCAACGCGCCGGAATGCCTGACGCCGCTCTGATGCTCCGCCTGCGCGCCTACAGGTCGGCAATGAGCGCGCGGCGTGTCAGGCACGTGCGCTCGCCTCTTCAAACCCTGAACTGATTGATCAAGCGGCGCTGTTGTTCCGCCAGCTTGGTCAGTTCGGCACTGGCCTGGCTCGACTCGTCGGCGCCACCTGCCACCTCGTTGGCGACCTGACCGATGTTGATCACGTTGCGGTTGATGTCGTCGGCGACCGCGCTTTGCTCCTCGGCAGCGCTGGCGATCTGGTTGTTCATGTCGTTGATCACCGACACCGCTTTGGTGATGCTTTCCAGTGCCTGCGCTGCCTCGGCGGCATGGCCCACGCTCTCGTCGGTCTTGCTCTGGCTGTCTTCCATCACTTTGACCACCTGACGCGTGCCGTTCTGCAGCTGCTGAATCATGTTCTGAATTTCTTCGGTGGCCTGTTGGGTCTTCTGCGCCAGGTTGCGCACCTCGTCGGCCACCACGGCGAAGCCGCGGCCCTGTTCACCGGCACGCGCCGCTTCGATGGCAGCGTTAAGGGCCAGAAGGTTGGTCTGCTCGGCGATGCCACGAATGGCGGTCAGGATGGCGTTGATGTTTTCGCTGTCCTTGGCCAGGGCTTGCACCACGCCGACGGCGCGGCCGATTTCCACCGCCAGTTCGCTGATCGAGTTGGACGTGTTGTGGACGATGCGCATGCCTTGGCTGGCCGCGTCGTCTGCATGGTTCGCCGCTTGCGCGGCCTGCGTCGCGTTACGGGCGACGTCCTGCGCGGTCGCGGTCATTTCGTGCACGGCGGTGGCGACCAGATCGATTTCGGCCATCTGCTTGTGCACGCCTTTGTTGGTGCGAATGGCAATGTCTGCGGTGTGTTCGGACGAGTCGCTGACCTTCTGCACCGAGGTCACCACTTGGCTGATCATCACCTGCAGCTTGCTCAGGAACGTGTTGAAGCCGCTGGCGATCGCGCCCAGTTCGTCAGCGCGATCGCTGGTGAGGCGGCGCGTGAGATCGCCTTCACCCTTGGCGATGTCGTCGAGCATGGCGACCATTTGCTTGAGCGGGCGGGCGATGCCTCGGCCGACGAACCAGACGATCAACAGCCCCAGCGCGGCGATCAGCAGACCGACCACCATCATGCCGAAGATATCGGTCTCGCGTTGATGCTTGAGGTCTTTCTGCAACTGCTGAAGGTCGGCCATGACCGCGTCGACAGGCATGCGCATCATCAGGGTCCAGCGTGCGTCGGTGTTGCCGATGCCGAAAGGCAGGTACAGCTCGATGTGGCCGTGAGCCTTGTCGATGTCGTAACGCACTTCGCCTTTGGTGATCGTGCTCAGGTTGGCGACTTCGTTGGCATCGAGGATGTCGCTGGCCTTTTCGCCGAGCTTGCTCGTGTCCTTGGTGTAGGCGACCAGGCGGCCATTGGTGGCGATCAGGGCCATATCACCAGCGCCGTCGTACAGCTTTTTGTCAGCGTTCTCGAGCATGTCCTGAATGAAGTTCACCGACAGGTCGGCGCCGACGATCCCCTGAAACTGGCCGTTGAGCATGATGGGCTCGATGAACGAAGACAGCATGACCATCTTGTCGCCGACCTTGTAGGGCGCCGGGTCGATCACACAAGCCTTGCGCGTCTCCCGCGAGCACAAGTAGTACTCGCTGGAGCGGATGCCGGTCGACAGGATTTTCTGATCCTCAAGGCTGGCCAGCTTTTCCAGATTGAACGTGCCGTCCGGCTTGCGATACCACCAGGCCATCATGCGGCCATCTTTCGGATCGACGCCGATCATCGACGAGCCGACGTAGGCCGCGTCGTTACGGTCCAGCGCGTCGTGTTCCCAGCCGATGTAGGAGCCGAGGATCTTCGGGTTACGGACGACGGTTTCGTGCAGCACATTGAGCAGTTGCTCACGGCTGAGGGTCAGCGACGGCTCACCTTTGGCGTCCTTCATGCCCAGCAAGGCGTTGGTCGTGGCCAGCGCGGCGGCGGTCTGCAGCGGCGCTTCGAGTTCGCGCTGGATTTCACTGGCCTGCGTGCGCGCAATGGCGCTCAGGCGCTGCTCGACCGCTTGCTCGAACTGCGACGTCGTGCGCTGCTCAACCATGTCCTGAGTGCGCGCGCCTGAAAACAGGGCAAACAGTACGAGAGCAACCACGACGCTGAGGACGATGGCGCCCGCCAGAGCGGCAACGGAAAACTGGATCGACTTGAACTTCATAGGAACTCCGGACGTGGAATTACGCCTGAAGTGGATATCGCCTCGGGGCCGCGAAGCATGAGATGGATCCGACGAAATGGGCGTTTTTGAACGGGTTTCGTCGTTGCTGGATAAGTCGAGCGCGCGCCCCGGATATAAAGGGCTGCAGCGGTCCTGCGAGGGATCGGAGTTGTGTTTCGAATCTGTTACGAATGTGTGTTTATTTAGTGTTGCGGCACATGGCAAACGGCTGGCATCTGGTGCTCCGGCCACGCAGCCCCTAGGATGAGCGCCATTGTTTCAATGGAGATACGTGATGCGTAGGACTTTTGCCCTTTGTGCCGTCGCAGCAGCCCTGCTGGTTGCAGGATGTCAGGCGGTCAACACCACCAGCGGCGACTCGGTCGGTGTCGAGCGCAAGCAATACATGTTCAGCATGCTGTCGACCGATGAGGTCAACCAGATGTATGCCCAGTCTTACCAACAAACGGTCAGCGAGGCGTCGTCCAAAGGTGTGCTGGATAACAGCAGCGCAGAGGCCAAGCGTGTTCAGGCCGTGGCGAAGCGGTTGATCGCTCAAGCGCCGAAACTGCGGCCTGATGCAGCGCAGTGGCAATGGGACGTGAACCTGATCAAGAGCGATGAGCTCAACGCCAACTGTGGTCCGGGTGGCAAGATCATCGTCTACAGCGGACTGATCGATACGCTCAAGCTGAGCGACGACGAGCTGGCGGCGGTCATGGGGCATGAAATTGCTCACGCTCTGCGCGAGCACGGACGTGAAGCCATGTCCAAGGCGTACGGCATTCAAATGGCCAAACAGGGCGCCGGTACGCTGCTGGGATTGGGCCAGGACAGCCTGGCGCTGGCCGACACGGTCGTCAATTACAGCCTGACCCTGCCGAACAGCCGCGCCAACGAAAACGAAGCCGACCTGCTGGGTCTGGAGCTTTCAGCCCGTGCCGGTTACAACCCCAACGCCGCGATCACCTTGTGGCAGAAGATGCAGTCCCAGGCCGGGGCTTCCCAGCCTGAGTTCATGAGCACGCACCCGGCATCGACCAACCGGATCGCGTCGCTGCAAGCGGCGATCCCCAAGGTGATGCCGCTGTATCAGCAGGCGCCGAAGTCTTGATTCAGCGCTGATCGGGCACACTCTCGCAGGGATGCGGCGTTCGGGTTACACCCAGCCGCTGACCTGCATCGCTTTGTACACCGCCACGATGGCCAGAATGAAGAACGCGCCCGCCGCCAGGCGACGGATCAGGGTCAGCGGCAATTTCTCTGCGGCGAAGTTACCGGCCAGCACCACCGGCACGTTGGCCAGCAGCATGCCCAGCGTGGTGCCCAGAATCACCAGCCACAGATAAGAATATTGCGCCGCCAGCATCACCGTGGCGATCTGCGTCTTGTCACCGATCTCAGCCAGGAAGAACGCGATCAGGGTCGTCATGAACGGGCCGAACTTGCGTGCGGTGTTCGCTTCGTCGTCGTCCATCTTGTCCGGCACCAGCGTCCACAGCGCGGTGGCGGTGAAGCTTGCAGCCAGCACCCAGTGCAGCATCGCGTCCGAAAAGAAGCTGCTGAACCAGGCGCCAACGGCACCTGCGGCAGCATGGTTTGCCAGCGTGGCCGCGACGATACCGCCGATGATGGGCCAGGGCTTGCGAAAGCGTGCAGCGAGAATGAGCGCGAGGAGTTGGGTCTTGTCACCGATTTCGGCCAATGCGACGACGGCGGTGGGGACCAACAGGGATTCCAGCATCAGGGGTTTCCTAAGGGGCGGGTCGACACGGCTATGACACGTACAGCCTCCCCGCCCCGGGTCAGGATGTTCGTGTCATAGGTCTTGTCAAACCACCGATCCGTCTGGGGCGGATCTGGGGTCGCACGCACCATGGTCTGTGGACCAAGTATGTTGATGCGCGCCGGACGAGCATGGCGCTCGCGGGAGACTACTCCCCTAGGACGGTGCGGATTCTGCCTACACGCCTTGCGTTCGGCAAGCGGTAATTTTCACGCACGTTTGGCGCGGTAAATCCGGAAACCCTGACCTTCCGACATGATTGCACACGGTCCGAGATGGGCTTCGATGATCGGCTGATAGCGCAGGAAACTGTTGGCTACCAGACGCAGTTCGCCCCCTTTTTTCAGATGTTCGCGCGCTTTTCGCAACAGGTTTTCGGTTGCCGCGTAGTCGGTGTGAACCCCGGTATGGAAGGGTGGGTTGGTCAGAATTGCATCAAGATGTGCAGGCGCTGCATCAATGCCATCGCCGGTCAGCACCTCGGCTTCTAGGCCATTGGCGGCGAGCGTCAAGCGGCTGCTTGCGGTGGCGAACGCGTCGACGTCGAGCATCGTGACGGTCATGTCCGGATTGTGACGTTTCACCGCAGCCCCCAGTACGCCGGCGCCGCAGCCGAAATCGAGCAAGTGGCCGCTCGGCAGACGGTCGATGTTTTCCAGCAACAGCGCAGAGCCACGGTCCAGTCGCCCATGGCTGAACACGCCGGGCAGGCTGACGACTTTCAGGGGCCCGCCGTCCAGGTCGATGTCGAAGTGCTTCGCCAGGCTGTCGAGCGCAACAGCCTGCGGGGCGTTTTCCACGGTGACCTGCCACAGCTGGCAATGACGAGCGCTGTCGAGCTTGCGCGCCCGTCCGAACGGACTCAATTGCCGGGCCGCCGCTTCGATGCCCGCGCGCTTTTCGCCAACCAGAAACAGCTCTCGACCTTGCAATCTGGACGCCAGTGCGTTGAGCAGATAGTCGGTCAGGTCCTTGGCTTTGGGCAGAAACAGCACAGCGGCTTCGAAAGGTTCGACGGGGGCCTCGGTGCCGAAGTGCGTGCGCCTGGGGAATCGGGTCTCCAGCGCCGCAAAATCTCCGGCATGCCAGCTCCAGCCCCGAGCGTTGGGGAGCCTGCCCGGCAGATCATCGGCGGGCAAGCCGGTCAGCAACAAGGAGCCCTGAAACAAATCGGCCTGACGGAGTAACACTTCACTGCGCGGATCCATCTTCGGCTCCTCGAAAAAAGGGCGAAGTTTATCAGGAGAACGCAGCGAAGACAGTGAGCGCGCAGTGAACGGGCAAGTGCGCGCTGCGCGAGGCTGCACGCTCGCGAAGGTGACGTGCCACGTTCAAACCATCAGCCTCGTCGCGATGAAGCTCGCTGCGGCCTGAACGGTGGTGGTCCTCAGCTGACCACACGCAGAGGCTGTCCGGCATAGAACGCCTGAGCGTTGTCATTCACTTGCCCGACGATCCGCTGCCGCGCTTCCTGGCTCCCCCATGCGCTGTGCGGCGTGATGATCAGCCGTGGAATATCGCCGGACAACAGCGGATTACCATTGACCGGAGGCTCGACGGTCAGCACGTCGGTGGCTGCGCCGCCCAGATGACCGTTGCGCAGGGCGTCGGCCAGCCCCTGCTCGTTGATCAGGCCGCCGCGCGCGGTATTGACGATGAACGCCTTCGGTTTCAGCAGGCTGAGTTCATGGGCGCCAATCATGTCGCGGGTGTGTTCGTTGAGCGGGCAGTGCAGCGTCAGCGCATCCACCTGCGGCAGCAACTCATGCAGCGGCACGCGATCCGGCCGGGCAGGGCGGCCGGGAATCTGTCCCAGGACGACGCGCATGCCGAAGGCTTCCGCCAGTTTCGCCACCGCCCCGCCGAGCTCGCCGTGCCCCAGCAGGCCCAGGGTTTTGCCCTCCAGTTCGACGATCGGGAAATCCAGCAGGCAGAACTGTTTCGATTTCTGCCACTGCCCCTGATGAATCGCTTGCTGGTAATCCGGCAGACGTGTCGCCAGCGCCAGCAGCAACATCAACGTGTGCTGCGCCACCGACGGCGTGCCGTAACCCTGACAATTGCTCACCACGACGCCATGTTCGCGCGCGGCCTGCAGGTCGACATTGTTCACGCCCGTCGCGGTCACCAGCACCAGTTTCAGATCCGGGCACGCGGCAAAGGTCGCGGCGTCGATCATGATCTTGTTGGAAATCGCGACCTGCGCGCCCTGTAACCGCTCGATGACCTGCTCGGGTGTCGTGCTGGCATGCAGTACCAGTTCGCCAAAGGTCTCACGCCAGGGAGTAAGGTCCAGATCGCCCAGATCCAGAGAGGTATGGTCCAGGAAAACTGCTCTACGTTGACTCGACATCAGCTGTACCTTTTTCTGGGTTGACAGGAGGCGTAAGGTAGCGAGCCTACCAGAGCCTGCCGCTCACCAAAACGCCTGGAGCCCTTCATGTACTGGACGGAATTTCTCACCGTTGCGCTGATTCACCTGCTCGCTGTCGCCAGTCCCGGCCCGGATTTCGCCGTGGTGGTGCGCGAAAGCGTGACCCACGGGCGCAAAGCCGGCACCTACACCGCCATGGGCGTAGGCACCGCGATTTTCCTGCACGTGGGGTATTCGTTGCTGGGGATCGGCCTGATCGTTTCGCAGTCCATCGTGCTGTTCAACGCGCTGAAATGGGCAGCTGCGGCATACCTGCTGTATATCGGCTTCAAGGCCCTGCGCGCCAGACCTGCTGGCTCCTCCGACGCGCCTGTCGACATCGCCAAGGGCGAGCGGACGGCGCGCGGAGCCTACACGGCAGGGTTCGTGACCAATGGCCTGAACCCGAAAGCCACGCTGTTCTTCCTGTCTTTGTTCACTGTGGTGATCAATCCGCATACGCCGATGCTGGTTCAGGCCGGGTACGGTGTGTATCTGGCGTTCGCTACAGGCGTCTGGTTCTGTCTGGTGGCGCGTCTGTTCAGCCAGCCTCGCGTGCGCGCCGGGTTTGCCCGTATGGGGCACTGGTTCGACCGCGCCATGGGCGGGGTGCTGGTGGCGCTGGGGGTAAAACTGGCGCTGACCGAGATGCACTGATCGCACAGCGGGAGTGAGTGCGCTCACGCCCGCTGTGCCATTTGCGCCACCTGTGAATTGTCCGCCCTGCTCTTTATGCCGATTCCTGCGGGCCGTTTCACGACCGATTTGCCCTTTCAAATGGCGTTATGCCTGTAGGGTCATTCGTCCACAGAATCATCCCTTTGGCTGATTTGACTGGCGAGCGAAGGCCCTAGAGTGCATATTTTCAGCACCGCCTATGCATCTTGAAAAGGGATTCCTATGCTGCAGACTCGCGTGATTCAGCCCGCCGATGGCGCGTACCAATATCCGCTGTTGATCAAACGTCTGCTGATGTCCGGCGGGCGCTATGAAAAGACACGGGAAATCGTCTACCGGGATCACTCGCGCTATTCGTATCTGACGCTCAACGAGCGGATCTGTCGGCTGGCGAATGTGCTGACCGAGGCGGGGGTGAAAGCGGGCGATACAGTGGCGGTCATGGATTGGGACAGCCATCGGTATCTGGAATGCATGTTCGCGATCCCCATGATCGGCGCGGTGATCCACACCATCAACGTGCGCCTGTCTCCGGATCAGATCCTCTTCACCATGAACCACGCCGAAGACAAGTTCGTGCTGGTCAACAAAGAATTCCTGCCGCTCTATAAGTGCTTCGAGAGCAAGCTGACCACGGTCGAAAAGACCTTGCTCATCACCGACACGCAAGACACGAGCGCCGACTTGCCCAACCTTGTGGGTGAATACGAAACGCTGCTGGCGGCTGCCAGCCCGACGTATCAGTTCGAGGATTTCGACGAGAACTCGGTGGCCACCACCTTCTACACGACCGGCACCACCGGCAACCCGAAGGGCGTGTATTTCACCCATCGTCAGTTGGTCCTGCATACGATGGCGGTGGCGACCATCATGGGCAGCGTCGAGGGCATGCTCGGTGGGGACAAGGTCTACATGCCCATCACGCCGATGTTTCACGTTCATGCCTGGGGCGTGCCGTACGCGGCCACGATGCTCGGCGCCAAGCAGGTTTATCCCGGGCGCTATGATCCCGAATTACTCGTGGAGCTGTGGCGCAAGGAGAAGGTGACGTTCTCGCATTGCGTGCCGACCATCATGCAAATGGTGCTCAACGCCAAAGCGGCCAAGGACGTCGACTTCACCGGTTGGAACATCATCATCGGCGGCAGTTCGCTCAACCGTTCCCTGTATGAAGCCGCCAAGGCGCGTGGCATTCAGCTGACGGCTGCGTACGGAATGTCCGAGACAGGCCCGCTGGTGTCCGTCGCGCACCTGAATGACGAACTGATGGCGGGCAGCGAGGACGAACGCACGACGTATCGCATCAAGGCTGGCGCGCCCGGCGTGCTGGTCGAGGCGGCAATCGTCGATGCCGAGGGCAATTTCCTGCCCTCCGATGGCGAAACCCAGGGCGAACTGGTGCTGCGTGCGCCGTGGCTCACCGAAGGGTATTACCGCGAGCCGGAAAAGGGCGCCGAGCTCTGGGCCGGTGGCTGGCTGCACACTGGCGATGTCGCGACGCTGGACAGCATGGGCGGCATCGACATTCGCGACCGCATCAAAGATGTGATCAAGACCGGGGGCGAGTGGGTGTCGTCGCTGGAGCTGGAAGACCTCTGCAGTCGTCATCCGGGAGTGCGCGAAGTGGCGGTGGTGGGCATCGCCGATCCACAGTGGGGCGAACGGCCTTTCGCGCTACTGGTTGCCCATGAAGGCCACGTCATCGATGCCAAGGCACTGAAAGAACATCTCAAGCCATTCGTGGAGCAGGGCCACATCAACAAATGGGCCATTCCGAGCCAGATCGCCCTTGTTACCGAAATTCCCAAGACCAGCGTCGGCAAGCTCGACAAGAAGCGCATCCGCCTGGACATCGTCGAATGGCAAAGCACCAACAGCGCTTTCCTCTCCACCCTCTGAGCTGATTTTTGCACGGACATTGTCAGGGTTTTCGGCCCTGACAATGTGCCGCGAAGGCTCTCGCCCGCCGTCTTGCTTGCCAAATTCTCAAATTCAGCCATCCTCCCCCTGCCGCTGAGCCGGTACGCCGAAATCGGCGTGTTAGAGGCTTCGACGCTGCAAATCACACTTTAGAGGGATCAAGTCGTCCCACCTGCTGGATATAGTCGGCAGTAGGTTGAAACCGGAGAAAAACGCCGGATCGTTTCGCAGCTTTACATGGGCTGCCCGATCAGCGTTGACACCCAGGCACTGCGGACAAATCCGCCTGAGTCGTTTCTGGAAGCACCCACTGCCAAAAAAAATAAAAGCACATGGAGTAGCGTCGATGACATCAGCAAACCTGTTCTGGCGCCGGGCAAAACTGCCTCTGGCCGTCAGCCTCGCTTCCACGCTCGCCGGCCCTGCATTCGGCGTCAGTTTCAACATCGGTGAAATCGAAGGTAACTTCGACTCGTCGCTCTCCATCGGCGCCAGTTGGTCCACCGAGAACGCCAACAAGAACCTGATCGGGTCCAATAACGGCGGTCATGGCCTGTCGCAGACGTCCGACGATGGCCACCTGAACTTCAAAAGCGGCGAGACGTTTTCGAAGATTTTCAAGGGTATCCACGATCTGGAGCTCAAGTACGGCGACACCGGCGTGTTCCTGCGGGGCAAGTACTGGTATGACTTCGAGCTCAAGGATGAAGGCCGCGACTTCAAGGACATCAGTGATTCGGGCCGAAAAGAGGGCGCCAAGTCGTCAGGTTTCGAGCTGCTCGACGCGTTCGTCTATCACAACTACTCCATTGCCGATGAGCCGGGTTCGGTGCGTTTGGGCAAGCAAGTGGTCAACTGGGGTGAAAGCACCTTCATCCAGGGCGGCATCAACAGCATCAACCCGGTAGACGTCTCTGCGTTCCGCCGGCCTGGCTCGGAAATCAAGGAAGGCCTGATTCCGGTCAACATGTTCTACCTGTCCCAGAGCTTGACCGAAAACCTCTCTGCCGAGGGTTTCTATCAGTTGGAATGGGACCAGACGGTCGTCGATAACTGCGGCACCTTCTTCTCCCAGCCTGACGTGATTGCCGACGGTTGCTCCAACAACCTGGCGGTGTTGCGCAGTCAGGCCGGCCTGAACACCGCGCTGACCAACGCCGGTCTGCCGGCACCTTTGCGCGGCGCGGTATTCAACACGCTGGGCCAACAGGGCGTGAACTTCGGCAACCCGGATGAGGGCGCCGTCGTGCGTCGCGGCCCTGACCGGGATGCTCGCGACAGCGGCCAGTATGGCTTCGCCATGCACTACAACTTCGAGCCGCTGGACACCGAGTTCGGCGCCTATTACATGAACTACCACAGCCGCCTGCCGATTTTCAGCGGCAAGGGCGCGCCTGCCGGTGCCTACAGCCCTGCAGCGCTGGCCGCCGCGCTCGCGGGCAATGGCGTGCCGGGTATCGCCATTCCGGGGCTGGTCACTCAGTTGCTGCCAGTGGTGGTCGCCGCCAACTCCAGCTACTACGTCGAATACCCTGAAGACATCCACCTGTTCGGTCTGAGCTTCTCCACCACGTTGCCAACCGGCACAGCGTGGAGCGGCGAAATCAGCTACCGTCCAAACGCGCCCGTCCAGCTCAACACCACCGACATCCTGTACTCAGGGCTGTCGCCGCTGAACCCGAACGTCTCGCTGTTGCAGGGCACGCCAGGCCAGGATCAGAAGGGCTATCGCCGCAAAGAGATCAGTCAGGCGCAGACCACCTTCACGCACTTCTTCGACCAAGTGATGGGCGCCGAACGTCTCACGGTCGTTGGCGAAGTGGGCTGGACGCACGTCGGTGGCCTGGAAAGCACATCCAAACTGCGTTACGGCCGAGACCCGAGCTACGGCCCCGGCCCGCTGCCTAACGGCCAGTGCCAGACCCTCAACGCCGGTACGCTGGCAGGCGCTGCGCTGAACAACCTTAGCCGTTACTGCGAGAACGACGGGTTCACCACTACCGATTCGTGGGGCTACCGCGCCCGCGCCATCTGGGACTACAACAACGTGTTCGCCGGTGTGAACCTCAAGCCGAGCGTGGCCTGGTCTCACGACGTAGACGGTTACTCGCCAGGGCCTGGCGGTAACTTCGAAGAAGGCCGCAAAGCGGTCAGCCTGGGTCTGGAAGCGGAATATCAGAACACCTACACCGCCAACCTTTCCTACACCAACTTCTTCGACGGCAAGTACACCACGGTGGATGACCGCGATTTCGTGGCGCTCAGCTTCGGTATGAACTTCTAAGGACAATTATGAAAATGAAAATCTCGAAGGGTCTGTTGCACGTCGGCGTACTGGGTCTGTCCCTGCTGGCGACCGGGGTGATGGCAGCCGTTTCCGAATCCGATGCTGCCAAGCTGGGCACGACACTGACCCCAATGGGCGCCGAAAAGGCAGGCAACGCGGCGAACACCATTCCGGCCTGGAGCCCGATGCCGACCAACGCGGGCGCTGTGGACGACAAGGGCTTCCTGGCCAACCCTTACGCCAGCGAAAAACCGCTGTTCACCATCACCGGCCAGAACGTGGAGCAATACAAGAACAACCTCGCCCCGGGCCAGTACGCGATGTTCAAGCGCTACCCGGAAACCTTCAAGATGCCGGTCTATCCGTCACACCGTGGCGCGACCGTTCCGGCCGATGTGTTTGCCGCCATCAAGAAAAACGCCACCAATACCAAGCTGGTTTCCGGCGGTAACGGTCTGGAAAACTTCGAAACCGCCGTGCCGTTTCCGATTCCCAAGGACGGCCTGGAGGTGATCTGGAACCACATCACCCGTTATCGCGGCGGCAGCGTCAAGCGGCTGGTGGTTCAGGCCACACCGCAGACCAACGGGTCTTTCAGCCCAGTGTACTTCCAGGACCAGTTCGTGTTCCGCGACAAGATGAAGGATTTCGATCCGAAGAATCCGGGCAACGTGCTGTTCTACTTCAAGCAGGAAGTCACCGCACCGGCGCGTCTGGCCGGAACGGTGCTGCTGGTGCACGAAACCCTCGATCAGGTGAAGGAGCCGCGTTCTGCGTGGGTGTACAACGCCGGTCAGCGTCGCGTGCGTCGCGCCCCGCAAGTGTCCTATGACGGACCGGGTACCGCCGCCGATGGCCTGCGCACGTCCGATAACCTGGACATGTACAACGGCGCGCCGGACCGTTACGACTGGAAACTCATCGGCAAGCAGGAAATGTATATCGCGGCCGACAGCTACAAGCTCGATGATCCGAAGCTCAAATATGCCGACATCATCAAGGCCGGACACATCAACCAGGACCTGGCGCGCTATGAGTTGCGTCGCGTCTGGCACGTGACCGCAACGCTGAAGGAAGGTCAGCGTCACATCTACGCCAAGCGTGATTTCTTCATCGACGAAGACACCTGGCAGGCTGCGGTGATCGACCATTACGACGGTCGTGGTCAGCTGTGGCGCGTGGCCGAAGCGCACGCCGAGAACTACTACGACAAGCAAGTGCCGTGGTATGCACTTGAAACGATCTATGACCTGCAGTCGGGACGTTATCTGGCACTGGGCATGAAAAACGAAGAGAAGCGTGCCTACGACTTCGGTTTCACCGCCACCACCAGCGACTTCCAGCCCAACGCGCTTCGCCAGGAAGGCGTGCGTTAAGGTCTGAACGAACAGGCGCAGAGTCGTGCAACGTTGATCACAGCTACAGCGCACCGTGGTCCTGCGCCGCTTTGAAAAGAAACGCCCCGATCCGTCGGGGTGTTTCGAGCGGGCCGTGACGTCGCCCGGGTCAGCGTGACCTCATCGGCGAACCATCGCCCGGTCCAGCCAGACGTACAGATTGGCACCCTCCATTCGCAAATGAATCGCCTCCCGTCGCGTTCATTGGCAGCTCAGCGTCATCTCCCCCAAAACATATGAAGCGACATTCGCGGTGTTGATTGGATATGTTTTCTTACAGTCTTTCGTCGAACAATCTTCAAAAGCCATCACATAGCCGCTAGTCTCCCGACATCTGAACGCCGAATAACAAGCACTTCTACAAGAGCCGGCCATGACTGATCTGTCGCGTTTGCAAGGATTCGCAAATCACGCAGTCACTGCATTGGAGGGACGTTTCTACCGCCCGCCACTGCCTGACGGCTACGTCGCGCGCCCCCGTCTGTGTGAGCGATTGAGCGCCGGTCTGTCCGGGCGACTGCTGCTCGTCTGCGCGCCAGCCGGGTTTGGAAAGAGCTCCCTGGCGGTCGAATTCTGCGAAAACCTGCCGGATCAATGGCAGAACCTGTGGCTGGGACTGAGTCATCGAGACAGCGATCCAGGCCGCTTCCTCGAGCGTCTTCTCTCCGGCCTTCAGCAATATTTCCCTCAATTGGGCGGCCAGGCGCTGGGGCTGCTCAAAATGCGTCAGCGTCATCAGCCGTTTGCCTTCGAGGAATGGCTGGACGGGCTGCTCGACGAACTCGCCATGCACCTGATGTTGAGTAAACCGCTGCTGCTGGTGCTCGATGATTATCATCTGGTCCAGGGCCCGGTGCTCGACCGTTGCCTGCAATTTCTCCTGAATCATCTGCCCGCGGGCCTCGTCGTGATGGTCACCAGCCGCCAGCGCCCCGACTGGCATCTGGCGCGCCTGCGGCTCTCCCGGCAACTGCTGGAGTTGTCCGAGCACGACCTGCGTCTGACTGACGACGAATCCCTTGCCGTGCTTGATCAGCAGCGTAATTCGCTGTCCGAGGATGCCCTGCGCAGCCTGTTGCAGCGCAGTGAAGGCTGGGTCGCCGGCTTGCGCTTCTGGTTGCTGGCGGCGAGCGAGGCTGGCAGCAACACGTTGACCCAGGGACTCAACGGCGGCGAAGGCCTGATTCGCGACTACTTGCTCGAAGAGGTCATCGACTGTCTGCCCGCCGACGTTCAGACCTTTCTTTATGAAACCGCGTGCCTTGAGCGATTCAGCAGTGCGCTGTGCAACGCGGCACGTGACAGCCATGACAGCGCCGAAATGCTCGGCTATCTGCAAGCCCATCAGGTGTTTCTGGTGCCACTGGATGAAAACGGGCGCTGGTTTCGTTATCACCACCTGTTTTCCGATCTGCTGCGTGCACGCGCCGGCACCAGTCTTGCGCCCCAGCAACGACGGCTTCATCTCAACGCTTGTCGCTGGTTCAGCGAGCAGGGGCTGCTCGACGAGGCCATTGAGCAAGCACTGCGAGCGGGGCATCTGGACGTTGCCGCCAATCTGGTGCAGAACCTTTCCGAGGAGCAACTGCTGGCCGAGCAGAACGTCGGCATGCTCCTGCGCTGGAAAATGGACCTGCCCGACAGCCTGCTGGTCAGCACCCCACGCCTGATCGTGCTGTACGCATGGGCCTTGGGGCTGGCGTGCCAGCTTGATGCTGCCGAAGAGCTCGGCAATCAGCTCAGTCGGTTCCTGCCGGCGCCCTCGGCCACGGCGCAGAACTCCATGCTGGCTCAATGGCTGGCGCTCAGCGGCATCATCGCGCGCGGGCGCGGCGACAGCGATACCGCCCAGCGTTATTGCACCGAGGCGCTGGCGACGTTGCCCCACAAACGGTATGGACAAAGGTTGGTGTGCCTGTCGACGCTGGCGAATCTGGCGATCACCGGAGGCGATTTGTGGCGCGCGCGGGCCTTGAATCGCGACGCCCTGGAGCTGGCGCAGCGAGTTGCCAATCCGTTGTTTGAGGCGCTGGCGCACTATGACCGCGCGCGTACATTGCAGGCCCGTGGTGAAGCGCTTCGTTCGATGGAAGAAGTGCGCCAGGGGCTGCGGCGGCTGAGCGGGTTGTCTTCGCAACGACTGTACGCCGTGCGTGCCCGGCTGACGCTCTACGAAGGCTATCTGCTGGTGCAGTTCCTTCAGCCGCAAGCGGGAAGGGAGCGCCTGAACGCAGGTCTGACCGAAGCGCGCGCCTGTCGCGACATCAGCGTATTGATCGGGCACTGCGTGATCGCCGGAATGGAAGGGCGGGAAGGGCGTTTTGCCGAAGCGTTCGCCGAGCTGGCTGAGGCCGAGCGACTGATGCATATCTGGGATGTGCCGCCGGTTTATTACCTGGCGATGATCACGTTGACCAAATGCGAACTGTGGCTGGCGCAAGGTCGTATCGATCTGGCCGACGCCTGGTTGCTGCGGCTGGGTCAGACCTATGGCGGCGAGCAGCCGGCGGCTGCTCCGGAATGCATGCCGCAGATGCCTCAGCAGATCGCGCTGTTGCAGGCGTCCCTCGACGCCATTCAGGGCCGCCCCGAGCGATCGGCCGAGCGGCTGCGAGACTTGAAAGCCCAGGCGGATCAGGTCGGTGCGGGGCTGGTCGGGTTGTACGCGGCAAGCCAGCATTGCCTGCTGTCACTCGAGACCGACGATCAGCCTCAGGCTGCGAAGCTGCTGGGCCAGAGCCTGGAGCTGGCGAGCGGGGGCGCGGTGTTGCCGCTTCACGGCGTGATCCGAAAATATCCCGACTGGCTGCGCGAGCAGTTATCCAGGCGCCCGTCGTGCCGGCTGGTCGATTATCTGCTCACGCAATTGCCGCACTCGAGCCCCGGCAAGGAGCTTCCCTGCGCGCGTGTCATCAGTGAACCTGCGGCCTGCAGCGGGCCCGATTACCTCAGCGCAAGGGAACTGAGCGTGCTGCAGCTCATCGCTCAGGGCTGTTCGAATCAGGAAATCAGCGACCGGTTGTTCATCTCTCTGCATACCGTCAAGACCCACGCCAGCCACATCAACAGCAAGCTCGGCGTGGAGCGCCGCACGCAAGCGGTGGCACGCGCGCAAGAGTTGGGCCTGCTGGGTTAGATCAGGCAGCAGCCGTGCGCGGGCCGTCGGTCATCCCGCAGGACAGCCCGCCCACATTTCATCGACGTTGTGCACGCCCCAATCCTCCGCCAGTTCGAACTTGACGATGGCGTCCTGCTCCTGCGCACAGGCGAGGTTGATGACTTCGGGCGTGAACATGATGCGGGTCTTGGCCGACATGAATATTTTCACTTTGGGGTGCAGCAGCGATTTTTCACCCTGTTCAATGACAATGCCCAGCCGCTCGCTCTTCAGGCGCACCAGCGCGCCCACCGGATAAATACCGACTGTCTTGACGAAGTGCTGGAAGATTTTCTCGTCGAAATGCCCTTTCCAGGAGGCCATCTCCCGGACCGACCTGGCTGCATCCCAGCCTTTCTTGTAGGGCCGGTCTGACGTCACGGCGTCATAGACATCGCAGATTGCGCCCATTCGAGCCAACTGACTGATCTGCTCGCCCTTCAAACCATGGGGATAGCCACTGCCGTCGACCTTTTCATGATGATGCAGGCACACATCCATGACCGCGTGGGTCACTTGCTGACAACCCTGAAGAATTTCAAGTCCTGCCTGGGGGTGATGCTTCATCGCTTCGAATTCATCGAAGGTCAGGCGATCGGGTTTATTGAGGATGGTGTTGGGGATCATCATCTTGCCAACGTCGTGCATCAGCCCGGCGACGCCGGCCTCGCGCACTTGCTCCTCATCCAGATTCATCTGCCGCGCAAGCGCAACCATCAGCGCGCACACCGCCACTGAATGCATGTAGGTGTATTCATCGGACGTTTTAAGACGGGACAGACTGATCAGCGCGTGAGGATGGCGCATCACCGACGTCGAAATTTCTTCGACCAGCAGATCGACGTCTTCGGTGTTCATCGAGCGACCCATGCGTGCGTCGCTGAACATGGTCATGACGGCCGCTTTGGCCCGGCCGCAAATCAGTCTGGCGCGAGCCAGTTCCTGTTCCATGCTGGCTGGCGAGGTATCGGAATCGCTTTCGCTGTCGCAGGCCGTTGTCGGGCCCGAGGCCAGAATGCTGCTCTGTTCGGCAGGGCTTTTGCCCAGTCGGGTGTCAATCCACACCTCACGCGTGGAGGCCTGAATCTGGCGCAACACCGCCTCGTCTCGCAACTCGCGCTCCACGTGGGAGGTCCAGAAGGGGTCGTTGATCCGGGGGCGGCAGAATTCGTGGATGTACATGCCCAGAGTAAGGTCGGAAACCGCGATTTTTCTTAGCATGAAAGCCTGCTCTACGCTGTTGCTGAGCTGCCTTGCGGGTGCATTGAGTCGACGTCTTATCACCTCAAATGACGCACTATCCGTGTAGTCGCGCAATGCCAGTATATGAGCGCGTTAGTAAAAAATATATCGCGACAGCGAAAATATCTTTATTCGCTTTAATTAAAAATTAATGAGTAAAATCAGTAACTTGCGGAATGATTTTCTGAGCTGTCCGGATGAGTTACAAAAGATTTTTAGCGTTGAACTAAAAGGTCATACTATTCAAGTTCATCCCGCATTAGTTCTCATGCAAATAGTTGGCGTCGCAACTAATTGCCCTCCGGTCTGGCGCTGCGGGCTGACGAGTTTCCCCGGCTGCGTCAGAATGCGTCATCCCCTTCACAGGAATCACCATGGAACCCGCCAAGCCTCAGTTGATCCGCGAAACCTTCCCCGTCGGGCCGTTGCAGTGCAACTGCACGATCATCGGCGATCCCGTCACCCGGCAGGCCATTGTCGTAGATCCGGGCGGCAACCATGAGCTGATTCTCGCCAGGCTTGAAGCACACGGGTTGAAGGTCGTGAGCATCATTCACACTCACGCGCATCTGGACCATTTCCTGGCGTCGGGGCAATTGAAGGAGAAGACCGGCGCAACCTTGCACCTGCACAAAGAGGATCAGTTTCTGTGGGATAACCTCGAAACCCAGTGTCAGGTGTTTCGCGTGCCGTACGTTCCTGTCCCTGCGCCGGATCGTTGGCTGGCGGACGACGAAGAGCTCGCTTGCGGCTGCGGCGTGGCGCTGCACACGCCAGGGCATACACCCGGCTCGATGAGTTTCTGGTTTGCGGATGCCAAGTTGCTGATCGCTGGCGATACGCTGTTCAAGCGCGGTGTGGGCCGAACCGATCTATGGGGCGGCGACCAGGCCACGATCGTGCGCTCTATCAAGCAGCGCTTGTACACGCTCGATGAGGACGCGGTTGTGGTGACCGGGCACGGGCCGGACACGCGACTGGGTGACGAAATGCGTGAGAATCCTTTCGTCAGAGCGTAGGACTGTTCAGGCCCGGTTAAGGAATTTTTGACGGCGGCCGTGCTCTAATCGCGCAAATCGTCCGGTCTTTTTTGATGGCCGTAGAAAAGCAAAACAGGAGCTCTCCTTGATGTTGACCTTTCGCCGTTTGACCATCGCTGCCACTGCGCTGGCCATGTTGTCTGGCTGCGCTTCGCAGAATCCGTATGACAATCAGGGGCAGGCACAAAATTCGGGCGGCGTGAGCAAAACCGCCAAATACGGCGGCCTTGGCGCACTGGCCGGTGCCGTCGCCGGTGCCGCCATCGACCACAACAACCGCGGTAAAGGCGCTTTGATCGGCGCGGCGCTGGTCGGTGCAGGCGCAGCGGGTTATGGCTACTACGCGGACAAACAGGAAGCCGCCCTGCGCGCCAGCATGGCCAATACCGGCGTGGAAGTTCAGCGTGAAGGCGACAACATCAAGCTGGTCATGCCAGGCAACATCACGTTCGCGACCGACTCCTCGGCCATCGCCAGCAGCTTCTACTCGCCGTTGAACAACCTGGCGGGTTCGCTGAAGCAGTACAACCAGAACATGATCGAGATCGTCGGTTACACCGACAGCACGGGCAGCCGTCAGCACAACATGGACCTGTCCCAGCAGCGCGCGCAGAGCGTTGCGACCTACCTGACGTCCCAGGGCGTGGATGCCGCTCACCTGTCGGTGCGCGGTGCTGGGCCTGATCAGCCGATCGCGAGCAACGCCGACGTCAACGGTCGCGCTCAGAACCGTCGCGTCGAGGTCAACCTCAAGCCTATTCCAGGCCAGCAGTACCAACAGCAGCAGTAAGCTGGCGACGCCCATAAAAAACCCCGGCCTGAGTGCCGGGGTTTTTTATGGGCGGTCGGTATGTGCCCAGCGTTTACTCAGGCGAGGTGAACGGCCCGTGGGCTGGTCAGCCCGGATGCTGCTCATGCATCTGTGCCAGCAACGCATCCTTGTCTTCCCACATGCGGTTGATCCACTGCTGGAATTCCAGACGGTAGGCGTCATCCTGGTCGTAGCTTTTGCCAATGAATTGCGGCGGGATCTGCACTTCTTCGAAATGCGCGACCACTTCGCGCACGTTCCCGCACAGCAGATCCCAATAACCGGGCTGGCCCGCTGGGTAATGAATGGTGACGTTGACGATCGATTCCAGCTGCTCGCCCATGGCATCGAGCACGAACGCAATGCCGCCGGCCTTGGGCTTGAGCAGATAGCGGAACGGGGAGTTCTGTTGCGCGTGCTTGGCCCGGGTAAAGCGCGTGCCTTCGACGAAATTGAAGATGCCGACCGGGTTGTTGCGAAATTTCGCGCAGGTGCGGCGGGTCGTCTCCAGGTCCTTGCCTTTCTTTTCCGGGTGTTTGGCCAGGTACGCCTTGCTGTAACGCTTCATGAACGGAAAGCCCAGCGCCCACCACGCCAGCCCGATCACAGGCACCCAGATCAGCTCTTGTTTGAGGAAGAATTTCAGCGGGCGGATGCGCCGGTTAAGCACGTACTGCAGCACCATGATGTCGACCCAGCTCTGGTGATTGCTGGTCACCAGATAAGAGTGCTGATAATCCAGGCCTTCCAGACCGCTCAGATGCCAGCGGGTATGACCCAGCAGGTTCATCCAGGCATTGTTGTTGCTGATCCAGGCTTCATGAATGTGGCTCATGAGCCAGTCAGTGACCTTTTGCGCGGCAGTGAAAGGCAGGCAGAGCTTGAAGATCGCGACGACGAACAACGGCGTGCAGCAGACGATGGTGTTGAGCGCCAACAGCAGCGAGGCGACGACGCCACGCAAAGGGGCGGGCAAGAAATCCATGAGGGATCGAACTCCGAGGCAAGACAGCCGCCGGTGGGTTCCGGCGGCGTTATTGTGATTGAAGGATATTGCAGGCCGACGTTATTGAGGCAAGGTCGCCGCCTGAATCGCAGTCAGGGCGATGGTATACACGATGTCATCGACCTGCGCGCCCCGCGGAAGGTCGTTCACCGGTTTGCGCAAGCCTTGCAGCATCGGGCCCAGGCTGACGCAGTCCGCACTGCGCTGCACCGCCTTGTACGTGGTGTTGCCAGTGTTCAGGTCAGGAAAGACGAACACGTTGGCGCGGCCGGCCACCGGGCTGTCCGGCGCCAGTTGGCGGGCGACGTTTTCGTTGGCAGCGGCGTCATATTGCAGCGGTCCGTCGATGAGCAGGCCACGCTGCGTCTCCCGAGCCAGCTGCGTGGCTTCGCGGACCTTTTCCACTTCCTCGCCGCTGGCCGAGTTACCGCTTGAGTAGCTGATCATCGCGACGCGCGGAGACAGGCCGAATGCCACGGCAGAGTCGGCACTCTGCACGGCGATCTCGGCCAGCTCACTGGCGGTCGGGTGCGGGTTCATGATGCAGTCGCCATACACCAGCACTTGCTCAGGGAACAGCATGAAGAACACCGATGACACCAGGGTGCAGCCCGGCGCGGTCTTGATCAGTTGCAGGGCAGGCCGGATGGTGTTGGCGGTGGAGTGAATCACTCCGGAAACCAGGCCGTCGACCTCATCGAGCGCCAGCATCATGGTGCCGATCACCACTGGATCCTCCAGCTGTTGCTCGGCCATCGGCGCGTTGAGCGCCTTGTTCCTGCGCAGGTCGACCATCGGCGCCACATAGCGCTCGCGCACCTCGTCCGGATCGAGAATTTCCAGCCCCGGAGGCAACTCGATGCCTTGGGCGCGCGCGACCGCGTGCACTTCTTCGGGTTTGGCCAGCAGCACGCAGCGGGCGATACCGCGCGCCTGGCAAATGGCGGCAGCCTGCACGGTGAGGGGCTCGGCGCCTTCGGGCAAGACAATGCGCTTGTTCGCCGCCTGAGCGCGCTGAATCAGTTGGTAACGGAAGACGGCGGGCGACAGGCGCATCTCACGGGGCGTGCCACAGCGCTGATGCAGCCAGTTGGCGTCCAGGTGGCTGGCGACGAAGTCAGTGATGATCTCCGCGCGCTCGCGGTCGTCGATGGGGATTTCCTTATTCAGCTGGTTAAGCTGGTTGGCGGTGTCATACGACCCCGTACTCACTGACAACACCGGCAGACCCGCCTGCAACGCGCCTCGGCACAGGTCCATGATGCGCGGGTCGGGCAGGGTATCGCTGGTCAGCAGCAATCCGGCGAGCGGCACGCCATTGAGCGTCGCCAGGCTCACGGCCAGGATGATGTCGTCGCGATCGCCCGGCGTCACCACCAGCACGCCCGGCTTGAGCAGTTGCAGCGTGTTGAGCACGGTTCGCGCGCAGATGATGATTTTCGACATGCGCCGTTGTTCGTAGTCGCCGGCGTTGATCACCTGCGCGCCCAGCAGGTCGGCCACGTCACGGGTGCGAGGGGCGTTGAGATCGGCCTGGAACGGGATGCAGCCCAGCAGGCGGAAATCGCCGCTGCGCAACAACGGGGAATGCTCTTTGAGGCGCGCCGAAAACGCCTCCATGCTCTCATCGGTGCGCACCTTGTTGAGGATCACGCCCAGCACTTTCGGGTCCTTGGGGCCGCCAAACATCTGGGCCTGAAGCTCCACGCGGCCGGACAATTCGGTCAGGACCTCGTTTTCCGGCGCCGAGACCAGAATCACTTCCGCATCCAGCGCCTTGGCCATGTGCAGATTGACCCGGGCGGCGTAGCTCGCGCTGCGGGTCGGCACCATGCCTTCGACGATCAGCACGTCGCGGCCGACCGAGGCCTGCTGATAGAGGCTGATGATTTCTTCGAGTAACTCATCGAGCTGGCCCTCGCCAAGCATGCGCTCGACGTGCGCCAGGCCAAGCGGCTTGGGCGGTTTGAGGCCATGGGTGCGGGCGACCAGTTCGGTCGAACGCTCCGGGCCCAGATCGCCAGGATGCGGCTGGGCGATGGGCTTGAAAAAACCGACTTTGAGTCCGGCGCGCTCCAGGGTGCGCACCAGTCCAAGGCTGATGGACGTCAAACCCACGCCAAAATCAGTGGGCGCGATAAAGAAAGTCTGCATGCGGGCTTCTCGAAAGTGAGCGTGCAAAGGTCCCGGCGTGGCTGTGTACGAATTCAGGCTGCGCTCGCCGACGTTTCGTACAGACCCGAGTCCGCCAATGGACCGAATAAAACCGGACGCTGTTCAGTCGCAGCGTCTCAACGGGGGACAAGGTTATCGTTATCTGCCCCTTGCGCGCACCAGCCGCAGCGAAAGGATTGTCTTGTTTTTTCTTGTCGCAAGGCTGCATCGAGCACCCACGGCCGGGACTGCCACGGTGGCTGGTGACGTAAATGCTGGGTGTGTCCGCAGGACAGTTCGACGATCCAGTGGCCGTCTTCATCTTGATGAAAGCCAGTAATCTTCGGGTCGTTTTCCGGCAATGGGAGGTCGTGCAATCGGGGCCGTCCGTCTGAGTTGCGTTCGCTTTCGCGCGAGTGCTTGGTTAGACTTGGTCGCTCATATCTATTTGCAAAAGGTCTCGCCCCATGCCGATCGCCGCCAACAAGGCTGTCTCCATTGACTATACCCTGACCAACGACGCTGGTGAGGTCATCGACAGTTCTGCCGGCGGCGCGCCGCTGGTTTACCTGCAAGGCGCAGGTAACATTATCCCGGGTCTGGAAAAGGCACTGGAAGGCAAGGACATCGGTGACGAGCTCAAAGTCTCCATCGAGCCTGAAGACGCCTACGGCGAATACTCGGCCGAACTGGTCAGCACCCTGAACCGCAGCATGTTCGAAGGCGTTGACGAGCTGGAAGTCGGCATGCAGTTTCACGCTTCCGCTCCGGACGGCCAGATGCAGATCGTGACCATTCGCGACCTGGACGGCGACGATGTCACTGTCGACGGCAACCATCCTCTGGCCGGTCAGCGCCTGAATTTCCAGGTCAAGGTCGTCGCGATCCGTGATGCCAGCCAGGAAGAGCTCGCCCACGGTCACGTCCACGGTGAAGGCGGTCATCACCACTGATTTGTCCTGCTAAGCTCATTTAGCTGGCCAGGCGTCCTCGCGGGTTTGCGAAAACAGTTCGGTTTTCGCGACTTGGGAGGGCGCCTTTTTCGGCCAATGGTTTTATGTATGGTGAGCAGGGGAGTTCGTCATGAGTGTATTTCACGACCTGAAATTGAAAGCTCTGGATGGCCAGGAACTGCCCCTCGCGCCGCTCAAGGGCAAAGTGGTTCTGGTGGTCAATGTGGCATCCAAGTGTGGCCTCACGCCGCAATATGCCGCGCTGGAAAACCTCTATCAAAAGTACAAGGACCGCGGCTTCAGCGTGCTGGGCCTGCCTTGTAATCAGTTCGCCGGACAGGAGCCCGGGACTCAGGAAGAAATTCAAGAGTTCTGCTCGCTCAACTATGGCGTGACCTTTCCGCTGGGCGACAAGCTGGAAGTGAACGGCCCTCATCGTCATCGTCTCTATCAGATGCTGGCGGGCGAAGGCGCTGAATTTCCAGGGGATATCACCTGGAACTTCGAAAAGTTTCTGGTGGGGCAAGATGGCCGCGTACTGGCGCGTTTCTCGCCGCGCACCACGCCGGATGATCCTGCTGTCATCCAGGCCATTGAAAAAGCGCTTCATTGATCGTCAACGCACGCTTTGCAGGCAAACTGCTCGCGCTGCGTTGATTCATCCCAACAGTAACGCCCTTCAGATCGCGACCATGAGCAAGCTCGCTCCTGCAGTGGTTGCGTCAATCTTTCTATACCTTAATCACTCCAATCAATAGTGCTGGGCACGATGCGCCGTTCGGCTCATTCTGTATGACCTTCATAATATTTTTTTACGCCGAGGACGCCTGCATGCCAGTCAAAGCCTTGTTCAAACCTTTCCACCTGGGCAGCCTGGAGCTACCGACGCGCGTGGTGATGGCACCAATGACCCGTTCGTTCTCGCCGGGTGGCGTGCCTAATTCCAAAGTCATCGAGTACTACCGCCGCCGTGCCGCTGCCGGCGTCGGCCTGATCATCACCGAAGGCACCACAGTCGGACACAAGGCCTCCAACGGCTATCCGAACGTGCCGCAATTCTTCGGCGAAGCCCCGCTGGCCGGTTGGAAGAAGGTGGTTGAAGCGGTGCATGCGGAAGGCGGCAAGATCGTGCCTCAGCTCTGGCACGTCGGCGCTGTCCGCCGTCTGGGCACCGAGCCGGACGGCGCTGTTCCGGCGTATGGGCCGACCGAGAAGCTCAAAGACGGCAACGTCGTGGTTCATGGCATGACCCGACAAGACATTCAGGACGTCATCGGCGCTTTCGCTCAAGCGGCGAAGGACGCCAAAGAGATCGGCATGGATGGCGTTGAGATCCATGGCGCTCATGGCTATCTGGTCGATCAGTTCTTCTGGGAAGGCACGAACCAGCGTACCGATGAATACGGCGGCGATCTGGCCCATCGGTCGCGCTTCGCGATCGAGCTGGTCGAGGCTGTGCGCGCTGCGGTTGGCCCGGATTACCCGATCATCTTTCGTTATTCGCAGTGGAAACAGCAGGACTACACCGCGCGCCTGGTGCAGACGCCCGAGGAACTGGGCGCCTTCCTCCAGCCACTTTCCGACGCCGGCGTGGACATTTTCCACTGCTCGACGCGGCGTTTCTGGGAGCCTGAGTTCGAGGGTTCTGACCTGAACCTGGCAGGCTGGACACGCAAACTGACCGGCAAGCCTACGATTACCGTCGGCAGCGTCGGCCTGGACGGCGAATTCCTGCAGTTCATGGTGAACACCGATAAAGTCGCCCAGCCTGCAAGCCTGGAGAACCTGCTCAAGCGCCTGGGCGATGATGAGTTCGACCTCGTCGCCGTAGGCCGCGCGCTGCTCGTCGACCCCGACTGGGCGGTGAAAGTGCGCGACGGCCGCGAAGAAGACATCCTGCCGTTCAGCCGCGATGCGTTGGGCAAGCTGGAGTAAGGCATCCACGATTGCTTGTAGGAGCGGGCTTGTAGTGGTCCAGTTTTTTTGGACCATTGTGTAGGAGTCTAGGCCGCCAGCTTTTCGAAAATGGCTGGCGGCAGGTTGTTCGATGCAGAGTGACAGCGTCGATGGTTGTAATGAGCGATGAAGTCCATCACGTCGCGCTCTGCCTCGAAGTGATTGGTGTAACCGTTTT
>NZ_JARVSK010000009.1:0-84362 GCF_030209235.1 Pseudomonas sp. efr-133-TYG-103a
GATTGGGCGAATCATATCGCCCTTAAGAGGTGTCCGGGATCATTAGGCCAGTTCAGGCTTGTCCCGCGAAGACTGATTGCCAGACGCTACATCTCCACGGCATGCACCGGCCTGTTCCCGGCTAAAGCCGGTCCTACAGAGGCTGCAAGTTTTCCGTAGGACCGGCTTTAGCCGGGAAGGCGAAGGCAGCGGTCTATAGCAATGCGGCGCCGATCAGGCCGCTGATTACGCCGATCACCATCGTCAGTACACCCACGGTCACCAGCACCCGGGCGTCGAACGATTTGCGCAGCATCAGCAGGGACGGCAGGCTCACGCTCGGCAGGGTCATCAGCAGGGCCACGGCCGGGGCGGTGCTCAGGCCAAGGGTCATGAGGGTCTGCACGATCGGGATTTCCGCCGCGGTCGGAATCACGAACAGCGTGCCGACGATCGCCAGCGGGACCAGCCACAGCAAACCATTGCCCATCGCGCCGTCGACGTGAGGGAACAGCCAGACCCGTGCGGCGCCCAGCACCAGCACCGCCACGACGTAGATCGGGATGGTGGTCCAGAACAGCTGCCAGATCGACTTGCCCCAACGGCTCAGCAGGCTGCCTTGCACCGGCGTCTCGGCTTCAGTCACCGCTTCCACGGCGGGCTCGGGCAAGACGTCCGGGCGCGAGATGCGCTGCGCCACCAGTGAAACCCCGATCACCAGCACGATCCCGGCCACCAGTCTCAGCGCCGTAAATCCCCAGCCCAGCACGAAACCCATGAACACCAGCGTGGCCGGATTGAGCACCGGGTTGGCGATCCAGAACGCCAGCGCTGCTCCCACCGAGACCCGTTGCTTGCGCAGACCGGCAGCCACCGGTGCCGCACAGCAGCTGCACATCATGCCGGGCAGGGCGAACAGGCCGCCGCGTACGGTGGAGCCGAGGCCCGCACGGCCGAACATCTTCAGCAGCCAGTCACGGGGGATCAGCACTTGTAACAACGAACCCAGGATCACGGCCAGTACAGCGGCTTTCCAGATCGCCAGAAAGTACACCTGAGCGTAGGCCAGTGCCGCCGTCCAAGGGTTGGCCGGGTTGTCGTTGATGATTGAGCCGCCAATGTTGTGAGTGTCGGCGGCCACGAAGGATTTCAGGTAATACGGCGACCACTTGACGTAGTACAGGCCAATGGCGGCCACCAGCAGAAACACCAGGGGTTTCCACCAGAATGACCAGCCACGACGTTCGGCGGAGGTGAGCGGTAGTGTGGACATAAGAGGCACCGAGGCAAGAAAACTGGGGCGCGATGATACGCTTTCGCCCGTCAGTGTAGTAGGTGTTGCAAGGTGTATCGGGAACCCTGGCCCTGCACCAGACCTGCGCCAGCCCCTGCGAGAGCGAGCGCACGCCCACAGCCCTGTCGGGTCGAATCCTCAAGTATTGACCCATCCTCTGCGCTACCTCGCAAATGCCAGGCCCGACGCCTTCAACAGCTCCCGCGTATAAGGTTGCTGCGGATGGGCGAAGATGTCCCGGGACGCGCCTTGTTCGATCACCTTGCCGTCCTTGATCACGATCAGATCATGGGCCAGCGCATGCACCACGGCCAGGTCATGGCTGATGAACAGATAGGTCAGGCCATGGCGGATCTGCAGGTCGCGCAGCAACGCCACCACCTGCTTCTGCACCGTGCGATCGAGCGCCGAGGTCGGCTCGTCCAGCAGGATCAGGTCCGGCTCCAGGACCAGCGCTCGAGCGATGGAGATCCGCTGGCGCTGCCCGCCGGAAAACTCGTGGGGATAACGATGCCGCATCTGCGGGTCGAGCCCCACTTCCTGCAACACCCGGATGACGGTCTGTTCGCGCTCCTGTGGCGTGCCGATGCCGTGGGTCAGCAAGCCTTCGGCAATGATCTGCTGCACGGTCATCCTGGGGCTGAGGCTGCCGAACGGGTCCTGAAACACCACCTGCATGCGCTTGCGCAGCGGGCGCATGAGGTGCTGGCTGTGCAGGCTCAGCTCCTTGTTGGCAAAGCGGATGCTGCCTTCGGAGTCGATCAGCCGCAGGATCGCCTGACCCAGCGTCGACTTGCCCGACCCGGATTCGCCGACGATCCCCAGCGTCTTGCCCTTGAGCAGTTCGAAGCTGACCCCATCCACCGCTTTGATGTACTGCCGCTCGCGCCGGAACAGCGATTTGGGCAGCGGGAACCAGACCTTCAGGTCGTCCACGGATAACAAGGTTTGCGGGTGCACGGTCGGCACCGGCTCGCCGTCGGGTTCGGCATTGATCAGCAATCGGCTGTATTCATGCTGCGGATTGGCAAACAGCGTCTGGCAGTCGGCCTGCTCGACGATCTCACCGGCGCGCATCACGCAGACCCGTTGCGCAATGCGCTTCACCAGATTGAGGTCGTGGCTGATCAACAGCAGCGACATGCCCAGGCGCGCCTGCAATGACTTGAGCAATTCCAGAATCTTCAGCTGCACCGTCACGTCCAGCGCGGTGGTGGGCTCGTCGGCGATCAGCAGGTCGGGATCGTTCGCCAGCGCCATGGCAATCATCACCCGTTGTCGCTGCCCTCCGGACAGTTGATGAGGGTAAGCCTTGAGCCGGTGCAGCGGATTGTGGATGCCGACCAGTTCCAGGAGCTCGAGGGTGCGGTCACGGGCGGCCTTGCCCTTGAGCCCTTTGTGCATCGCCAGGATTTCACCAATCTGCTTCTCCACCGTGTGCAGTGGGTTGAGGGAGGTCATTGGCTCCTGAAAGATCATCGCGATGCGATTGCCGCGCAGCGAACGCAACTGGCGGTCGCTGGCGCGCAGCAGGTCAACGCCGTTGTAGCGAATGCTGCCTTGCGTGCTGACGCTCTGCGCGGGCAGCAGGCGCAGGATCGAGTGAGCGGTCACCGACTTGCCGGACCCGGACTCACCCACCAGCGCCAGGCATTCTCCCCGCCGCAGGGTCAGGTCGATGCCGTGGACCACCTCGACGCCCTTGAAGGCGACGCGCAACTGACGAATGTCGATTAGGTTCTCGTGCATGGCTTCTGTCATGGGGAGCTCTCAGGTTCTGGGGTCGAAGGCATCACGGCAGGCTTCGCCGATGAACACCAACAGGGAAAGGATCAGCGCCAGCGCGCAAAACGCGGTCAGGCCCAGCCAGGGCGCCTGCAGATTGCGCTTGGCCTGACCGATCAGCTCACCCAGCGATGCGCTGCCCGCCGGCATGCCGAAGCCGAGAAAATCCAGCGCGGTCAAGGTCGCGATGGCGCCGGTGACAATGAACGGCAGGTAGGTGAGGGTGCTGGTCATGGCGTTGGGCAGGATATGCCGCAGCATCAGCGCGCTGTCGGTCAGGCCCAGCGCCCGGGCGGCTTTCACGTATTCCAGATTGCGCCCGCGCAGAAACTCGGCACGCACCACATCCACCAGTGCCAGCCAGGAAAACAGCGCCATGATGCCCAACAACCACCAGAAACCCGGCTCGACGAATCCGGAGAGGATGATCAACAGGTACAGCACCGGAAGGCCCGACCAGATTTCCTGCAAGCGTTGACCGATCAGGTCGGCCAGGCCGCCGTAATAACCCTGAATCGCCCCGGCGAAAACACCGATGACGGTGCTGATGGCCGTCAGCAGCAGGGCGAACAGAATCGATACCCGCGTACCGAACAGCACCCGCGCCATCACGTCCCGCGCCTGATCGTCGGTGCCCAGCCAGTTTCGCGCGCTGGGTGGGCTGGGCGAGGGCGCCTTGAGGTCGTAGTTGATGGTGTCGTAGCTGAACGGGATCGGTGCCCAGAGCATCCAGCCGCCTGCGGACTCGATCAGCTTGCGCACGTAGTCGCTGGCGTAATCCGGCTCGAAGGGCAGCTCGCCGCCGAATCGGGTTTCCTCATACTGATGCAGAGCGGGGTAATACAGATGGCCCTGATAGCTGACGACCAGCGGCCGGTCGTTGGCGATCAATTCGCCGAGGAGGCAGACCACCAGCAGCCCGACGAATATCCACAATGACCACCAGCCGCGGCGATTGGCCTTGAACAGGGCCATCCGTCGCTTGCTTTGCGGTGAGAACTCGAACATCACGCGCTCCTCGTGGAAAAGTCGATGCGCGGGTCGACCAGGGTGTAGCACAGGTCGCCCACCAGTTTGATCAGCAGGCCGAACAGGGTGAACAGAAACAGCGTGCCGAACACCACCGGGTAATCACGGGAGACGGCCGCTTCGTAACTCATGCGGCCGATGCCATCGAGACCGAAAATGGTTTCGATGAGCAGCGACCCGGCGAAAAACACCTCGATCAGCGCCTGAGGCACGCCGGCCACGACCAGCAACATCGCGTTGCGGAACACGTGGCCGTACAGCACGCGTTGTTCGCTCAGGCCCTTGGCGCGGGCCGTGACCACATACTGGCGGCTGATTTCGTTGAGAAAACTGTTCTTGGTCAGAAGGGTCAAGGTCGCGAAACCCCCAATGACCAGCGCACTGACGGGCAGCACCAGATGCCAGAGATAGTCGCGCAGTTTGCCGAAGGTGGAGAGGCTGTCGAAGTCGTCCGACACCAGCCCTTGCGCCGGGAACCAGCTCAGGTAGCTGCCGCCGGCGAACACGACGATGAGCAGGATGGCGAACAGGAAAGCCGGGATCGCATAGCCGACGATGATCAGTGTGCTGCTCCAGACGTCGAACCGGCTGCCGTGATGCACGGCCTTGCGGATGCCCAGTGGAATCGAGATCAGGTAGGTGATCAGCGTGGCCCAGAGTCCCAGCGACAGCGTGACCGGCAGCTTCTGGGCGATCAGACCGGTGACCGTCGCGCCGCGAAAGAAACTGCTGCCGAAATCAAGTCGGGCGTAGTGGGTGAGCATCAGCCACAGCCGTTCGTGCATCGGTTTATCGAACCCGTACTGATGCCGGATGGCCTCGATCAGTTCGGGGTCCAGTCCCTGTGAACTGCGGCTGACACTGCCGGTGGCCGCGACTTCTGCGCCGCCGCCACCGACGCCGGCGGCCGGGCTCAGACCTTGAAGCCGGGCGATCGCCTGTTCCACCGGGCCGCCGGGTGCGGCCTGCACGATGAGGAAGTTGACCACCAGAATGCACAGCAGGGTGGGAATGATCAGCAGCAGACGCCGCATTGCATACGTCAGCATGTCAACGACGCTCCGGTTTTGCGGACTGCGCACTGGCCTGCGGCGCCAGGCGTTCGGCCATCTGCTGGTTGGTCAGCGGCGTCGGGCTGACCTGCCACCAAGTGTCCAGGCCGACGTCATACATCGGCTCGACGTTGGGTCTGCCGAAGCGGTTGGCGAACACCGCGGGCGTGCCCTGTGAGTAGTAATTCGGAATCATGTAGAAACCCCACAGCAGCACCCGGTCCAGGGCGCGGGCGTAATGCAGCATGTCGGTGCGGGTGTTGGCGGCCACCAGCCCGTCGATCAGGGCGTCCACCGCCGGGTTGCGCAAGACCATGGCGTTCGAACTGCCGACCTGCCGCGCGCTCTGCGAGCCGAACAGGTTGTACAGCTCGCGACCGGGCGACAGGATCGGGTTGCCGTTGTTGGGCAGCGTGACGACGATCATGTCGTAGTCCCGGGCATTGAGCCGGTTCATGTACTGCGCCGAGTCCACCTTTCGAAAATTCAGGGTAATGCCGATCTGCGCCAATACGCGCTTGTACGGCAGGACCAGCCGGTCGAAACCACCCTGGCCATCGAGGAAGGTGAACTCCAGCGGCTGACCTGCGGCGTTCACCAGACGATTGTGCTGCGCATGCCAGCCTGCGTCGGCGAGCAGCTTCAGCGCCTTGAGTTGCTTGTCGCGGATATAGCCGCTGCCATCGGTGCGCGGCGCCTGCCAGACCTGATTGAACACTTCGTCCGGGATCTGCCCGCGCAGCGGCTCGAGAATCTTCAGCTCCTGCGCATCCGGCAGCTCGGTGGCGGCCATTTCGCTTTTGGGAAAGTAGGTCTGCTCGCGCACATAGAAGTTGCGCATGATCTGGCCGTTCACCCATTCGAAATCCCAAAGCATCGCCAGCGCTTCGCGAACGCGGCGATCCTGAAAGACCGGCTTGTCGAGGTTGAAGACAAACCCCTGGCCGGCCACCGGACGCTTCTTCGCCAGAATGGTCTTTTGCAATCGGCCGTCCTGCAGCGTCGGGGCGGTATAGCCGACCACGTACCCGGCCGAGGAATACTCACGGTTGTAATCGAAACTGCCGGCCTGCACCAATTGCCGTGCGACGTCGGTGTCGCCGTAGAAATTCACCGTGAGGGTGTCGAAGTTGTACAGGCCGCGACTGACCGGCAGGTCTTTGGCCCACCAGTCCTTCACCCGCTGAAAGCTGACACTGCGTCCGGGATCGACCCTTATGACGCGATAGGGGCCGCTGCCCAACGGCGGCTCGAAACCACCGCCTTTGCTGAAGTCCCGGGTCTTCCACCAGTGTTCGGGCAGGATGCGCATGCTGGCCAGATCCAGTGCCAGCGTGCGGTTGAGGTTGTCCTTGAAGTCGAAACGAATCTGCCCCGGCGCCTCGATCACCACGTCCTTGACGTCGGCGTACAGCGGCCGGTAGCTGAAGCTGCCCTGAGTGATCAGGGTCTGATAGGTGTACTGCACGTCCTGAGCGGTGATCGGCGTGCCGTCGTCGAAACGGGCGTCGGGGTTCAGATAGAACCGTACCCAGCGGTTGTCCGGGTCGCGCTCCAGTTTCTGCGCGACCAGCCCATACACGGTGTAAGGCTCGTCCAGCGAACGATAGGCCAGCGGCGAGTAGACCCAGGTATCGATCTGGCTGACCGCAATGCCTTGATCGACATAAGGCGTCAGGTAGTTGTACTGGCCGATTTCTTCGGCGGCGCGGCTCATCGATCCGCCTTTGGGGGCATAGGGATCGACGTAGTCAAAGTGCATGAAACCGGCGGGGTATTTGGGCGCTTCGCCGTACACAGTCAAAGCGTGGGCCGGGGTCGCGAGGGCCATGGGCACGCCGGAGAGCAGCGAAATGAAAAACACCACGGTGTAGAGCAGTGCGATGCCGGGCAGCAGCCGTCGCAGCGTGAGGGGGGAGGCACTCATGTTCGGGCAATCCTTGGTTTGCAGATCGACGCATGCAAAGCGCTGAGAAAAAATCCCCCGGCCGGGGGAGGTGGATGAGACCTGCAAGCCGGGGGCGCGATTTCGCAGAAGTCGCCCGACGCGCCGGAGCATGAGCGCGTCGGGTTCAGGCCTTAAAAGTGGTACGTGGCGCGAGCGAACAGCGTGCGGCCCAGCGGGTCGGCGTAACGGGGGTCATAGCCGGACTGGAAGTTGTAGGCCTGGTTGGTGAACGGCGGATCGCGGTCGAACAGGTTTTTCACCCCGGCGTCGATGTCCAGCACCTTGTCGAAGGTATGCCCGACCGACAGGTCCCACAGCGAGTACGAGGGTACGGTGCCGTTGGTGGTGCGGTCGTAGTCGTTGTAGCCGCTGGTGAACCGGTTGGTCAGCGATGCACGGCTGTCGCCCAGGTTCCAGGTGCCGATCAGAACGTGTTTCCAGCGCGCGATCACGCCGTCGCCCTGGAAGTCGCCGACCTTGTCGGTGTACGGGCCGTCGATGGTGTTCTGGAAGTCGTAGCGGTTGACGTACGTGCCGGTCAGACCGAGGCCGAACTGGCCGTAAGGCGTGTTCGGGAAGCGGTAATCCAGGGTGACGTCGACCCCGCTGGTCTTGACGATGCCCAGGTTGGAGTTGCCGGTCACGATGTTGGCGATCGAGCCGTCGGCGTTGCGGATGATGCGATCGCCGTAGAGATCGGCCTGGTCGAACACGGTGGATTCCGGGAAGGATTGAATCTGGTTGGAAATGTGAATCCACCAGAAATCCAGGCCCATGGACAGGTTGCTGACCGGCTGATAAACGAAGCCCACAGTGACGTTACGGGCTTTCTCCGGCGCCAGGTCGGCGTTGCCACCGCTCAGGTTGAGGAACTGCTGATTACAGTCTCGGCCAGCCTGACCGCCAGGTTGCACGACACCGCCGGCGCAGAGGGTCGGATCGTTGTAGTAACCCTGGGTGTAGCTCAGGCTTTGCGGGGCATAAAGCTCATACAGTGAAGGGGCGCGGAAGCCTTCGCTGTAGGCACCGCGCAGCACCAGCTCCTTGAACGGCTGAAAGCGGAACGAGTATTTCGGGTTGGTGGTGCTGCCGAAGTCGCTGTATTTGTCATGACGCACGGCGGCGGTCAGTTCCAGGCTGTCGAGCACCGGCACGTTCAGTTCGGCGTACTCGGCCTTGACGCTACGGTCCCCGGAGACGCTGCCCGCCGAGTCCAGGCCCAGGCTGCTGATGTCGTCGACGAACGCCTCGTAATCCTGATGCAGTTTTTCCTTGCGGTATTCACCGCCCAGGGCCAGACCGGCCTGGCCGGCCCCGAACCAGTCACCGATCTCGCGGCTGACTTTTCCGTCGAAGCCATACACGCGGCCGACGGCGCTGGAGTACTGGCCGTGGTACGCGGCGTTTTCGATGTATTGCTGACCGGCCGCCGACTGCGGCCCGAACGGGTTCAGCAGGCCGCTGGCCAGACCTGCGCGCATCGCGGCGTCGCTGACGTAGCCGGAGGTGACGGAGGAAAGCACTTTGTTCTGGTTGTAGTTCGCGCCGACGTTGTAATCCCAGCCGCCAACGGTGCCGTCGAAGGTCAGCAGCAATCGCTGGCTGGTGTTCTGGTCTTTGCCGCCTCGCGGTCCGGCGGCGGTCTCACGCCAGGCGGTGTCCACCGGTTGGGTGGGATCGAGGGGGAAGTTGGTCGGCGCAGGGGTGATGCCGTTGCCGGGGTAGTAAGGCGAGGAAGGATCGATGCTCAGGCCGGTCAGCGGCGCAGGGCCGATGTTGGTGGCGTTGTTGTTGCGCGCCCAGAAGTACTCGAGGCTGACATTGTGGTCTTCGGCCAGTTTGCCGGTGGCGCGGCCGAAGAACGAGGTCTTCTCGGTCTCGGGCAAAAGGTCGATGTACTCGCGGGTGCTGAACCGGCACACGCCGTCGACGCCCACCAGGCTTGGCCCGGAGCAGTTCGGGCCGAGGGGGTTGGCGCTGTTGTTGCCCTGGTAGTAGTTGCCGGGATAGGCGGTGCCGGAAGTCTGGTTGAGGCCGCGTCCTGGCACATAGTCCTTGGCGAAGGAGCGGTCGTTGGCGTCCAGGTTCTGCTGCTTGTTGTAGTTGAACACGCCCATCACGTTGAAGCGGTCTTCTTCCAGGTCGCCGAAACCCCAGCTGGCGCTCATGTCTTTGCTGGCGCCGCCGCCGCTGGCGGTCGGGGTGTCGCCGCCGAGGCTGAGAGTGCCTTCGTTCAGCGATTTCTTGGTGATGAAGTTGATCACGCCGCCGATGGCATCGGTGCCATAGAGCGCAGACGCGCCGTCGCGCAGCACCTCGATGCGGTCGATGGCCGCGAACGGGATCATGTTCAGGTCGATGGCGCTGCCGTTCGGAGTACCGACGCCCGACAACGCGTTGTTGGCCAGACGACGGCCGTTGAGCAGGACCAGCGTCTTGTTCGCGCCGATTCCGCGCATGTCCGCATAGGACGCGCCGCCGGTGGAGGCACCGACCGAGCCCGAACTGTTGTACATCGACTGGCTGCCGGTGATGCGCTGGACCATCTGCTCGGTGGTGGTCACGCCCTGTTTTTTCAGCTCTTCGGCACGCAGGATCGTCACCGGCACTGCGGTTTCGGCATCGGCGCGGCGCACGGCCGAACCGGTCACTTCAACCCGCTGCAATTGCGTGGTGGCCGGCACGGCGGCGGCTGCAGCGGGCACAGCGGCTTCGCTGGCCGGGGCGGCATCGGCAGCGGCATCGGTGCTGTCCGCGGCCTGTGCCGAACTCATCCCCACGGCCAGTGCGCAGATCCATGCGCGCGGGTGCCGTCGTACAGCGAAAACAAGAGGCTTGACGGTAAAACCAGGAAAACTCATCAGCATGGTAATTTCCGATTTATTCCAGATGTTATTGAAATGGCCTTGTGAGCCCTCGTTGCTCCGACGCGGTTGTGGCGGTCGGGAAATCCACTTTTTCCAGGCAAGCCGCTCCCCTCCATGGTCCAAGCCATGGACGGCCGTTACATCGGGAGTAGGGTGTGCAGGGCTGCGGGTCGCCGCAGCCGCGTTTCTATCGCTGCATCATTTGGAGGTCATCACCGAAATCTTCGTGATCCCCGAGCGCTCGATCGACGCCATCGCCTTGGCCACCTGGCCGTAGTTGACGCTGGTGTCGGCCTGCAATTGCACGCGCACCTCGGGGTCTTTGGCCTTGACGTCCTTGAGGCTGATCTCCAGGGACTCCGGGGCAATCTCGGATTTGGCCAGGTAGAACTTGCCGTCCTGATCGACGCTGACCACCACCGGGTCTTTCTTTTCAGCGGGGGCGACGGCGTCGGTTTTCGGCAGGTTGACCTTGATTGCGTTGGTCATCAGCGGGGCCGTGACGATGAACACCACCAGCAGCACGAGCATCACATCCACCAGCGGTGTGACGTTCATTTCGCTGAGCACTTCATCGCTGTCTTGAGTAGAGAACGACATCAGCTCGCCTCCTTGACCGATTGGCCCTGTTTGTGGGCGATGGGTTGGCGGCTGACGGCGAAGGCGCTGCGCTGGGCGAGGGCGTCGAAGTCATGGGCGAAGTCATCCATGTCGGCCACGGCCAGTTTCAGGCGGCGCAGGAAGAAGTTGTAAATCAGCACGGCCGGGACCGCGACCGCGATGCCGACCCCGGTGGCGATCAAGGCATGACCAATGGGGCCGGCGACGGTTTCCAGGCTGGCGGAGCCGCTGGCGCCGATACTCTGCAACGCTTCCATGATTCCCCAGACCGTGCCGAACAGGCCGATGAAGGGCGCGGTGCTGCCGATACTGGCAAGAATCGCTTGCCCGGCCTCGAGCGAGCGGCGTTCCTTCTGGATCTGTTGCCGCAGGTTGCGCTCCAGACGATCCGAACGGTTGATGGTGTGCGCCAGTTGCTGTGTGGTGCGCGGAGTGTCTTCTACGGCCATGGCTTCGAAGCCGCTGTTGGCGATGCGCGCCAGCGAACCCGGATACTGCGTGGCATGTTCGGCGGCGGTGAGCAAGTCCGGCGCGGTCCAGAACGCCTTGGTGAACTGCCGGTTCTGGGTTTTCTGTTTCAGGTACTGCGCGGATTTGATCAACAGCAATCCCCAGCTCAGCACCGAGAACAGCACCAGAGCCCAGAGCACGCCGGGGACAATCATGGAAGAGAGCGATTCGTTCATGGTTAAACCTCACCAGCTAAATAAGAGTTGTCAGTGGTTTGCCTGCCGGGTCATTCCGGTAACTTGAAATCGATGGTCTGGGTCGCAAAGCCCTCGATGGGCGTGTCGCCGCGCTTGGCCGGAATGAACTTCCAGTTGCGCACCGTCTCCACGGCCGCATCGTCGAGAACCTGCTTGCCGCTGGACTTGGTCACCTCGACGCTGCCAGCGCGGCCGTTGGGCAGCACCTTGATGCGCAGGATCACGCGACCTTCCATGCCTTTGCGCAGGGCCGCGCCTGGGTATTCCGGTGGCGGGTTACCCAGGCTTGCCAGCCCCGAAATGGCTGCCGTTTCCTTGACCGGCGCGGCTGGGGCCGCGGGCGCTGCAGGGGCTGCCGGCGCGGGAGTCGCGGCCGGTGCGGGCGCCGCAGGTGTACTGGGCGCGGCTGGCACCGGCGGTGAGGGCGGTGTCGGCTTTTTCACCGGCTCCGGCTTTTTCACGGGCTTGGGCTTCTCGACCTTCGGCTTCTCCACCGGTTTAGGCGGCGGCTTGACAGCATCCGGGTCTTCCACGGGCTGTTCTGGCTCCGGAGGCGGCGGCGGAGGGGGTGGCGGCGGAGGCGGTGGGGGCTCAGGCGGTGGCGGCTCGGGTGTCGGCGGCGTCGCGCTGGTCAATTCCACGGTCATTTCAGGAACCTGCGGCGCAACTTCCGCAAGTTCGGCTTTTGCAGTGTGCATGTACCACCAGATGGCGCCGTGAATAAGGACTGAAGCGGCAATCAATAACAACACTTGCGGCCTGTTCAATCCGCCAGGTCGTGAGGTGTTTTCCTTGAACGGAATACTCGGCCAGACCCTGGAAAGTTCATCCGGGGACGGATCGGGCAAGGCGTTCATCTTTACCGCGTCGTTCATTAAAGCTCCCTCGTTTAGTTGAAGGGCAATAAGGTTCCGTTCAAACATTTAATCAATGTTCGAATGCCTGATGCTTGCACGTATATAAGGCGCAAAACACCCGTGAGCGACAATGAAATCGTCGGCTCTTATATCGGAATGAGTCAGGTTGCAGTGGCTATGGAGACGACATGGATGTTCCCTGATTTCTTGTTTGTGTACGTCGAAGTACGACAGTGTGTCGAGAGGTCTACAGGGCAGTAATAGCAACCGCTGTGCCAGCCAGTACGTCTAGGACGATGTTTCCAGGCTTTACGACCGATATGTCGCATTCTTGTAATTTTTTATCGAATCCCTGTTTAAAGCGGCCGTGGACAAACGCGGACCAATTGAACCAATCAAAAAATCGGGGCGAGCGGGTCCGCTGAGTGCGCCGGGAAAGTTTCGCAGTGCCTCGTCTTACATCAATCGGAAGTGTGTGCACCAAACCCGATAACTTGGGTTCGAATTGGTGCGTAATGAGTTAGCTGTGCATGGCACGTGTCCTCTTAGTTAGTGACTGGTCAGTCACATAAGTGGCTTGAGACTTTCCTTGGGATGATCACAAGCGTCCATCTGTTTGATGATGGCTATTTAATATGTGGCACTTCGGATGCCGAGTACTCTCTGCCAAAAAGTCCTGTTTTATAAAAGCGCAAATGCCGCGCTTATCGGATGCGTCCGTGATTAACAAATAAAAGTTGGTGTCGCGGGTGCTGCAAAAAATAAAGGCGTTCGGCGCGGATCTGCGTCGGGTGTGAAGCCGAATGAGCCTGAACGGTCAGGCGCTGGAACAGGCACCGCCGGGCATCGAGCCGAGGCTGACTGACGATGACGCAGGACGAGCGGGCGAGGGGCTTATGGCTAAGCGAGGGGTGGTCGATGACGGTCGGGCAATGAGGTACACGTTTCGAATTCCTTGTCGACGGACGTCAGACTTGTGGTTGGCGTCCTGCACTGTTTATGGACAGGGTAATGTCCGTTTCCTGCACTTTGGTGCGTGTTGCGCACCGATGGGCAGCGTAGACTCGCGGTTTTGTTGAGTTCGCGGGCCTGCGGGTGGTACTGACGTCCCACTTGTGAAAATTCCCTGAAAAAAATGTGCCAATAAGCGCTTTTTTTGTAACAAATTTGAAGCACTGCGGTTCAGGCGGTAAAACGGTCCGTGCGCCGAGCCTGATTCGGTCCTTATTCTCGAGGGTTTCGATGAGCCAGTTTTTCCCCACCCAGCCCGGTTACCGCGCGCTGCGCGAACGTTTCCTGAAGGCCGCCACCGCACTCGGTGCTGACCTGAGCGAATACCCGCATCCGCTTGCCGGCCCCTTTGGTGAGTGTCTGTTCACCGATGTCGCCTGGATCGGCCCGCCCGACGCCCGCAAGGTGCTGGTGGCACTGAGCGGGACCCACGGTGTGGAGGGTTATTACGGTTCTGATTGCCAGAGCCGTTGGCTTGAAAGCCTCAAGGGCCGCGCACTGCCCGAAGGCGTCGCGGTGTTGATGATTCACTTGATCAATCCGTGGGGTACCGCGTGGATGCGTCGGGTCAACGAGGACAACCTCGATCAGAACCGCAACTACCTGAACTTCGCCAGACCGTTGCCTGATAACCGTGCCTACCGGGACGTGCATGCCCTCTACGCGTGCGAACAGCTGTGCGGGCCGTTGCGCGATCAGGCCGACGCCTTGTTCAACGCCGCCATCGCCGAACGCGGCTGGTCGAGCCTGATGTCGGTCGTGGAAGCGGGGCAGTATGAATTCGCCGATGGCCTGTTCTATGGCGGCAAGGGTCCGAGCTGGTCGAACCGAACGTTGCGCAGCATCGTTGCCAGGCACCTGAGCGGCGTTGAGGTGGCGGCCTGCTTCGATCTGCACACCGGCGCGGGAGATTACGGCCATCCGATGCTGATGAGCATCGTCGAGTCAGGTTATCCGGCGCTGGAAGACGCCAGGGCATTGTTCGGCCCTTGGCTGTTCACGCTCATCACCGGCGCCAACCAGATCAGCGCAACCGGGGTCGCCGCGACCTCCACCGGGTACACCTCGCAGATGTTGCTCGATGCCTTGCCCGGCGTGCATCTGATGCCGTTCGTGATCGAATGCGGGACGTACCCTGGCGCTGAGGTGCACCAGCACCTGCGTGACGACCACTGGTTGCACCTGCACGGCGACCCACTGGACGAAACGGGACGGGCGATCAAACAAGGATTGCTGGAACAGTTCTACCCAGCCGACCCGGACTGGCAGGAAGTGGTGTGGATGCGAACGCGACAGATCTGGGAGAAGGCGTTGGCGGCGCTGCCGGGCATCAGGCCCTGACACGCCGGTCCGTGATGAATCGACACGGCGGCTGATATCCGCTCAGGGCGTTATCAGTCGCTGTGTGAGCTGTGGCAGCAAGACTTCGCAGGACGCACCGATTTTGAGGTCCAGCAGGTCATCGGCGCGGGTTTTGCCCAGGTTGATCGCCACCAGTGGCTTGCCCTGATCAGCCATCGCCCGGCACAGCCGGAACGCTGAGAACGCCATCAATGACGATCCCACCACCAGTAACCCATCCGCCTGTTCAACCTTTTCCATCGCCCTTGCGGCGGTGGGCGCAGCAACGTTTTCGCCAAAAAACACCACATCCGGCTTCATGCGCTCGCCGCCGCAGTGCGGGCAGTGTGGCACCTGGAAACGCGCCTCGAACGCCTCATCGAGCAACGTGTCACCATCGGGTGCCTGCACGGCATCGACCCCGGCCAGATACGGATTCTGATCGAGCAGGCGCTGCTGAATCACGTCTCGCTCGGTGCGTTTCCGGCAATCCAGGCACAGCACCCAGTGCAGGCTGCCATGCAGTTCCACGACATCCTGACTGCCGGCCTGATCGTGCAGCGTGTCGACGTTCTGAGTGATCACGCCGCTGATCAGGTCATATTGCTGCAGGGTTGCGAGGGCGTAGTGGGCTGCGTTGGGACTGGCGGCGCGCACCCGTGGCCAGCCCAGCATGGCGCGCGCCCAATAGCGTCGGCGGGCCTCGGGCGCGTTGAGAAATTCCTGAAACATCATCGGTTGCCGGCCCCGCCGCACGCCGTCGCTGTCGCGGTAGTCGGGTATCCCGGAGGATGTACTGATGCCGGCCCCGGTCAGGACCACGAACGAGCGTTCACCCATCCAGTGCAGGAGCGTTTCAGTCCCGGATTCGGCAGACGTGTCGAACATGCAGAGTTCCTCGTGAGCGCAGCGGTGGGCCGATACTAAACGAGGCGGGTGATTTATGCTTCGGCCGATCGATCGGTGTGGCGGTTGATATCGGGATACGTAGGCAGAAAACGTGCTGGCGTCTGCAGCGGTTCAGCCAATGATTCAGTGGCTGCACTGCAATCGCCAGCACGCTTACGCCCAAAGGTTGTGCAGGCAAACCTGGCCTTAGCTCAGCAGCTCTGCAAACGCCTTGTCTGCTTCCAGCACGGCGGGCAGTGCTGCGAACAGCGCGTCCAGATCAATCCCCTCGAACAGCGGGCCGTCGACCGCTTGTCGTGCTTCTGGCGTAGCACCGCCATGGTTTTCCAGCGCGTCGGAAATGGTCAGCGCCTGGGCGACGATCCGCGGCTGGGTTGCATCGCCCGGCGCCTGCATGGGCCTTGCCTGATAGGCAATGGCGTGCTGAATGACAGTCGGCAACTGCCAGCGACGTGCCAGTTCCGCACCGACTTCCGGATAACCGAAACCCAGTTGCAGCGTTTCAATGGCTGCGCGACCGGTCGTGCCGGTTTTCGTCACGCTGTTGATGCGTTCCGCCACCTGAGGCGCGCCGGTCTGAATCAGCAACTCCCCGATGTCGTGCATCACCCCGCAGGTGAAGGCAATTTCCGCATCGGCACCGGACTGCTTGGCCAGCAACCGACAGATTCCGGCCACCTGAAAACTCTTCAGCCAGAACCCTTTGAGGTCGAAGCTCGGTCCGGCCTTGAACGCGCCGGTGACCGCCGAGGCCAGCACCAGCGTGCGTAAGGTGTTGAAGCCCAGTCGCATCGCCGCGTCCTCGATGCTGGAGGATTCACGTGCGCCCCGAAACCGGGCGGAGTTCGCCAGGCGCAGGATTTTGGCGGAAATGACCGGGTCCTTCTGAATGTTGCGGGCGATGCTTTCAAGGTTCGATGAAGGATTGTCGAACTGCAGAATCAGGTCTTGAGCCACTTTGGGAATGCTCGGAAGACTGCCCAGATCCGCGAAGAGTTGCTCGATACCCATGGCACTGCTCCTGTCTCATGTGAATTAGCAACGATAGGCAACATTCACGGTTCTGCACGCCCGGTGTTCAGCTTTTGGTACAGGCGGCACACTCTGGGAGGCAATGGGAGCTCTACCTGAAATGAAAGGAAAATGACGTCAGCCCGGGGTGCCAGAACGGGCAGTTGTCGGTGTTTTTTGAACCGACCTGCATGCCCTTGCACGATCTTTTTCAGCTCCCGAGCAGCGGAGGCGGTTTGTCGGGCAAAAAATCAGTAATATGGCGCAACATCGGAACGGGCCGTGTCCTGTACCGGGCCTTCACGACCATATTGAAGAAACGCCAGACGCCGGGAATGCCGGCCGCGCTGGCCAGGAAATAGAGGGTGTCATGGGTAACGAAAGCATTAATTGGGACAAGCTGGGTTTCGACTACATCAAGACCGACAAGCGCTATCTGGCTCACTGGCGTGACGGCGAGTGGGAAAAGGGCACCCTGACCGAAGACAACGTGCTGCATATCAGCGAAGGCTCCACCGCGCTGCATTATGGTCAGCAGTGCTTTGAAGGCCTGAAGGCTTATCGCGCCAAAGACGGCTCGATCAACCTGTTCCGTCCGGACCAGAACGCTGCTCGCATGCAGCGCAGCTGCAGCCGCCTGCTGATGCCCCATGTGCCGACTGATGTGTTCATCGAGGCGTGCAAGGAAGTGGTTCGCGCCAACGAACGCTTCATCCCGCCTTACGGCACAGGCGGTGCGCTGTACCTGCGTCCGTTCGTGATCGGCGTGGGCGACAACATCGGCGTGCGCGCCGCGCCCGAGTTCATTTTCTCGGTGTTCTGCATCCCGGTCGGCCCCTACTTCAAAGGCGGCATGAAACCGCATAACTTCGTGATCTCCAGCTATGACCGCGCCGCGCCACAAGGCACCGGTGCCGCCAAGGTCGGTGGCAACTACGCGGCCAGCATGATGCCGGGCAGCGAAGCGAAGAAGCATGGTTTCGCCGACGCCATCTACCTGGACCCGCTGACCCACTCGAAGATCGAGGAAGTGGGCTCGGCCAACTTCTTCGGTATCACCCACGACGATCAGTTCATCACGCCGAAATCGCCATCGGTCCTGCCGGGCATCACCCGTCTGTCGCTGATCGAGCTGGCGTCGAGCCGGCTGGGTCTGAAGGTCACCGAGGGTGAAGTGTTCATCGACAAGCTCGATCAGTTCAAGGAAGCCGGTGCCTGCGGTACTGCTGCCGTGATCACGCCCATCGGCGGCATCAGCTACAAAGACAAGCTGCACGTCTTTCACAGCGAAACCGAAGTCGGCCCGGTGACCCAGCGTCTGTACAAAGAGCTGACCGGCATCCAGTTCGGCGAGATCGAAGGCCCGGCAGGCTGGATCGTCAAGGTCTGATCCCGACGCTTTCGCCACAAAAAACACCGCCTTCACGGCGGTGTTTTTTTTCGCCCGGCGTTTACGTACGAAATTTCCGACCTCAGGTTTGGCAATCCCTTGACTGAATGCGCAGTGCGGCGTCCGCGGGTGAACTATGGTTCATGCGGGCCATGTCCCGACGTCTGATAACGGCGATAAAGAATAAGGAAGCGTTATGTACCCACGAGCTGTTTCACGTTCCGTTCAGCGCGCTCGGCCGCTGGCATTTTCCATGGGGCTGCTGGCCCTTGGGCTGACACTGAACGCCGGGGCCGAGGATTACCCTCACGCCCACGAGACCATCGGCACGGTCGAACAGATTTACGACGGCGCAATGTTGCCGGACCTTGCCGTCAGCACGTACCGCAACATCGACCGGCTGTTTCCCACCCATACGATCAAGGCCGGCGGCCACCCTTACGCGTTGCCCAGGTCGGACAAGCAACTGGCCAATGTGCGCTTCACCTACGAGGGCAAAAAGTACGACCTGTACGACTACGTGGCACTGGACAGCGTCACGGCGATGCTGGTGATCAAGGATGGCAAGATCGTCTTCGAGACCTACCAGCGCGGCAACAGCGAGAAAACCCGCTGGATGTCGATGTCGATGGCCAAGTCCATCACCTCGACGCTGGCCGCTGCCGCGATCAAGGACGGGCTGATCAAAGGCCTCGATTCGCAGGTCGTCGATTACGTGCCTGAGCTCAAAGGCAGCGCCTACGACGGCGTGACGGTGCGCGATGTGCTGATGATGTCCTCGGGCGTGAAGTGGAACGAGACGTACACCGACCCTGCATCGGATCGTCGGGCTTTGCTCAGGGCGCAGATTTCGCAGAAACCGCGTTCGGCGGTGACGCTCATGGCCGGGCTGCCACGCGCCGCCGAACCTGGCACTGTGAACAACTACAGCACCGGCGAGACGCAGATTCTGGGGGAAATCGTGCGCGGCGCGGTGAAAATGCCGCTGGCCGACTACCTGTCGAAGAAGATCTGGCAGCCGTTCGGCATGGAAAGCGATGCCCGATGGTGGCTCGATTCGCCCGATGGCGTGGAGATTGGCGGCAGCGGCATCAGCGCTACCTTGCGCGATTACGGGCGCTTCGGGCTGTTCTTCATGAACGGCGGGAAGATCGACGGCAAATCCATTCTGCCCGACGGCTGGGTCAGCGAAGCCACCTTGCCGACCACCCTCAAGGGCGGCAAGAAGCTCGATTACGGCTACATGTGGTGGACCGCCTGGACCGAAGCCTCGGTTAAAGATGGCGCCTACGCCGCCGTTGGCATCCAGGGACAGAACATTTACGTCAATCCAGCCAATAACGTGGTCATCGTCACGTTCGGCGCGCAGCCCAAACCGGTGGACAAAGAGCCTGTCGATCCCATGACTTTCTTCGACGCCGTGGTCGCCGCCCTGAAATAGCGGCTCAACCGCGCCGTGACGGCGACGGGCTGTCAGGTCAACGCTGTACGCCGTACTCGCCAAGCAACTGCGCCATCCAGTCCATGAACACCCGGCAGCGTTGCGGCAGGTGACGGCGATGGGCGTACAGCAGTGACACCGGCATCGGCGCGGGCAGGTAATCGGGCAGTACCTCGACCAGGTCGCCGCGCGCCAGCTGGTAGCGCTCGGCCAGGCGGGGGATCTGCACAATGCCCAGACCGCCCAGGCACGCCGCCTCGTAGGCTTCGATGTAGTTGACGGTGACGCTGCACGGCATGGCGACGTGGCAGTCTTTGCCGTCGCGGTGGTACTCGAACATCGAATCGCTGCCGCCGAACGCCGACACGTAATTGACCAGCCGATGCTGCTGCAGATCCTCCAGCGTGTGGGGAACGCCAAAGCGTTCGGCGTAGCTTCTGCTGACGCAATTGACCATCTGCAGGTGGCCGACCGAGCGCGCCACCAGTGACGTATCGGGCAGTTCACCGACCCGCATGATGCAATCGAACCCCTCGCGGACCAGGTCGACGCGGCGGTCCGTGCTGCTGATTTCCAGCTCGATCAAGGGGTGTCGGGCAATGAACTCACCCAGTCGGGGCATCACCAGCCTGCGTGCGACGGCAGTCGGCATGTCGACCCGCAAGCGACCGCTGAGCACCGCGTTGTCCTGGCGAAACAGGTTCTCCAGCTCGTCCATCTGCGCCAACAGGTCTTTGCTGCGCTCATACAACACCTGGCCGTCCGGGGTGGTCTGCACTTTGCGCGTGGTGCGCAGCAGCAGGCGCGTGTCGAGCAGCTCCTCCAGCCCGCGGATGTGTTCGGAAACCGTCGAGCGCGGCAGATTCAGGGCGTCGCTGGCCTGCGTGAAGCTCGACATCTCGGCGACCCTGATAAAGGTTTTCAGCAGCTCCAGCTTGTTCATGAATTCCTGCCTATTGTTCGGTCTGTTCGACTATTCATGTCGGAGAAGGGCTGTTTATCAAATGACTGCCGAACAATACGCTGGTCCTCAACGACTGACCATCACTCCATGAGGAAGCATTCATGAGCAACAAGATCGCGATCATCACCGGCGCAAGCCGTGGCCTGGGTAAGAACACTGCGCTGCATCTGGCCCGGCAGGGCGTTGACATCATCGGCACCTATCACAGCCGCGAAGACGAAGCGCAAAGCGTCATCGCCGAAATCGAAGCCTTGGGCGGCAAAGCGAAAATGCTCAGGCTGGATGTTGGCAACAGCGGTCAGTTCGACGTGTTCGTCACGCAGATCGCCGCGCTGCTCAAGGCTTACTTTCATGCTGAGCGCATCGACTTTCTGGTGAACAACGCCGGCATCGGCCTTTACGCCTCCTGTGCAGAAACCACCGAGGCGCAATTCGATCAGTTGGTGAACGTGCATTTCAAAGGGCCATTTTTCCTGACCCAAAAACTGCTGCCGCTGCTGGCCGACGGCGGGCGTATCGTCAACTTGTCGTCGGGACTCGCGCGTTTCTCGCCGGTCGGCTATGCCGCGTATGCGTCGATGAAGGGCGCAATCGAAGTGTGGACGCGTTATCTGGCGAAAGAACTCGGGCCGCGCGGCATTACCGTGAACGCCATCGCACCTGGCGCCATCGAGACCGATTTCGGCGGCGGCACGGTGCGTGACAACGCCGATGTGAATGCCTGGGTATCGGCGAATACCGCCATGGGCCGCGCCGGCCTGCCGGACGACATCGGCGCTGCCATCGCGATGCTGCTGGGCGACGGCGGACGCTGGATCACGGCTCAACGCATCGAAGTGTCCGGCGGCATGTTCGTCTGAACGACGTCGGGCGTTGACGAAGGTCCGGGCTCGTCGCTAACCGTTGATGTAATAGATGCACAGCGAGAGGGTCAGCAGTGACCCCAGCGTCGAAATCAGGATGGTGCTGGAGACCACCGACGCCTCTCGCTTGTAGTACTCGGCCAGCATGAACGGCCCGGTGCCGGTGGGCAGCGCGCTGAGCAACAGGGCGGAGTTGGCCCACAGCGGCGGCAGATGGAACACCTTGAACGCCAGGAACCAGGTCAACAGCGGGTGAGCGATCAGCTTGATCAACACCAGAAGGCTCGTGCCATGGCGCGGGCCTTGTTGTTTCTGGGCGAGAAACAGTCCCAGGGAAATCAACGCGCAGGGCGTGGTCGCCGCGCCCAGCAAGCTGAGAAATTTGTCCAGCGCGCCCGGCAGCGGTACGCCCGTGGCGGCCCAGCAGGCACCCAGAATCGGCGACACCACCAGCGGGTTCTTCGCCAGCGCGAGCAGCACCTTCAACACGATCCGGTGCACTTTCGCTTCGCCTTGCAGGCCGACTTCGATGCACACCAGCGCGATGCCAAACAGCACGCAGACCACGATCAGCGACGCGATGAGCGCAGGTTCCAGACCGTTCTGTCCCAACACCATGACGCACAGCGGAATGCCGATGTAGCCGGTGTTGGCGTAAGACGCACTCAGCGCATCGATGCTGGCGTCGGCCAAATGCCCGGCCTTTCTGCGCCGCAGCAACAAGGTGACGACGAACATCGCCATCGTAGACAGGGTGAACGCCAGCACGAAACCGGGATGCCAGATCTGCTCCCAGGTGGCATTGGCGGTGGCGGTAAACAGCAATGCCGGCAGGCACAACCAGACCACCATGCGATTGATTTCGGAAGCCGCGCCGGGGCCGAGGCGGTTGGTCCGTCGGCACAGGTAACCCACCAGGATCAGGGCAAAAATCGGCAACAGCACATTCAAAACAGAAGACATCAGACCCGGCCTTGGCTATTCGAAGAGACGCAGCGAAACAAACGGCAAAGATTAAAGTCGGAAATCGTTAGCGTCCAACCTTTCTCGCCATTGACGCCGGGATTTCATCTGGCCGGATGCCCGTTGCAGAGCGGGCGCAAGAGGGAAGCCGGGTGCCCGAGAGGATTCGGGCACCGCGAGGAGATTCATTTTTTCAGCGGTTTGGTCTTGACCGGTGCGATGTCGAGAATCTTGCCGTCGCTGACGTTTACCAGCACATATTTGTCGTTGATCATCACCCACTGGCTGTCTTCAGCCGGTGCCGTGAGGTGTTTGTCCTGCCAGTCCTTGATGCCGACGCGTTCTTCTTTATAGAGGTCGGGCGCGGTGTCGCCGACTTTGTAACGCTGGTTGGTGTGTTCAGCCTGCACGCTGGCGTTCGAGGCTGTCTGCGCCTGAGCCATGAGGCTGGTGCCGCTCAAACAGGTCGCGATGGCCGCGCAGGCCATCAGGGTTTTCAGATTCATGGGCAATTCCTTCTGTTATTCCTCTGGTCAACCCGAAAATCGGGCCGCTGCGCTGTGGTTTTCAGCGTCGTGTTATTTTTTGACAGGAACAATGTCGGTGATCTGGCCGTTGGTGGTCTGCACCTGAACGTACTTGTCGTTGATGCGCACCCACTGGCTCTGCTCGGCGGGTGCCTTGAGGCCTTTCTGCTTCCAGTCTTTGATGGCCTCGCCTGGGCGCTGGAATTTTTCCGGCGCGCGATCACCTTTTTCCAGGTCCCGCATGTTGTCTTTGGAGGGTTGAACGGTCTGCGCTGGTGCGTCTTCGGCTTGCACGGCGAAGCTGGCGACAGAGACACATCCCAGAATCGTCAAACCGGCGATGAGCGATTTGCTGTTCATTCGAAACTCCTTTCCAGTGCGTAATGCGCTGTCACTAGTTCCGACCGTGGTGGCTGCAAATCATTCAGTGGGAGAGGGTGGATGTGCGGACCTGCGCTAAGGTCAGTGCGTCGGCGCACGCCGCAGACCATGAAAACGGCCTGCGGGCGTGGCAGACGTCGGATCAGCCAGCCAGTGCCTGCTCGATGCTTGCGCTCAGCGGCGTTGTCGGCCGACCGATCAGACGGCTCAATTGGCGGGCGTCGTCGAACAGGGCGCCCTTGGCCGCCGCGGCATCGGAGTCGGACAGCAACTCGGCGACAAACTCAGGCAGTCCGGCCTGCAGCAGCGCAGCGCGGTAGTCGGGCTGTGACAGGTCGGTATAAACCACGGGCTTGCCGGCCTGACGCGACACCTGGTCGGCGAACTCGCTGAGTGTGTAGGCGCTGTCTCCCGCCAGTTCGTAGACACTGCCGGCCTGATCATCCTGCGCGGTCAGCACGGCAACGGCTGCCGCTGCGTAATCGGCGCGGGCTGCCGAACTGATGCGGCCTTCGCCCGCGCTGCCGAAATGCGCGCCATGGGCCAGATCACCCGCGATGCCCGCCGTGTAGTTTTCGTGATACCAGCCATTACGCAACAGCACTGCCGGAACCCCCGACTGTGCCAGCGCGGCTTCGGTCTGGCGATGCTCTTCGGCCAGCCCGAGCGCCGAGGTCGGCGCGTGCAGAACGCTGGTATACGCCAGCAGCTTGACGGCGGCACGTCTGGCCGCGTCGATCACGGCCTGGTGTTGAGCCACCCGCTGACCGACTTCGCTGGACGAGATCAGCAGGATCTTTTCCGCGCCGGCAAACGCGCTGTCCAGCGTGGCAGGCTGCGAATAGTCGGCATGACGAACCTGTACGCCCTTGGCCGCCAGATCCGCGACTTTTTCCGGGCTGCGCACAGCCGCAACGATCTGACTGGCGGGCACGGTTTGCAGCAGTTGAGCAATGACCAGACGACCCAATTGGCCGGAAGCACCGGTGATGACGATCATGATGATGTACCTGAGCAGCAGTGAATGTGCGCTCAGCATAGTCATCATGCTAACCTTTAGTAAGTACGTACAAAAAGGTAAGTGCAATGAACGACATTTCAAGCCCGTCGACAGAAAGCGCCTCGCTGCTGGAGCGTATCCGTACCGGTGAGGTGCTGGCACGAGACTGCCCGTCGCGGGAAATTCTCAATCACGTGTGCAGTCGCTGGGGTGTGCTGGTGCTGGTGGTGCTGCTGGACGGCATGCACCGGTTCAGTGAACTGCGGCGCAAGATCGGCGGTGTCAGCGAGAAGATGCTCTCCCAGACCTTGCAGAGTCTCGAGCAGGACGGGTTCATCGATCGCAAGGCGCTGCCGGTGGTGCCGCCACATGTGGAATACAGCCTGACCCCGCTGGGCGAGGAGGTCGCGTTGCAGATGGACAGCCTGACGACGTGGATCGAGCGCAATCTGCCGCGCATCCTGCAGGCGCGGCAGGCCCGCTCTGTCAGCGCGAGCGACGGGTCATAAGCTCGCGGCGAGTTCCACGGCTGCCTTGCTGGCGGCGCTGTGAGATTCGGCGTCAACCTCCGGCCCCAGCAGGGTTTTCTCGATGACGATGTTGTATTGCTCGTCGATGCCGACCATTTCCGCCCACGTCGTGAGGTAGGCGATCTGATGCTCGGCACGATCCAAAGGCGCGCCCCGGGCCGCGATGACGACCACTTTGCGCCCGTCGAGCAAGCCGTTCAGGCCGCGCTCATCAAAAGTGAACAGCAGGTCTTTCTGACTGACAACGTCGATCAGGTGCTTGAGCTTGTAGGGAATGCCGAAATTCCACATGGGCACGGCAAACAGGATGATGTCGGCGCTGACGAAGCGCTGGGCCAGTTCCGTGATCTGCGCCCAGGCCTGCGCTTGCTCCGGCGTGCGCTCGATGCCCTGAATGCCGGCGTACTTGGCGTCCAGCGCCGCGCCGTCGAACTCGGGCAGGGGCGTGTTCCAGACGTCCAGGGTGTCGACCGTGGCAATCGCGTGCTGGGCCTGCCAGGCATCGATGAACGTCCTGGCCACCTCGATCGAGGCGGACCGTTGCTTGCGGGGGGAGCTTTCGATGTAAAGCAGGTGCGGCATGACGGTGTCCTCTGCTGGAAGAAAGCGGTGCTTCATTGATAGCAGAAGACTGCGCCGCCGGTTCAAGAGTTGCAGCGTCGCTTGCCCACCTCCTGCCTGACGGCCTTGCGCCGGGCCGGCCGTGACCATCCTGGCCGACCCGACGCAGCATGCTCGCGTCAGCCGAACGTGGCGCCGCGTGTGTTCACGAACAGCGAATAGATGGAATGACTGCTCGCCATGAACAAACGGTTGCCCTCGCGGCCGCCGAAGCACAGGTTCGGGCAGCGTTCGGGCAGCGAAATATGACCGATTGCCTTGCCCTGCGGATTGAAGACGCGCACGCCGTCGAGCTTTTCCAGGTCGGCCTTGGGATCGCCGTTGCCACCCCAGCCGCACCACAGGTTGCCCGCTTCGTCGCACTTCATGCCGTCGATGGCGGCGTAATCGAGCCCTTCGACATGTTTGCGCCGGGCGCCGAGGCTGCCATCCTCGTTGACCGCGATGGCCCAGATCAGCCGGTTGGGCTTGGCCCGGCCTTCGACCACGTAAAGGGTTTTTTCGTCCGGCGAGAAACACAGGCCGTTAGGGCCGTTGAGGTCGTCGATCACTCGCGTGACCTTTGCGCTCTGGCCGTCAATCCGGTAAACCGCATGGGGCTGCGCGGGAGTGATCTTGTGACCTTCGTAGTCGTTGCCGGTCTGGAAGGGCGGGTCGCTGAACCAGATCGAGCCATCGCGCTTGCAGACGATGTCGTTGGGCGAATTGAAAGGCTTGCCTTCGAAGCTGTCCGCCAGCACGGTCACGCTGCCGTTGTGTTCGATGCGGGTGATGCGGCGGCCTTCGGTACTGGTGGTCGAGCCTTCGCAGACGAGGAGCCGGCCCTGGCGGTCGCGACACAGGCCGTTGGAGAAATTCGAGTTCTCGCGGTAGACCGAGAAGGTGTCGGTGATTTCGTCCCAGCGCATGATCCGGTTGTTGGGAATGTCGCTGACCAGCAGATAGCGCCCGTCGCCCACCCAGACCGGGCCTTCGGCCCAGCGCATGCCCGTGGCGAGCTTCTCCACGCTGGCGTTGAAGATGCGCAGGTCGAGGAAGCTGTCGTCGAGAATGTGGATCAGCGGATCGGGATAGCGTTGGCTGAGCGGCTCGGCGGCGCTGGCCAGACGAGGAAGGGCGGCGCTGCCGAGGGTGGCGAGCGTGGCCGATACGGCCAGTGAATGTTTCAGAAAGGTTCTGCGACTGTTGCCTTGAGGCTCATCGGAATGGGTCGATTCCATGTAGCGGTCTCCGTTGAATTATTTTTTTACGGGCCGCTAGTAATACATTGTGATAAGACATCGTACAAGTGCGAATCGGTCAGCGAAGACCAGGTTGCAGGCGCAGCATTCCGCCGGATGACTGCCGCCGAGGGCAGGAGCGCGACACTCGCATCGCCTGCCAAGTCATGAAAAAAACCCGACCTCATCTCTGAGGCCGGGCATTTTCAATGCGCCAACAGCGCGTGGAGCGCTGCGGCGGCGGTGGCTTCGAACGGTAACTTCGCACCGGTTACTTCGGCGTCAACGCCTCTCGCACATCTTTCACCTGCGCAGCGGACACCGCAGGCGCCGCGTTGCCCCAGGTGTTGCGCACGTAGGTCAGCACATCCGCGACGTTGTCGTCCGACAGGTTCCAGCCGAATGCCGGCATGGCTGGCGCGGTCGGCGCTGCATCGGTGGCGCCCGCACGGCTGCCCGCCAGCACCACACGAATCAGCGACGACGGATCGTTGCTGTTGATCAGCGGCGCCTTGGCCAGTTTCGGGAACAGGTGGGCGGCGCCTTCACCGGTCGGCGTGTGGCACGCCGAACAGCGGTCAGCGTAGATCGCCTTGCCCGCCACCATCGCCGCATCACTGGCCGCAACCGCTGTCGCCGGCTCGACCGGCCTGGCGCCGTCCTTCAGGTAGACCGCGACGGCCATCAGGTCTTCATCGTTCCAGTGCTGCGACGAGTGCTCGACTTCCTCGGCCATGGGGCCGGAGGCGATGTCGAAGCGGTTCGCGCCGGTCTTCAGGTACTGGACGATGTCCGCTTCGTTCCACGCGCCCAGACCGTCTTGGCCGGTGGAGGTGATGTTCGGCGCCACCCAGTTCTGCAAGTTGGCGCCGGTCAGGAACTGGTCGTTCTTGTCGCCGCCGATCAGGTTCTTCGGCGTGTGGCAGGTGCCGCAGTGCCCGAGCCCTTCAACCAGATAAGCGCCGCGGTTCCATTGCTCGGACTTCTGTGGGTCGGCCTTGAATTCGCTTTCCTTGAAATTGAGCAGGTTCCAGCCGATCAGGCTGGTGCGCACGTTGAACGGGAAGGGCAGCTGGTTGGTTTCCACCTTATTGTCCGACGCGTCGACGGTTCTCAGGTAAGCCCAGATTGCCAGGTTGTCTTCGCGGCGCACCTTGGTGTACGCCGTGAAGGGCATGGCGCCGTACAGACGCTTGCCGTCCAGGCCGTGCCCCTTGGACATGGCGTTCTGGAAGTCTTCGAAGGTCCAGCGGCCAATGCCGTTGACCGGGTCCGGTGTGATGTTGGCGCCCGCCAGTTTGCCGAAAGGCGTATCGAGGATGACGCCACCGGAAAACAACGGCTTGCCAGGCAAGGTATGGCACGCCGTGCAGTCGCCCAATGTGGTCAGGTAGCGGCCTTTTTCCACCAGGTTATAGGAATCAGCGCCAGTGGCGGCGTGAACCATGCCAACGGACAGTCCGATGACGCCCGCACATACAGTCAGAAGCGTCTTCATACGCTGATCATCTCCCCTGGACGCTTGAGGTAGCGGGTGCGAATGGCGTCCGCCGCTTTGAAAGCCAGTGCCGCCACGGTGCCGGTCGGGTTGTAACCGGGGTTCTGCGGAAATGCCGAGGAGCCGACCACGAACAGGTTGGGCACGCCCCACACTTGCAGGTATTTGTTCACCGAGCTGTTCTTCGGGTCAGCGCCCATGATGAAGCCGCCGACGATGTGCGACGACTGATACGGCGAGCTGTTCCAGTGGCCGGTCTGGGCGCTGGGGACCATCTGCCGTGGATTCATGCTCTTGGCGATCTCGCCGACCTTGCCGGTGACATAGGCCGCCATCTTGCGGTCGTTCTCCGGGAAGTCGAAGGTGATCCGCAGCAATGGGCGTCCCAGCGGGTCCTTGTAAGTCGGGTCAAGCGACAGGTAATTGGTGCGGGTCGCGTAACTGCTCGCTTCGCAGCCGATGGACATGGTGCTGGCGTAGTTCTTGACCGTGGCCTTTTTCCATTCCGAGCCCCACGCCGGGGTGCCGGGCGGCAGCGGGCGAGAGTCGATAGGCGCTGCACCGATCGGCGTGACGCGCGTACTGCCGCCGCCGACGAAGCCCAGCCCCGAGTGGTCGAAGTTATCGTTGTTGAACTCGTCGATGCCCATGCCGATGGCGCCGCCGCCGATGAAGGGGTTGAAGTTCTTGTCATCGAAGAACATGCGCACGCTGTTGGCGGTCTGGTAGGCGTAATTGCGGCCGGTGGTGCCGGTGTTGGTGACCGGGTCATAGGGCTGGCCGATGCCGGACAGCAGCATCAGGCGCACGTTTTCAAAGATGAAGGCACTGATGACGACCAGCTCGGCCGGCTGTTCCCATTCTTCGCCGTTGGCATCCATGTAGACGATGCCGGTGGCGCGCTTGCCGCTGCTGTCCATGGTCACGCGCAGGACTTCGCAGTTGGTCATGGCGGTGAAGTTCGGCTTGCGGATCAGGACCGGCAGCACCGTGGTGATGGCACTGGCCTTGGAGTAGTTCGCGCAACCGTAGTTGGTGCAGAAACCGCAGTAGGTGCACGGCCCCATTGCCACGCCTAGCGAGTTCACATACGGCTGCGACACCAGGGCCGAGGGCACCGGGAAGGGCTTGTAGCCCAGGTTCTTCGCCGCTTCGGCAAACAGCGTCGGTGCGTAAGTCTGCTGCGTCGGCGGGTTGGGATATTCCTCGGAACGGGCGCCCTCGAAGGTGTTACCGCCTTCCTGAATCACGCCCTTGATGTTGCCGGCCTTGCCCGAAACGCCCGCCAGGCGGTCGAATTTGGTGTAGAACGGCTCCATCTCTTCCCAGTCGGTGCCCCAGTCCTGCAGGGTCAGTTCAGGGGACAGCTCTTTGCCGTAGCGCTCTTTGAGGTGGCTGGCGAGGCGAAATTCATGGGGCTGAAAGCGGAAGGTGATTCCCGCCCAGTGGTTGCCCGCGCCGCCTGTGCCGTTGCCGGGGTGAAACGAACCCCACGACCGCATCGGCAGCGCGGTTTCGTTGACGCTGTTGCGAATCGTCGTGGTGTTTTGCCGGGTCCGCAGCATCAGGTCCTGACGGCGGTTGTAGCGCAGTTCGTCGGCCGCCGAGGCGACGTTGAAGTCGGCTGCGGTGTCGCGCCACGGGCCCCGCTCGAAACCGATGATCTTGAGATTCTCGTCCGCCAGTTCGTTGGCAATGATGGATCCGGCCCAGCCGAGCCCGACAACCACGACATCCGTGGAAGGTAGTTTTTTGGCCATGTCGAATTAACCCTTCTTGGTCCAGGCGGAGCTGCCGATGATGGAGAGCGGCACCAGATTCAGCTTCTGGTTATGCAGACCGATGTACTCGCGATAGTCATAGCGGGCACCGGGGAAGCCGATCATTTTCCATGACACCATGTCGCGGTTGCCGCCATAGACCGGGTCGGCGAAGAAACCTTCCATGGTGTTGCCGAGCACTTGCTGAAAGAACAGTTTTGCGTCGATGCCGTCCAGCGCGATGTCGCCTTTTTCCAGACCGGTCAGCACCTTGTCCTGATCGGGCGCGGCGAGGGCGGTAAAGCCTTTCTGAAATTGTTTCTGGCAGTAAGCGTCGAGTCCGGCCAGGCCCAGCCGGTAGCGCTGACGCGGCACCAGTTCGGATTGGTCGCCCTGCATGGGCGTGCCCTTTTCGAACGGGCCCTGCATGTACAGGCGGCTGAACGTGCCGTACTCGCCGGCCAGCTGGCGATCGATGAACACGGCGCAGCCTGCGTCCTTGCCACTGACACTCAGGTCGTCGGCGGGAATCAGCCGGGCCACGATCGCCTCGACCGCGGCGGCTTCGGCGTCAGTGAAGAACTGCCAGCCGGGGGTGTCGTAGTGCATCGGGCCATTGTGATCGAACGGCACCCACTGGGGAACACCGACGACGGTGGCAGCCTTGGCGGTTGCGGCGGCACCGACTGCAAGCGAGGCAGCGGAGGTCTTGAGCAACTGGCGGCGGGTGAAGCCTTTGGATTTTTCTGTCATTCAGGGCTCCTGCGAACGCGACTTCACGGGCCATTGCAGGAATGGTCCGTGTCGAAGTGGCGTTCAGCGTTCTTTATTCACGGTTGGACGGGCATACGATGTGCCCGGCGTCTTGCTTAAGCGGGGGTGTGACATTGGGTCTCTGGTCTGCCGGTGAGCGAGAGGCGCACACTGAGCGGGGCATTGCCCTTGCCGCTGTCATCTTTTCCACGCTGGCGGCAATCATAGATGTGTTACCAGACGTTGCATCGTCCTCATTTCGTAAATGACAGTTACCGATTTCGCAACAGTGCCGGGTTCGCCTTAAGTCCCTGCGTGCGTTCGGCGTTCCGCCGGTCGCGCTGGGACCCTTGCTTTAGAGGGTCCTGAACGTTCGTGTGATACCGAGATTTATCCACGTTCGATCTGATCCGTTTCTTCTGATGTCATCTGTCATGCAATCGACGCGTCCATTGTGCCGTTCTGCGCAACAAAGCAAGGCATCACGGCGATGGGTGCTGATGCGCCGAATGCGCGCGCCACGTTTGCCAGCTTCGCTCAACATGACAGGATTTTCATGAAGATCGCGCCGTGAAACCGGTCACTTCTTGGTATCGTGCACGCCATTTGCGTCCTGATAATCCCCACGCGGGCGCTGTGTCTGTCGTCTTCATCTTCACCGAGTAGCTGTAGAAATGCCCGATCCGATACCCCTCAAGGATCATGAAAAGGAAACCAGGCTGGTCAACAAGCGGTTGATCGCCTGTGCCTTGTTCGTGACCCTGCTCAGTATTGCGCTGGTCTGCCGGATGTATTTCCTGCAGGTCACTCAATACGCCTATCACTCGACCATCTCTGAAAACAACCGTGTGCACGTGCTGCCGATTCCGCCCGAGCGCGGGCTGATCTACGACCGCAACGGAGTGATCCTCGCCGATAACCGCCCAAGCTTTAACCTGACCATGACCCGCGAGCGCGCGGGCGACTGGCATGCGGTGATCGAGGAGCTGATGCACATCCTCAACCTCCCGGACGAAGACCGCATCATTTTCGACAAGGCCATGAAGAACTCGCCCCATCGCTTCGTGCCGGTGACGCTGCTTTATGAGCTGACCGAGGAGCAGATTGCGCTGCTGGCGGTGAACCAGTTCCGTCTGCCGGGGCTGGACGTCGAGGCGCAGTTCGTCCGCCATTACCCGCTGGGCGCGCATTTTGCGCACTCGATCGGTTATGTCGGGCGGATCAACGAGAAGGAGGCCACGCAACTCGATCAGGTCGAGTATCGCGGCACGCAGTCGATCGGCAAGACCGGCATCGAACGCTTCTACGAGAACGAACTGCACGGCCACGTGGGTTACGAAGAGGTCGAGACCAACGCCCAGGGGCGCGTGCTGAGGGTGCTCAACCACCACGATCCGGTCGCGGGCAAAAGCATCACCCTGAGCCTGGACATCAAGCTGCAGGAAGCCGCCGAGGAGGCGCTGGGTGATCGACGCGGGTCGGTGGTGGCGCTCGACCCTGCCACAGGCGAGGTGCTGGCGATGGTCAGCAAGCCGAGTTTCGACCCCAATCTGTTCGTCACCGGCATCAGCTTCAAGGAGTATTCGGCGTTGCGCGATTCGGTCGACCGACCGTTGTTCAACCGCGTGCTGCGCGGCCTGTATGCGCCGGGTTCCACGATCAAGCCGGAAGTGGCCATCGCCGGGCTCGACAGCGGCATCATCACGCCCTCGACCCGGGTGTTCGATCCGGGTTATTTCCAGCTGCCCGATTTCGATCACAAGTATCGTAACTGGAACCACTCCGGCGATGGCTGGGTGGATCTGAATGCCGCGATCATGCGGTCCAACGATACGTATTTCTATGACCTGGCGCACAAGCTGGGCATTGATCGACTGCACGATTACCTGACCATGTTCGGCATTGGTCAGAAGGTTTCGCTGGACATGTTCGAAGAGTCCGCCGGGCTGATGCCGTCCAAGGAATGGAAGCGCATCACCCGCCGTCAAGCCTGGTTCCCGGGCGAAACGGTGATTCTCGGCATCGGTCAGGGCTACATGCAGGTGACGCCGCTGCAGTTGGCACAGGCCACGGCGCTGATCGCCAACAAGGGCGTGTGGAACCGGCCGCACCTGGCCAAGGAAATCGGCGGCGTGGCGCCAGTCGATGAGCATCCGATGCCCAATATCGTCCTGCGCGATTCGCGCGAGTGGGATCAGGTCAACAACGGCATGCAGTCTGTGATGCACGACCCGCGTGGCATCGCGCGGGCCGCGGCGCAAGGCGCGCAGTACCGCATCGCCGGCAAGAGCGGTACGGCGCAAGTGGTGGCGATCAAGCAGGGCGAGCGCTACAACCGCGACAAAACCCTGGAACGCCACCGCGACAACGCCTTGTTCGTCGGCTTCGCGCCCGCTGCCAACCCGAAAATCGTGGTGTCGGTGATGATCGAAAACGGCGAAGCGGGCGGTCGCGTGGCAGGTCCGGTGGTGCGCCAGATCCTCGACGCCTGGCTGCTCGATCAGGACGGTCATCTCAAGCAGCAATACGCGACACCCGCCGCTGCGCCGGTCAATCCGAAAGTGCAGATCGCGGCGCCCGGCAGACCCGTCGTGCAGCCGCCGGTCTAAGGGCAAAGCGTGGTGTGACAGGCATGACGCGGTGGCGGGTTTTACCACTGCTGCGCAGCCGATCGCACTGAGCCGATCGCACTGAGCCGTTCCCACTGAACTGTGCACAGCGGGGCAGGTCGATTTGAAAGCACGCGCGATGCTGGCAACGGCATCGCCCGCTCAATTCGACTCGACAAGGAAACCTGCCCCATGTCCAGCAGAACCACCGCCGACTACCTCGCCCAAACCCTCGCCGCAGCAGGCGTCTCGAAAATCTGGGGCGTCAGTGGCGACAGCCTGAACGGTCTGACCGACAGCCTCGAACGCCTGGGCAAGATCAAGTGGATGCACACCCGCCATGAAGAGGTGGCGGCCTTCGCAGCCGGTGCCGAGGCGGCGTCCACCGGCAAGCTGGCGGTGTGTGCCGGCAGTTGCGGTCCGGGCAACCTGCATTTGATCAACGGCCTGTACGATTGCCACCGCAGCCGCGTACCGGTATTGGCGATCGCCGCGCAGATTCCTTCTTCGGAAATCGGCCTGAATTACTTTCAGGAGACCCATCCCACCGATCTCTTCAAGGAATGCAGTCACTTCGTGGAAGCGGTGCACAGCGCCGAGCAATTCCCTCGTGTGCTTGAACGCGCGATGCGCGCTGCGATCAGTCAGCGCGGCGTGGCGGTGATCGTCATTCCGGGCGATGTCGCGTTGAGCCCGGCGCCCGACGCCAAGGCCGAGTGGGTCGACCATGCGCCTGCGCGCGTGATTCCCACCGAGACCGACCTGCAGCGGCTGGTGGACATTCTCGATAAATCCAAGGCGGTGACCTTGCTCTGCGGTGCCGGTTGCGCCGACGCCCACGACCAGGTCGTGGCGCTGGCCGAGAAGCTGGGCGCGCCCGTCGTGCATGCCCTGCGCGGCAAGCAGTACATCGAATACGCCAACCCCTTCGACGTCGGCATGACCGGGCTGATCGGTTTCAGCTCCGGCTACCACGCGATGATGTCATGCGACACGCTGGTGATCCTCGGCAGCAGCTTTCCTTACCGCAACTTCTACCCCGACAAGGCCAGGATCATCCAGATCGACATCGATCCTGCCGCGCTGGGGCGGCGAGTGCCGCTGACGCTGGGCCTTCAGGGCGGCATTGCAGAAACCATCGTCGCCTTGCTGCCGCGCCTCAAGGTCCACACCGATCGCAAGTTTCTCGACAAGGCACTGGCGCATTACGCCACGGCGCGTGAGGAACTGGATGAACTGGCGACCCCATCGCCCCATGGCGAGCCGATTCACCCGCAATACCTGACGCGCATGGTCGATGCCTATGCCGATCCCGACGCAATCTTCACGGTCGATGTCGGCACACCGACCTTGTGGGCCGCTCGCTATCTGACCATGAACGGCCAGCGCTCGCTGCTGGGCTCGTTCAACCACGGTTCGATGGCCAACGCCATGCCCCAGGCGCTGGGTGCCAAGGCAGCATTCCCCGACCGACAGGTCGTCGCGTTGTGCGGCGACGGGGGCCTTTCGATGCTGATGGGGGATTTGCTGACCATTCGCCAGCTCAACCTGCCGATCAAGATGGTGGTGTTCAACAACAGCTCGCTGGGCTTTGTCGCGATGGAGATGCAGGCCAGCGGCTATGTGCCCCATGACACCGATCTGCACAGCACCAGCTTCGCCAATATCGCCATTGGCGCGGGCATCCTGGGGATCAGGGTGGAAGATTCCGCCGATCTGCCCAACGCGCTTAAGAAAGCGTTCGAGCATCCGGGGCCGGTGCTGGTGGACGTGGTCACTGCCAAGCAGGAGCTGGGCCTGCCGCCGAAAATCAAGCTGGCTCAGGCCAAGGGCTTCAGCCTGTTCATGCTCAAAGCGGTCATGAATGGCAAGGCCGATCAGGTGCTTGAGTTGGCGAAGACCAACTTGCGTTGATTGCCGCTCGCACGTGATAGCGGGGCTTACCCGCTATCAACCGGAAACGGGTCAGCGTTCGGTGACCGCGTCGTTCAGACGCGGTTGCGACCTGGAATTCGCAACCACCGTTTTCGCCGTTTGCTGATCAGGCCATGCGCCTGCAAAGCGACGCTGGCAGCCCATTTTTTGCCCCCGAAAAGCGCATTTCGCGCACCTTCCGCACCACCCTGAAACACGAATTTCCACTGTTGAAATCTGTTGAAAAAAACCATTGTGCCACCTCGAAAACCGATGTTATGTTGGTAACATCTTGTCGAGAAATGACTGTTCAATAACATTTCCCGATTGATTTCAGCGGGTGTTTCCAGCGGAATTCTCATGGCCAGCAGTCCCTTTCTCGACACCTTGGAGCAACGGTTCAGCGACCTGACGCCGACGGGCAAACGGATTGCCGGGTACCTGTTGGCCAATCCGCAAAAGCTGCCTTTCGAGACGGCCGACAGCATTGCTCAGCAGACCGGCACCACCGGCATTTCGGTAGGGCGTTTCTTGCGTTCGTTGGGCTACCGCAATATCGACGACGTCAAACAGAGTCTTCGTGGCGACAGCGCAAGTCCCTGGGTCATCACCGACCGGCTCGGCGCGTTCCGTGAAGAGAGCACCCACGGCGACGCGCTGGAGCGCTCGATGAACCGCGAGCTCGAGGCCATTCAACGGGTGTACGCCCTGGCCCGCAGCGAGACGTTCGGGCGCATCGTCGAGCGGTTGTTCAGCGCCGATGCGGTGTTCATCGTCGGCATCCAGACCACGCGCGGGATCCTCAATGCCTTCTTTACGCACCTGGAATACATTCGGCCCAAGGTCTATTACGTCGACGGACTGTCGGGCACCTACGCCGAATCGCTGAACTCGCAGTTCGACAACCCCTACGCGGTGATTGCGGACTTTCGCACCTACTCGTCGGTGACCCGCACGTTCTGCGAAGTCGCTCATCAACAGGGCCTGGCCCTGGCATTCATCACTGATTTTCACTGTCCATGGGCGCGGGACTATCCGATGGACCTATTGCAGCTGAACGCCGATGTCGGCCAGTTCTGGGATTCGCTGGCGCCGCTGACCTGTCTGTTCAACCTGATGGTCTCGGCCGTGGCGGAAAAATACGGCGATCGCCTCGATGAGCGGCTGGCGAAGAACCGTGAATTGCAACAATTGTTCGGCCAGTTCGAGTGATGCATCGCGCATCCGGCCGGCCAGAAATCTGAACGTGTGCTACCTGATCTGGAGTGTGTTTACGTGAATAGCCCCCTCGTCGAAGTCGATGCCCGCGCGCTGCAGGTCGAGGTCGACCTGATCTATGCCGGTGTCGACAACCTGGCCGGCAAACAGATTTATCAGGACCCGCGCTGCCTGCTGCACCGCGATGCGGAGGCACGGCTGCGCCAGGCCAGTGTGCTGGCCCGGCAGGCAGGCCTGCGCCTGCGCATTTTCGATGCCTATCGCCCGCCCTACGCCCAGGCGCTGTTGTGGGAGGCGCTGCCCAACCCCGAATACGTGCGCGATCCGGGCCTGGGCTCGCACCATACCCGTGGCGTGGCGGTGGACCTGACCCTGATCGATGCGCACGGCAAGGCGCTGGACATGGGCACGGGGTTTGACGACATGCGCGCCCACTCACATCAGTTTTTCGCTGATCTGCCCGCCGACGTGCAACGCAATCGCTTGCTGCTGCTGGGCATCATGCTGGCTGCCGGCTTCACCTACATCGACAGTGAATGGTGGCACTACGAGCTGCCGGGTGCGGACCAGTATCCGCTGATCGACGATGGTTCGATCCGCCCCGCGAGCTGACGGCCACAGCACCTGAACCGACACGCGACACCTGACCGGGACGTTCATGAATCCCGGCTGAATCTGGCAGCGACCTGAACTCGAACGAGCAGGGCGCGCCATTTCGGAGGCCGCAAGGCATCTGAGCTTTGACTGCCCGGTATAGCTTCAATAACAAACCTGACGAACTTCCACACATCGAACGATCAAGGAACCGGCATGAAATCAATCGTTACTCCGCATTCGCTGGCGATGGCCATCCTCTGTACCGCCATGGGCCTTGGTGCCTGGCAATCGGCCAGTGCCGCTGTGCCTCAGGACACGCTGATGATCGGCAAGCCGTCCGATCCGCAAACCCTGGACCCGGCCGTGACCATCGACAACAACGACTGGACCGTGACCTATCCGGCCTATCAGCGGCTTGTGACCTACAAGGTCGAGGACGGCAAGGGCAGCACCGAGGTGCAAGGCGAGCTCGCCAGTGGCTGGACGACCTCGGCCGACAACCTGACCTGGGAATTCAAGCTCAAGCCGGGCAACAAGTTCGATGACGGCGCAGAGGTCAACGCCGAAGCCGTGAAGTTTTCGTTCGACCGGGTGATGAAGCTCAAGCAGGGGCCGTCCGGCGCATTCCCCGATGACATGACGGTGTCGGTGGTCGATCCGCTGATCGTGAAATTCACCCTCAAGGCGCCTTACGCGCCGTTTCTCTCGACCCTGGCGCACAACGGCGCGGCCATCATCAACCCGGACGTCGCGAAGAAAACCGAAGGCGCCGATGCGTATCTGTCGACCCACACCGCAGGCTCCGGCGCGTTCAAGCTGGTGAACTGGCAGAAAGGCCAGACCCTGACGATGGAGCAGAACAGCTATTACGCAGGTCCCAAACCCACCCTGAAAAAGGTCGTGGTGAAGATCATCGGCGAGGCTTCCGTGCGTCGCCTGCAGCTGGAACACGGTGATCTGGACATCATCGAGGACATGCCCGAAGACCAGCTCGAAGCGCTGGCCAAGAAGTCCGGCATCGTCGTCGGCGACTACCCGTCATTGCGCGTCACCTTGCTGTACCTGAACACCCAGAAGCCGCCAATGAACAACCCCGATGCACGACGCGCCATTGTCGAGTCGCTCGATTATGACGGCATCATCAACGGCATTCTCAAAGGTAAGGCCAAGACGCTGAACGGTCCGATCCCGCAAGGCATGTGGGCCTATGACGACAAGCAGCCGGCGTTCAGGCAGGACCTGGCCAAGGCCAAGGACGATCTGGCCAAGGTTTCGCCGAAGATCAGCAACCTGACCTTCATGTACTCGGACAAGGACCCGAACTGGGAGCCGATCGGCCTGACCCTGCAAGCCGGCCTGCAATCACTGGGCGTCAACCTGAAGATGGAAAAGCTGGCCAACGCCAGCATGCGCGAGCGCCTGGGCACCGGTGATTTCGACGTTGCCATCGGCTCGTGGAGCCCGGACTTCGCCGACCCCTACATGTTCATGAACTTCTTCTTCGATTCGAAGCTGAAGGGGCTGGCGGGTAACCGTTCGTTCTACGACAACCCGGCGGTGGACAAGCTGATCCGCGAGTCGGCCACCACCAACGACATGGCCAGGCGCACCGAGCTGTATCAGCAGGCGCAGAAGATCGTGCTCAATGACAGCGTCTACGCCTACCTGTACCAGAAGGCGTACACCTTGCCGATGAGCGAAAAGGTCAAGGGCTACGTGTTCAACCCGATGCTTGAGCAGGTGTTCAACATCGGCACGATCACCAAGTAAGTCGTTGTCGCCCGCGATCCCGAGGGGTTGGCGGGCAGAAGTGATCGGCTTGCCACAGCGCCAGTCGCTGCGGGAGTGAATGGGTGAGTGAGCGGCGGCACATCCGCTGAAGATGTGCCTGCTGATTGATTGCCTCACCCATGCATTCGCTCCCACAGTGGCCGAGGGGATTGGCAAGACCGTGTCCGCGAACTGTTTCGTGTTGTCGATTTTCATGCGTGACCGAGGTGCCTGATGGCCTTCCTGACTCTTTTGCGTAAACGCCTGGGCGGCCTGCTGCTGGTGGTCTTCGGCGTTTCCCTGATTACATTTTCCATTTCCCACCTGATCCCGGGCGATCCTGCGCGCCTGATTGCCGGGGACCGTGCCACCGATGCCATTGTCGAGAACATTCGTCACCAGCTGGGGCTGGATCTGCCGCTGTATCAGCAATACGGGCGTTACATGCTCGACCTGCTGCATGGCGACCTGGGCACATCGATTCGCACCCATCGTCCGGTGCTGGAAGATTTGCAGGCGTTCTTTCCTGCCACCCTCGAACTGGCGCTGGCTGCGCTGACGCTGTCGATTCTGGTGGGTGTGCCGCTGGGCGTGCTGTCGGCGGTTTACCACAACCGCTTCATCGATCAGGTTGCCCGCACGCTGGCCGTGACCGGGATTTCCATCCCCGCGTTCTGGCTCGGGCTGGGCCTGATCGTGCTGTTTTACGGTCACCTGAACTGGCTGCCTGGCAGTGGCCGGATCGATGAAGGGCTGGACGCGCCGCCCACGGTCACCGGGTTCTACCTGATCGACACCTTGCTGGCCGGGGACACGGGCCTGTTTTTCAACGCGGTCCAGCATCTGATTTTGCCGGCGATCACGCTCGGGTTCGTCAACCTGGGCGTCGTGGCCCGGCAGATTCGCTCGGCGATGCTCGATCAGCTGGGGGAAGACTACATCCGCACCGCGAGGGCGTACGGCCTGTCGAAGTGGGCGGTGATCCTGCGCCATGCGCTGCCCAACGCGCTGATTCCGTCGGTGACGGTGCTGGGCCTGACGTTGGGCGATCTGCTCTACGGCGCGGTGCTCACCGAGACGGTGTTCGCCTGGCCCGGCATGGGGGCGTACGTGGTCAAGTCGATCCAGTCGCTGGATTTCCCGGCGGTGATGGGCTTCGCGATTCTGGTCTCTTTTATCTATGTGCTGCTGAACATGGCGATCGATCTGCTGTACCGCCTGATCGACCCGCGCATCGGCGAGGTCAACTGAAATGTCCGCTCCACTTTCCGCGCCCGTCGTGGCGCCGCTGCCCAAAGCTTCGCGCTGGCAGGACAAACTGGCCTATCTGGCGCATCAGGTCCGCCGCAGCCCGCTGACCATGGCGGGGCTGGTGATCACGCTGCTGGTGCTGCTGTGCATGATCTTCGCGCCGTGGCTGGCGTCCCACGACCCCAACGCCCTGAACCTTACTCAGCGACTGGCCGCGCCGTCGTCGGCGCACTGGTTCGGCACCGACGAAGTGGGCCGTGATCTGTTCAGCCGTGTGCTGTACGGCAGCCGGCAGTCAGTGGGCGTCGGGCTGTTCGTCGCGTTTGCCTCGTGTCTGGCCGGCGGCCTGCTGGGTTGCATGTCCGGCATCATTGGCGGGCGCTTCGACAGCCTGATCATGCGCTTGATGGACATCATGCTGTCGGTCCCGTCGCTGGTGCTGATCATGGCCCTGGCTGCCGCATTGGGCCCGAGTCTGTTCAACGCGATGCTGGCGATCACGCTGGTGCGCATTCCGTTCTACGTACGACTGGCGCGTGGCCAGGCGCTGAGCATCCGTCAGATGGGCTACGTGAAGGCCGCCGAAACCTTCGGCGCCGGACGCTGGCACATGGTGTTGTGGCACGTGGCGCGCAACGCCATGCCGCCGTTGCTGGTGCAACTGAGCCTGGACATCGGCAGCGCGATTCTCATGGCCTCGGCGCTGGGTTTCATCGGCCTGGGCGCGCAGCAACCCACTGCGGAGTGGGGCGCCATGGTGGCGACCGGGCGCAATTACATCCTCGATCAATGGTGGTATTCGACGTTTCCGGGGCTGGCAATTCTGGTCACCGCCACCGGTTTCAATCTCTTGGGCGACGGCGTGCGTGACCTGCTCGACCCACGCCAGCAGGGGAAATGACCATGCAGACGCACACTCCAATTCATTCCCGTGGCGGCGCGCCGGTGCTGGCCATCGATAACCTGAGCATCGAGTTCCCGGCCTACAAAAGTACCGTCAAGGCGCTCAACGGCGTCTCCCTGCACGTCAATCCGGGGGAAATCGTCGGTGTGATCGGCGAGTCCGGATCGGGCAAGTCGGTGACTGCCATGCTCAGCCTGCGACTGCTGCCCGAGCGCGCTTATCAGGTCACAAGTGGCAGCCTCAACATCCTTGGGCGCGACATGCTCACTGCCCGGGAAAAGGACTTGCTCAGCGTGCGCGGCCGCGATGCGGCGATGATCTTTCAGGAACCGATGACCGCATTGAATCCAACCCGGCGCATCGGTCGGCAAATGCTCGATGTGATCATTCATCATCAGCAGTTGAGCAAGGCCGATGCCCGAGCCAAAGCGGTTGCCCTGTTGCGCGACATGCACATCGCCGACCCCGAGCAGGTGATGAACAGCTACCCGTTCGAGCTGTCGGGTGGGATGCGTCAGCGGGTGATGATCGCACTGGCGTTTTCCTGCGATCCGCAGTTGCTGATCGCGGACGAACCGACCACGGCGCTGGACGTGACGGTGCAGCGCCAAGTGCTGTTGCTGCTGCGGGAAAAGGCCCGTGAACGCGGCACGGCGATTCTGCTGATCACCCACGACATGGCGCTGGTCTCGCAGTTCTGCGATCGGGTGTACGTCATGTACACCGGCGCCGTGGTGGAGCAGGGCATCACCGCGCAAGTCATGGCTGATCCGCGGCATCCGTACACCCAGGGGCTGCTCAGCGGACTGCCGGAACAGGTCGAGCCCGGTCAGGCGCTGATGACGATTCCGGGTCAGGTGCCGAACCTATCGGCGCTGCCTGAAGGCTGTACGTTTCGCGATCGATGCGCGTTCGCCATGGCGCAATGCGTGCAGCGCCCGCCGATGCAAACCCTTGACGCCGAAGCCGATCGCAAGAGCGCGTGCTGGCTCAGCGCGCCGTCCCACCAGCCTGTTCAGGAGTCGCTGTCATGACCGGCACCGCCCCTATATCCTCCCCCGCAGAGCGTCCGGCCATCCTCGGTCTGCAAGACGTGCGCGTGCATTATCCGATGGGCAAGGACTGGCTCGGTCGACCCAAGGCCCTGGCCCATGCCCTGAACGGCATCGACCTGCAGGTCCGCGCCGGTGAAACCCTTGGCGTGGTAGGCGAGTCCGGCTGCGGCAAGAGCACGCTGGCGCAGTTGCTGATGGGGCTGATCAAGCCGACTTCCGGGCGACTGGACTGGGTCTACAACGATGCCAAAGAGCGCAGCAGCAACGTCCAGATCGTCTTCCAGGATCCACAATCCTCGCTCGACCCGCGGCTGCCGGTGTGGAAGGTGATCACCGAACCGCTGTTCGTCCAGCGTTCCGCGCCACGCCGCGACATGCGCGAGATCGCTGCCAAAGTGGCGTCGCAGGTGGGCATTCGCACGGAGTACATGGACCGTTTCCCACACCAGTTTTCCGGTGGGCAACGCCAGCGCATCGCCATCGCCCGCGCGCTTTCGTCGAACCCGGACATCATTGTGCTCGACGAGCCGACCTCGGCGCTGGACATCTCGGTGCAGGCGCAGATCCTCAATCTGCTGGCCGAGCTGCAGCGCACCCGCGACCTGACCTACATCCTCATTTCCCACAATGTGTCTGTGGTGCGGCACATGGCCGACCGGGTAGCGGTGATGTATCTGGGGCAGATCGTCGAGTTGGGCAGCGCTGCCCACGTGCTCGAGCGCCCGCGCCATCCGTACACGCAACTGCTGCTGGAGGCCGTTCCACGGCTGGGCGTTGCCGTGGATGAGACCCAGGTCTCGGCGCCCACCGAACTCCCCGGCAACCGCAATCTGCCAACAGGCTGTTTTTTCAGGGACCGCTGCCCGAAGGCAACCACCGGCTGCGACAGACCGCAAGCCCTGCTGCCGGCCAAAGGCGCCGCGGCAGGGGAATGGGTGCGGTGTCATTTGCAGTCGCAATGAGTGCATCTGAACAGAAGCGGATACAACCAAGCGCGCTCCTGCAAGGGTGCGCGGCGCTGTCAGGGGAGTTCAAGACCTGTGGGAGTGAGCCCACTGTCTTTGACAGCCCCCCGATCAACGGCGTGACGCCCGAGGCTTTCCCGGCTAAAGCCGGTCCTACAAACATTTGCAGCGCCCACCGGGATATGTGGTGTCGACTGATTCGTTGGTCACCCGAACGTTCTTACGAAGGTTGCAGCGTACAGGCGGTCGCCAGGCACTCCCTGAACAGTCGCTGCAATGGCAACTGCCGGTTGGCATGGCGCATGACCATCGCCAGTTCCCGGTAGAAGGTCAGGGGGCCGAGTTCAATGATGCGGATCTGTGCCGCGCGCTCCAGCCACAGCCCGGCTCGGGGTACCAGCGACACGCCAAGGCCGGCTTCGACCATGCGAACGATGGCATCGACTTCGTCCAGCTCAAGACCTGGCCGGGTGTCGATTTTCTGCGCACGCAGAAAGCGCGTGACCTGCCGCCCGCCGAACGAGTGCCGGTCGTAGCGCACGAAACGGTTATCTCGCAGCAATTGCAGCGGCTCATCGCCCTCGACGGTGGCCGGGGCGATCAACACGAAGGGCTCGCGCTCGATGATCTCCAGATGCAGTTCCTTGGGCAGCGCGAAGGGCGGTCGGATCAGCAATGCCAGGTCGATCTCACCCGCGTCGACGCTGTTGAGCAGGGTTTGCGAGACACCCGGAATGACCTTCGCCTCCACCGTCGGCGCCTGACGGTTGAACTGCACCAGTGCCGCAGGCAGCAGGCCGGTCTGCACCGTGGCGATGGCGCCGATGCGCAATTCCCCGAAATAACCACTGTCGATGGACGGTGCAGCCATGCGCTCGTACAGCGCGACGATTTCCCGCGCCATGGGAAGCGCGCGCAAGCCCGCGGCGTTCAAGGTCGCGCTGCGGCCGCTGCGGTCGAACAACGGGGTGCCGAGGGACTTCTCCAGCGTGCGAATCTGCGCGCTGACTGCCGACTGGGTCAGGCCGATCTGGTTGCCGGCAGCGACAAACGTGCCGAGGCGTTCGACAGCAATGAAGGTTTTAAGCTCGCGAATCATGGCAACTCACTGATCGAAATAATTATGGCTCGGCGCGAAAATTATGATCTTTCCATCAATGATTCAATGGGTAAAGATGGCCGCAGCCCATTAAGAGGAGCATCACCCGTGACCGCCAGCAGCCCGAAGCTATCTCCGTTTCACCTCGCCATCCCCGTTCATGACCTGGCGGCAGCCCGGCACTTTTACGCCAACGTGTTCAACCTGCCGGAAGGCCGCTCCAGTGATCACTGGGTGGATTTCGATTTCTTCGGCCATCAACTGGTCATTCACGAACACCCTCAGACCGACTCCCAGGCGCATGCCGGGACCAATGCGGTGGACGGTCATGACGTGCCCGTTCCGCATTTCGGAGTCGTGCTTGGCTGGGAGGAATGGGAGGCGCTGGCCGATCGGCTGAAGGGGCAGGGCGTCAAGTTCGTCATCGAACCCTACATACGATTCAAAGGCCAGGTCGGGGAACAGGCGACGATGTTCCTGTTCGATCCATGCGGTAACGCGCTGGAGTTCAAAGCGTTCAAAGACATGGGGCAGTTGTTCGCCAAGTAACGTTTCTACGCCAACTACGCAGCGTGATGATTAATCATTGCGCTGCACATAATTGGATCCCGTTAAACAGACTTCGCCGGATGTTTAAACATATCGTCATTTTCCCCTGCCTATAAAAATCGTTCTACGAGTGTCCACGACGACCGGTACTAAACTCTGTCGCCGGTCAGCCGAAGTATATTTCGGGCCGCGTCTTCCCTTTCTTTGAACAACCCCGTACAAAGCGCAGCGCGCGCCCGATCGGCTACGCATTCTCGTCGCTGTCATTCTTGGTTATGGACACAATCGTATGATCAAACGTCTGGGTTTCAGCAGAAAGATCCTGCTGGCCGCTGCATTGATAGTTGTCGTTGCTTTCTCGTGCTTCATTCTGGTGAACGACTTTCGCCAGCGCGAAACATTGAAGAACAACGTAGATACCGAACTGCAACAGTTAGGAAGTCTGACAACTCAGAACATTCAAACCTGGCTCGATAGCCGCACGCAGTTGTTGTATTCCATGGCCCAGCAGATTGCGGCAGATGGCCCTGCGGTCAGCGGCCTGCCACGTATCGTCGGGCTGCCGGTTTACCCGGACAACTTCCAGCTCAGTTACTTCGGCGGCAAGGACGGTGTGATGTTCTCCGTGCCAGCGGGTAATCGTGCGGCGGACTACGACCCACGGGCCCGCGGCTGGTACAAGGCGGCCGATGCGGCGCAGGGCACGATCGTCACCGAGCCGTACATTGCGGCCTCTTCCGGCAAACTGGTGGTGACCCTGGCGACGCCGGTCCGCCAGCAGGGTCAGATGATCGGCGTTGCCGGTGCAGACATCTCCCTGGACGCCATCAGCAAGACCATCAACTCGCTGAACTTCGGCGGACATGGTTACGCCTACATCGTCAGCGCCGACGGCAAGATTCTGATTCACCCTGACAGCAAGCTGGTCCTGAAGAACGTCAGCGAAGCCTATCCAAGTGGCGCACCGAAAATCGCACCCGGCGTCTACGAGATCGAATCGGCCGGCAAGGCGCAGTTCATTTCGTTCACCAAGGTCGAAGGCCTGTCTTCGGCGAACTGGTATGTGGCGCTGGTTCTGGACCGCGACGCCGCCTATTCGATGCTCAGCGAATTCCGTTCTTCGGCGATCCTGGCGATGGTGATTGCCGTCGCGATCATCATGTTGCTGCTGGGCCTGCTGATTCGCGTCCTCATGCAGCCGCTGCACCAGATGGGTCGGGCGATGCAGGACATCGCCGACGGCGAAGGCGATCTGACCAAGCGACTGTCGATCGTCTCGCAGGACGAGTTCGGCGCGCTGGCATTGTCCTTCAACCGCTTCGTCGAGCGTATTCACGGCTCGATCCGGGAGGTGGCTTCCACCGCTGGCCAACTGGGCGAGGTCGCTGCGCGGGTCGTGGGTGCGTCCAACTCGTCCATGGGCAACTCCGATCAGCAGTCCAGCCGCACCAGCAGCGTGGCTGCAGCGATCAACCAGCTTGGCGCCGCGGCCCAGGAGATCGCGCAGAACGCTGCGCTCGCCTCGCAGCACTCCAGCGAAGCCACGCAACTGGCGACCGAAGGCCAGGGTGTGGTCACGCAGACCATCAAGGCGATGAATCAGTTGTCGGAAAAGATCAGTGAGTCCTGCGCGAACATCGAGACCCTGAACAACAAGACCGCCAACATCGGCCAGATTCTGGAAGTGATCACCGGCATCTCTCAGCAGACCAACTTGCTGGCCCTCAACGCGGCCATCGAGGCGGCGCGTGCCGGTGAAGCGGGGCGCGGTTTTGCCGTGGTCGCCGACGAAGTGCGCAACCTGGCGCATCGCACCCAGGATTCAGCGCAACAAGTGCAGGGCATGATCGAAGAGCTGCAAGTGGGCGCCCGTGACGCGGTGGCCAACATGACGGAGAGTCAGCGTCAAAGCGAAAGCAGCGTGACCATCGCCAATCAGGCCGGCGAACGCCTGAACAGCGTGACCCGCCGCATCGGCGAAATCGATGGCATGAACCAGTCGGTTGCAACCGCCACCGAAGAACAGACCGCGGTGGTCGAGTCGATCAACGTCGACATCACTGAAATCAACACGCTCAATCAGGAAGGCGTGGACAACCTGAAGTCGACGCTGGACGCCTGCCGGCATCTTGAACACCAGACTGCGCGCTTGCAGCATCTGGTGGGCACGTTCCGGATCTGACCGTCGTCAACGCAGCGTAAAATAGCGGGACTCACGGCTGGCCGGGCAATCCGGCCGCCATCCGCAAACCCAGATGCAACGCCGTGGTGAACATCTGGCCATGGTTGCGTCCGTTGAATGCCCGGTAACTGGCCTCGGTGCCGGGCAGCGTCGCCAGATGCTCCGCCAGCAGGCGATTGGCGTCGGCGGGCACGGCCTGCATCTGCTGCCTTCTCTGCGGCGAGCCGCCATCGAATTGCGCGATTGGCGACTTGCCTTCTCTTTCGCCCTTGACGATCACCACGTGCTTCGCTGTTTCGGGCGCCAATGCGCGCAGCGCCATGCCCTTATCGAAGGTGGTCGGCTGATACCACAGCGAGGCGCTGGCGGCGATCCAGGTCTGGAACGCATCGGGCCGTGCCAGCAGCGCATCGAGCACGAACAGCCCGCCGAACGAATGCCCCCACAGCGTCTGCCGTTTCGGGTCCACCGACCAGTTTGCCTGCACCTTCGGCTTGATGCCGGTTTCGATCGTCGTCAGGAACGCCGACGCCGTGTCGCCCGTGTAGTCGCGGGTGCGTTGTTCGCCGTCGTAGGTGCCGTCGATGTCGTAGCCGATCATCACCAGCAGCGGCGCAGCGCCCGCATCGAGTTCGCCTAACCAGCTGTCCTGCAATTCGGCCAGCGCATTGTTGCCATCCAGCAGATACATCACCGGATAGCCAGCGGCCGGCGCCGCGTTGCGCGGGATGCCGATGTCGAGGCGGTAATGGCGCTGACCGTCCGGGGAGTCGACGTTCAAGCGTTCGAAGCGGTAATGGGCAGAGCCGGTTGCAGCCAAGGTGCGGTTCTCCTGATTGTCGGCGCCTGCCATCAGGGACAGGGCGCCGAGCAGTATGAGGGTGAGGATTCGTGTGCAGTTCATCCCGTTGCGCCTGTGCGAAGGACGTGGCGGTGGACATTTCAGACGCGCGTTTGCCCGCGAGCGCACGCTGTCTGTCGTTAATTCATGCATTGATACGCTGCCATCGAAGGTATGTGCGCTTTTCAGTCGTTCGACTTGTCTAGCCCGCATCCTGCCAAGACCGCTGCTCTACACAAACATGTCGACAAAATACGCGAATCATCCCGCATCAAATAGTCAACGAACTGTTATCTCGCGGTCATCGACGGGTCATCGAACTGCCACACGCTCGCTCTAATGTCACTCGCACCGAACGCGGCCATGGACGGGCAAGGCGCACGTTTCGCCGGTGGCAGGACGCCGGATCCACACGACAAGATGAGACAAGAGAAGCCCATGAACGCAGCTATCCATGTCGACCGCTTGAACAAGACATTCGCTCGCAAGACCGCTTTGGTTGACCTGGCATTGTCTATACAACCCGGAGAAATGGTAGCGCTGATCGGCGCATCCGGCTCTGGCAAATCCACCCTGTTGCGCCACTTGGCGGGCCTTGCCTGCTGCGACCGGGCCAACGGTGGCACCGTCACGGTGCTGGGTCGCGAAGTGCAAGTCTCGGGACGACTCAACAGCAAGGTTCGCCGCCTGCGTGCCGACATCGGCTACATCTTTCAGCAATTCAATCTGGTCAGTCGCCTGAGCGTGCTCGACAACGTGCTGCTGGGCTGTCTGGGCCGCATGCCGCGCTGGCGTGGCAGCCTGGGCCTGTTCAACGCCGAAGAGAAAGACCGTGCGTTGGCCAATCTGGCCCGCGTCGGTCTGGCGGATCTGGCTAAGCAGCGCGCCTCGACGTTATCGGGCGGCCAGCAGCAACGGGTCGCCATCGCCCGGGCGCTGACCCAGCAGGCCGAAGTCATTCTCGCCGACGAGCCGATCGCCTCGCTGGATCCCGAGTCCGCGCGCAAGGTCATGGAAATTCTCGCCGACATCAACCGCCAGGACGGCAAGACCGTCGTGGTGACTCTGCATCAGGTCGATTACGCCGTGCGCTATTGCCCGCGGGCCGTGGCGCTGAAAAACGGCCGCATTCATTTCGACGGCAATGGCGCTGACCTGAGCGGCCAGTTCCTCAACGATCTTTACGGCGCCGACGCCGACGCCAGCCTCATGTTCGCCGACCAGGCCCGTCACGCCGAGCGCCCCGCGCGACTGACGCTGGCACAGGCCTGAGCGCGCCGCTGGATGGCGTTGCCCGTCAGCGCTGCACGACCACAACAGCAACACCTCAACCCACGTTTCAGGAGCTCTCCATGTTGAACCGTATCGGTCGCGTGCTCGCGTCTGCCGCCCTTGTTGCCGGTTGCCTCACAGGCGCCGCGCAGGCAGACGAAAGCACAATCAACTTCGGCATCATGTCCACCGAGTCTTCGCAAAACCTGAAAAGCGTCTGGCAGCCGTTTCTCGACGACATGTCGAAAAAGACCGGCCTGAACGTCAACGCCACTTTCGCCTCCGACTACGCGGGCCTGATCCAGGGCATGCGTTTCAACAAGGTCGACGTGGCCTGGCTGGGCAACAAGGCGGCGATGGAGGCGGTCGACCGCTCGGGCGGCGAAATTTTCGCCCAGACCGCCGCCGCCAATGGTGCGCCGGGCTACTGGAGCGTGATCATCGCGCGCAAGGACAGCCCGATCAATTCGGTCGAGGACATGCTCAAGCACGCCAAGGAGCTGACCTTCGGCAACGGTGATCCGAACTCCACGTCCGGCTATCTGGTCCCGGGCTATTACGTGTTCGCCAAGAACAACGTAGACGCCGCCACCGCCTTCAAACGCACGCTCAATTCCAGCCACGAAGTCAACGCCCTGAGCGTGGCCAAGGGGCAGCTGGATGTCGCCACCTTCAACACTGAAAGCTGGGACCGTCTGGAGGTCACTCAGCCGGACAAGGCAGCCCTGCTCAAAGTGATCTGGAAGTCGCCGATCATCCCGGCCGACCCGATGGTCTGGCGCAAAGGCATGTCCGACGCGACCAAGAACAAGATCCGCGATTTCTTCGCGCACTACGGCGACACCGAGGAAGAAAAGAGCGTGTTGAAGAACATGCAGATGGGCAAATTCCTCAAGTCTTCGGATGACCAGCTGCTAACCATCCGCCAGCTTGAACTGTTCAAGCAGAAGACCGAAACCACCGCCAGCACCAGCTTGAGCGCCGATGAAAAAACCGCGCGCCTGAAAGAGATCGACGCCGGCCTGACCAGGCTGCAGGACCGTATTTCCGAACTGGAAAAACAGAGCACCGCCAAGGCGGGCTGACGTGACCGGCGCGGCGCCGCTGCAGGTGGGCGCCGCGCCCGATATCGCTGTTCGAGTGTTAGCCAACGGGACCGTTTATGACCACTCACGCTGCATACCTTGAAACCGCCGGGGGCAAGCGCAACTGGCTGCAATACCTGGGCTGGGGCCTGTTTCTGGCCGTGATGGGCTGGGCCTGGCACGGCGCCGAAATGAACCCGCTGGCGCTGTATCGCGACGCCGGCAACATGGCGACCTTCGCCGGGGATTTCTTCCCACCGGATTTCCACGAATGGCGCGCCTACCTCAAGGAAATGATCGTCACCGTGCACATCGCGCTGTGGGGCACGCTGCTGGCGATCGTCTGCTCGGTGCCGCTGGGTGTGCTGTGCGCGGACAACATCACGCCGTGGTGGATTCACCAGCCGCTGCGCCGGGTGATGGACGCCTTCCGTTCGATCAATGAAATGGTCTTCGCGATGCTCTTCGTCGTCGCGGTCGGCCTGGGTCCGTTCGCCGGTGTGCTGGCGCTGTGGATCAGCACCACTGGCGTGCTTGCCAAACTGTTCGCCGAAGCGGTCGAGGCCATCGACCCAGGTCCCGTGGAAGGGGTGCGGGCGACCGGCGCCAGTGCGCTGCAGGAAGTGATCTTCGGTGTCATTCCGCAGGTCATGCCGCTGTGGATTTCCTATGCGCTCTACCGCTTCGAGTCGAACGTGCGCTCGGCCACGGTGGTGGGCATGGTCGGCGCCGGCGGCATCGGCGTGATCCTCTGGGAAAACATCCGCGCGTTCCAGTTCCCCCAGACCTGCGCAGTGCTGCTGGTGATCATCGTGGTGGTCAGTGTGATTGACATCTTCTCCCAGCGCCTGCGCAAGCAATTCATTTAACGATCACGACAGGAGAGGGTGCGAACCCTTTTTTTTAGCCATGCATTTGTCTAGACAAGCTGACCCCGAGTGCCGTGAACCGATGTACCGCGAACTGGCAGAAACCCTGCGCAGCGAACTCGGCAGCTACATCGCGGGCGAATACCTGCCGGCCGAAACCCGGCTCGCGGCACGCTTCGACGTCAATCGCCACACCATCCGCCGCGCCATCGATGAACTGGTGCGCGAAGGTTGCCTGCTGCGTCGCCAAGGCAAAGGCACGCAAGTGCTGGGACGCCCGCTGGTGTATCCGGTGGCGGCGCAGAGCGCCTACAGCCAGTCGCTTTCTGCCTTGGGCCATGGCGTCGAAGCGGTTCTGTTGCAGCGCCGCCGGTGTGTGGCCACGCGTGAAGAAGCCGAGCATCTGGGCCTGGAAGAGCACGCGCCGCTGATCGAACTGCAGACCCTGCGCCGCCTCGACGGTCAGCCGGTGAGTTTGATTCGCCACCGTTATTGCGCCACGCGCGCCGGCCTGCTGGCGGACTACCAGAGTGGCTCGGTGCGCGAGTTTCTGGCCGCGCGCAACCTTGCGCTGACCCGCACGTTCAGCCTGATCGGGGCGCGTCTGCCCAGTCGGGAAGAGGCCAGCGTGCTGCTGATGCCGCGCCATCTGCCCGCGCTGACCGTGCTCACCCTTTCCCGCGATGCCAGCGGACAGCCCGTGGAAATCGCTCATTCCACCAGCCGCTCCGACCGCTTTCAGTATCAGATCGTCACCTGATGGAGATGCCTTCGATGACTGCAACATCCGCTTTCGACACCGCGCCCGAACAGGCGGCCCGTCAACACTGGATCGGCGTGCTGTCGCGCAGCCGCCGCGCCGAGTTGCTGCCTCACGAGGCCGCCCTGCGCGATGCCGAGTATCAACTGATCCGCGCGCCGGAAATCGGCATGGCCCTGGTGCGTGGGCGCATGGGCGGCAACGGCGCGCCGTTCAATGTCGGCGAAATGAGCGTCACCCGCTGTGTGGTGCGGCTGGCCGACGGGCGCACCGGTTACAGCTACCTGGCCGGTCGCGACAAGGCGCTGGCCGAACTCGCAGCGCTGGCCGACGCGCATCTGCAAGGCGCGCAACAGGCTCACTGGATGCGTGAGCTGATCGAACCGCTGGCGCTGGCCCACGCCGAACGCCGTTCACAACAACAAGCCGAAACCGCCGCGACCAAAGTGGACTTCTTCACGCTGGTCAGAGGAGAAAACTGATGAGCACCTCTCTCGTTACTGCGTCGTTGTTACAGCCTGCTTTCGCTGATCCGGTGCTTGATTCGCAGCGCAGCTTTCGCGCGGCGCTCAAGGCACTGGCCGGTCCCGGCGTCGCCCAGAGCCTGTTGAGCGCACAGACTCCGCCGCACCTGGAGGGGCTCGCGGCGGCAAGCCACGCCATGTGCCTGGCATTGCTGGATGTCGACACGCCGCTGTGGCTGGCGCCCGCCTTCGACACTCAGGCGATCCGCGCCAACCTGACATTTCATTGCGGTTGCCCGATTGTCAGCGACCGCCAGAACGCACGCTTTGCGCTGCTCGATGACAGCCAGCTGCACGACCTCAGCGGGTTCGACCTGGGCAACGACCGTTACCCGGATCAATCGTGCACGCTGCTGATTCAGCTGCCGAGCCTGCAGGGCGGCCGTCAGGTGGCGCTGCGCGGGCCCGGCATCGAGAACCAGAACCACGTCAGTCTGCCGCTGCAGGAAGCTTTCTGGGAAGAGCGCGACTCGCGTAACGATTTTCCCCGCGGCATCGATGTGTTTTTTCTCGCGGGCAGCGAGCTGATGGGCCTGCCACGCAGCACTCAGGTCGCCTTCAAACCCGCTGTTGCCAAGGGAGGTGCCTGATGTACGTTGCCGTCAAGGGTGGCGAGCAGGCCATCGATAACGCCCACAAGCTGCTGGCCAAAAAACGCCGGGGCGACACGTCGGTCGCCGAGCTTGCCGTCGCGCAGATCCAGCAACAGCTGCCGCTGGCCGTGGCCAGGGTCATGACCGAAGGTTCGCTGTACGACGAAGAACTGGCCGCGCTGGCCATCAAGCAGGCAGCCGGCGATCTGGTGGAAGCGATCTTCCTGCTGCGCGCCTATCGCACCACCTTGCCGCGCTTTTGCGCAAGCTTGCCGATCGACACCTCGAACATGCTGCTCAACCGTCGTCTGTCGGCCACGTTCAAGGACGTGCCCGGCGGCCAGTTGCTCGGCCCGACCTTCGACTACACCCACCGCCTGCTGGATTTCAGCCTGCTCGCCGAAGGCGACCATGCAGGGCCGCAGACCCGCGCCGATGCCCGCGTCGAGGCGTGCCCGCGGGTACTGGGGCTGCTGGCCAGGGAAGGGCTGATCAAGGAGGAGGCCGATACCGGCGCGCCGGTCGCCGACATCACCCGCGAGCCGCTGGAATACCCGGCCAGCCGCGCCGAGCGTCTGCAGGCGCTGACCCGCGGCGACGAGGGCTTCCTGTTGGCGCTGGGTTATTCCACGCAACGCGGCTATGGCCGCAATCATCCCTTCGCGGGGGAAATCCGCGTGGGTGAAGTGGACGTCTGGATCGAGCCGGAAGAGCTGGGTTTCCCGATCTCCATCGGCGCGATCGAAGTCACCGAATGCGAAATGGTCAACCAGTTCGTCGGCTCCGCCAGCGAACTGCCGCAGTTCACCCGCGGCTACGGTCTGGCCTTCGGGCATGCCGAACGCAAGGCCATGGGCATGGCGCTGGTGGATCGCTCCCTGCGTGCCGGCGAGTACGCCGAAGAAATCGTCTCACCGGCGCAGCAGGAGGAATTCGTCCTGGCGCACTGCGACAACGTTGAAGCCAACGGCTTCGTCTCGCACCTCAAGCTGCCGCACTACGTCGACTTCCAGGCCGAACTGGAGCTGATCCGCAAACTGCGCACGCCTGCCAAGGAGCAAGCCCGATGAACGCTGCTACGCAACCTCGTCGCTCACCCCGGGAATCCCGCGATGAGGCTTACAACTTCGCCTATCTGGATGAACAGACCAAACGCATGATCCGTCGCGGCCTGCTCAAGGCGGTGGCGATTCCCGGCTATCAGGTGCCATTCGGCGGTCGTGAAATGCCGCTGCCGTACGGCTGGGGTACCGGTGGCATGCAACTCACCGCGGCCATTCTGGGCGCAGAAGACGTGCTCAAGGTCATCGACCAGGGCGCCGACGACACCACCAACGCGGTGTCGATTCGCCGCTTCTTCGCGCGCACCGCCGGTGTCGCGACCACCGAGCGTACGCCTGAAGCGACGATCATCCAGACCCGCCACCGGATTCCGGAAACGCCGCTGCACAGCGACCAGATCATGGTGTATCAGGTGCCGATTCCCGAGCCGCTGAGGTTCATCGAGCCCTCGGAAACCGAGACCCGCACCATGCACGCGCTGAACGACTACGGCGTGATGCACGTCAAGCTCTACGAAGACATCGCCACCTTCGGCCACATCGCCACGGCTTACGCCTATCCGGTGACGGTGGACGAGCGCTACGTGATGGACCCGTCGCCGATCCCCAAATTCGATAACCCGAAACTCGACATGAGCCCGGCGCTGATGCTGTTCGGCGCCGGTCGCGAGAAACGCCTGTACGCCGTCCCGCCCTTCACCCGCGTCACCAGCCTGGATTTCGAGGACCACCCGTTCGAGGTGCAGAAATGGGCACATAACTGCGCCATCTGCGGCAGTCATGACTCGTTCCTCGATGAACTGATTCTGGATGATCAGGGCACCCAGCGCTTCGTCTGCTCGGACACCGATTACTGCGCCCAGCGCGTCAACGAAGGGAGGACAGGCCAATGAACGCAGCTCAGAAGGTTCATCAGGCCGTGGCCGCCGACCCGGCGCTGCCGCTGCTCAAGGTCAACGGCCTGAGCAAGTTGTATGGCCCGGAAAAGGGCTGTCAGGACGTGAGTTTCGAGCTCTACCCGGGCGAAGTACTGGGCATCGTCGGCGAGTCCGGCTCCGGCAAATCGACACTGCTTTCGTTGCTCAGCGGGCGTTGTCCGCCGGACAGCGGGGTGATCGATTACCGCACGACGCAGGGGACGTGGCTGGACCTTTACAGCGCCAGCGAAGCCGAGCGCCGGACGTTGCTGCGCACCGAGTGGGGGTTCGTCGAACAGAACCCCCGTGACGGCCTGCGCATGGCGGTGTCGGCCGGCGCCAACATCGGCGAGCGGCTGATGGCTCAGGGCATCCGCCATTATCAGCAACTGCGCGCCGCGGGTCTCGACTGGCTCGATCAGGTGGAAATCGATCCGGCGCGTATCGACGACTTGCCAAGGACCTTTTCCGGCGGCATGCAGCAGCGCCTGCAGATCGCCCGCAACCTGGTTTCCGGGCCGCGACTGGTGTTCATGGATGAGCCGACCGGCGGGCTGGATGTCTCGGTGCAGGCGCGCCTGCTTGACCTGATGCGCGGGCTGGTCCGCGAACTGGATCTGGCGGTGGTGATCGTCACCCACGATCTGGCCGTGGCGCGATTGCTGGCTGACCGGCTGATGGTCATGCGCCGTTCGCGCGTGGTGGAAACCGGGCTGACCGATCAGATCCTCGACGATCCGCAACACCCGTATTCGCAGTTGCTGGTGTCTTCGGTGCTGCAACCTTGATGACCGCCCTGATCCGGCTTATGGAGTGGCTTTGATGAACACGCTGATCGAGGTCCGTGACCTCTCGAAGACCTTTACCCTGCATCAGCAGAACGGGGTGGTGCTCAATGTGCTGCGCGGCCTGAGTTTCTCGGTGCGTGGCGGTGAATGCCTGGTGTTGCACGGGCATTCCGGGGCAGGCAAGAGCACGCTGCTGCGTACGCTGTATGGCAACTATCTGCCAGCGGGCGGGAGCATTCGCGTGCAACACCAGGGCCAGTGGCTGGAGCTGGTCGGCGCCGTGCCGCGCGATGTGCTGGCCGTGCGTCAGCAGACACTTGGCTATGTCAGCCAGTTTTTGCGGGTGATTCCTCGGGTGGCGACGCTGGACGTGGTGATGGAGCCGGCGCTTGCCCGAGGCTGGCACCGTGAGGAGGCCCAGGCCCGTGCCGAACATCTGTTGAGCCGCCTGAACATTCCCCAGCGCCTGTGGCAGCTGGCGCCGGGTACGTTTTCCGGCGGCGAGCAGCAACGCGTCAACATCGCCCGAGGCTTCATGGTGCCCTGGCCGGTGATGCTGCTGGACGAACCCACCGCATCGCTGGATGACGGCAACCGTCAGGTGGTGCTCGAACTGATCAATGAGGCCAAGAGCGCCGGCACTGCGGTGATCGGCATCTTCCACGACCGTCTGGCCCGCGAAGCGGTATCGGATCGCCATCTGGACATGACCCCGCAAGCACTGTCCGACAAGAGCCTGACGGCCAAGGAGTTGCAGCAATGCTGAACGAACAGATTCTGACCAATGCGCGCATCGTCACCGCCGATCAGGTGTTCACAGGCACCGTGGTATTGCGCGACGGCCTGATCGACGACGTCGACCGTGGCGTCAGTTACCTGCCACAGGCGCAGAACCTGGACGGCGACTACCTGCTGCCGGGACTGGTGGAACTGCACACCGACAATCTGGAAAAACACTTGAGCCCGCGTCCCGGCGTGGACTGGCCGTCGGCCTCGGCGGTCATGAGCCACGATGCGCAGATCATCGCCGCGGGCATCACGACGGTGTTCGACGCGTTGTCGATCGGGGATGTGAATCCCAAGGGCAAGCGCATGCAGCAATTGCCCGGTATGGTCGAGGCAATCGCCAGCGCCAACGCCGCCGACATGACCCGCGCCGAGCATCGCCTGCACCTGCGCTGCGAGGTCTGTCACCCGGACACGCTCAGCGTGTTCCGCGATCTGGTTGAGCAGCCGCTGGTGCAACTGGTGTCGACCATGGACCACTCGCCGGGTCAGCGTCAGTTTGCCCTTGAATCCAAATACCGCGAGTACTACATGGGTAAATATCACCTGAGCAGCGAGCAGATGGACGCGTTCATCGTCGAACAGGTCGCCAACTCGAAGATTTACAGCGACCGTTACCGCAAGGCGATCGTCGATATCTGCCTGGCCCGCGGTCTGTCGGTCGCCAGCCATGATGACGCCACGGTGGAGCACGTCGAGGAGTCCGCAGCTTACGGCATGACCATCGCTGAATTCCCGACGACACTGGAAGCGGCGCAAGCCTGCCGCCGACTGGACATGAGCGTACTGATGGGCGCGCCGAACATCGTTCGTGGCGGTTCGCACTCGGGCAACATCGCAGCGGCTACCCTTGCTAAAGAAGGGCTACTGGATATTCTGTCCAGCGATTACTATCCGGCCAGCCTGCTGCAGGCGGCGTTCGCCCTGGGCGATCAGTTGGAACAGGCGGCGCAGCAGGATCGCGGCGGTGCGCTGCCAGGCGCCGGTCTGGCGCGCGCGGTGACCACGGTCAGCCTGGCGCCTGCGCGTTCAGCGGGGCTGCATGACCGGGGTGAAATCCGCAGCGGCTTGCGCGGCGACCTGATCCACGCCCGTGCAGTGGGCACATTACCGGTCATTCAGCAGGTCTGGCGGCAAGCGAAGAGGGTGTTTTGATGGCAGGCAGGTTGATCTATCTCATCGGACCGTCCGGTTCGGGCAAGGACAGCCTGCTCGATGCCGCGCGCGAACCCATGGCCGCCCGCGGCTGCCGGATCGTGCGCCGCGTCATCACCCGGTCCGCGGAAGCCAGGGGCGAGGCCGCCCAGGCGGTCAGCGTCGAGCAATTCAGCGAGATGCAGGCTCAGGGTGCATTTGCCCTGAGCTGGTTTGCCAACGGCCTGCATTACGGCATCGGCAAAGATATCGATCAATGGCTGGGCGACGGGCATGACGTGCTGGTCAATGGCTCGCGCGGGCATCTGTCCCAGGCCCGCGAGCGTTATCCCGACATGCTGGTGGTCTTGCTCAGCGTCGATCAGGTGGTCCTGCGTCATCGCTTGCTGGAACGCGGCCGTGAATCGCCGCAGGAGATCGAAGCGCGCCTGGCCCGTAATGCGCAGTTTGCCGATGACCTGATCGAGCACAATCCTTCATTGATGCTGCTGGACAATTCCGGCGCGCTCGATCAGACCGTCGCGCGGTTGCTGCAGCGCATCGACCGGGAGCACGCATGCGCCTGACCTTGCTGGGAACGGGGGATGCGCGGCAAGTGCCGGTCTACGGGTGCCAGTGTCGGGCGTGCGAGGCAGCGCATGCGGACTCGCAGTTGCGCCGGCGGCCCTGTTGCGCGCTGGTCGAGTTGGAGGGGCAACGCTGGTTGATCGACAGCGGCCTCACGGACCTGACCGAACGCTTTGCGCCGCGCACGCTGAGCGGCATCTTTCAGACCCATTACCACGCTGACCATGCGCAGGGTCTGCTGCACCTGCGCTGGGGGCAGGGGCTGGTGATCCCGGTGCATGGGCCGGCGGATCCGGAAGGGCTGGCGGACCTGTACAAACACCCGGGAATACTGGATTTCAGTCAGCCGTTCATGCCGTTCGAAAGCCGCGCATTCGCTGAGCTGCAAGTGACGGCGTTGCCGCTGGTGCATTCCAGGCCGACGCTGGGTTACCTGCTCGAAGGCGGCGGGCGTCGTGTCGCCTACCTGACCGACACCGTCGGCTTGCCGGAGGAGACGGCGGCATTTCTGCGGCGCCAGTCGCTCGATCTGCTGATCCTCGACTGCTCGATGCCGCCCCAGGCGCAAGCCCCCCGCAATCACAACGACCTGACCCTGGCCCTGCAGATCATCGACAACCTGCAGCCAAGGCGCGGCGTGCTGACCCACATCGGCCACACCCTGGATGCCTGGCTGATCGAGCAAGCTGCGGCACTGCCGGGCAATGTGCTCATCGCGCGGGACGGGATGCAACTCTAGCGGCGGCACGATTACGTTGGCGGCGCATTTTGGCCGCGCTCACGCGGATGTTTCCGGTGGAAGTGTGGAACGCCCCATTGATTGCCGGCGCAACATCCGACGCCTTCCCGGCTAAAGCCGGTCCTACGAAAGGCCTGCAGCGTCTGTAGGACCGGCTTCAGCCGGGAAGAGGCCACTGCAGGCTGCGGAACGCCTGTAAACAAGCACATTTCTTCAATGCATCGTCACAATCCCGGTCTACGCTGTACGTTCCCTGCATATTTCCCGGAGATTGCGCTTCATGTCTATTCTGACGCTGAAAGACGGCACCGAGTTTTTCTACAAGGACTGGGGCACTGGCCAGCCTATCGTGTTCTCCCACGGCTGGCCGCTGGACGGCGATGCATGGGATGCACAGATGCTGTTCCTTGGCCAGAAAGGGTATCGCGTCATTGCCCATGACCGTCGTGGTCACGGCCGCTCTGGCCAGACCTGGGATGGCAACGACATGGACAGCTACGCCGATGACCTGGCGCAGTTGTTCGAAGCGCTGGACCTCAAAGACGCGATCATGATCGGGCATTCCACCGGTGGCGGCGAAGTGGCCCGTTACATCGGCCGCCACGGTTCGTCGCGTGTGGCCAAGGCCGTGTTGATCGGCGCCGTTCCGCCGATCATGCTGAAAACCGCCGCCAACCCTGAGGGCCTGCCCATGGAGGTGTTTGACGGGATTCGTGCAGGCTTCACCGCCGACCGCTCACAGTTTTTCAAAGACCTGGCCGTGCCGTTCTTCGGTTTCAACCGCGACGGTGCCAAGGTTTCTCAAGGCGCCATCGACTCGTTCTGGGCGCTCGGCATGCTCGGCAGCGTCAAGGGCGAGTTCGATTGCATCAAGGCGTTCTCGGAGACCGACTTCACCGAAGACCTGAAAAAGATCGATGTGCCGACGTTGATTCTGCACGGCGACGACGACCAGATCGTGCCGATCGTTGCGTCGGGCTACAAGAGCCACGAACTGGTGAAGGGCTCGACCCTGCACGTGGTCAAAGGCGGTTCCCACGGCATGTGCAACGTCCAGCCCGAAGAAATCAACGAAATCCTGCTGGGCTTCATCAAGGGCTGAGCGGATACCGATCACTGCCGCGAAGGCGCCATGGAAGGGCCTTGCGGGAGTGAGTTTCTGAAAGTTTACCGCCACCGTTGCGGCAGCTCTGCGGGCCTCTTCGCGAGCAAGCTCGCTCCTACAGGTGGGTGTTGCGAGGGTTCGGGGTTTCGACCGGCCGGGGCAAGCGCGCTCCTGCGGGATTTGGGTGTGGCCGGAGAGTCCGGGAATACCCGGAGAGCTCTGTGGGAGTGAGCTTGCTCACGAAGGCGCAGGTTCTGTCGCCATCGTTGTCGTGGCTGTCCACCGCCGTCCGTTGCGCGATTCATTGTTTCGTCACGTCCCGTTTCGCCTGAGGCCAACCGCCGCCAAGCGCGCGGAAAGTCGACACGGCCGCGCGCGCGTCGTTGGCGCGTAATTGCGCCAGTTGATCGCGAGAGGTCAGCAACTGGCGGTCCTCATCCAGCACTTCGACCAGGCTGATCGCGCCACCGGTGTAGGCGTCCTGCGCGGCATCGCGTGCGGTCTGGTGCGCAGCGACTTCCTGATCCACCTCGACCCGTTGCCGTTCCAGCTCGACCAGCGTGACGATGGCGTTTTCCACGTCTTCGGTGGCTTTGAGCATTGCCTGGCGGTATTCGGCGAGGGCTTGAGCATTGGCGCCTTTGGCTTGCGCGACTTGCGCATCCACGCGGCCAAAGTCGAACAAGCGCCAATGCAGGCCGAGGATCGCCTGCGGCTGAAAGGCCGACGAGGTGAACAATTCACCGCTGTGGACCGTGTCGAAGCCCAGCAGACCGGACAACGAAACCTTCGGGTAATACTCGGACATTGCCGCACCGATGCGCGCGTTCGACGCTGCCAGTCGGCGCTCGGCCGCGATCACGTCGGGCCTGCGCCGCAGCAGCTCCGCCGGTCCCTGACTGTCGATGATGGTCGGCACGCTGTAAGGCTGGGCGCTGTCGCTGAGTGTGCGCGACCAAGTGCCGGGCTGCGCGCCCATCAGGACATCGAGCCGGTTGAGCTGGGTGGCGAGCTCGGTGCGCAGGGGCGGGAGCGTCGCGCGCGCTTGCGACACCAGCGCCTGAGCCTGCGCTTGCTCGCGATGGGTCGCGAGGCCACTGCCCATGCGGTCGTTGATCAGGTTCAGCAGGTTGTCCTGTGTGTTGATCTGATCCTGTGCAACCGCCAGGCGCTGTTGGGCGCCTCGGATGCGGAAGTAGGCGTCCGCCGCTTCGGCGGCGACCGAAATGCGCACGCCTGCATGACTGGCCTCGGCCGCCTGGGCCTCGTCGATCGCTGACTCTTCGCCACGCTTCAGACCGCCGGCCAGATCCGCTTCCCAGCTGGCGCCGACGCCGAGGGTTTCCAGCGTCTGATTGCGATCGTAACCGGGAAATGCGCTGCCCACCTCACCTTGAGGGCTCTCGATAGACTGACGCTGACGCACCACCCGCGCATCCAGCGCGCCTTGAGGCAGGCGAATGGCGCCGGCCTGTTGCGCGACCGCCCGCGCCTGTTCGACCCGCGCAAACGAGGCGGCCAGATCGAGGTTCTGATCCAGTGCACGCTGAACGATCCGGTTCAATTCGGGATCGTTGAACCCGGTCCACCAGCTGTCCAGTGCGGGGGCCGGCGTCTCGCCAACCCGTTGCTGGAGCAGTGACTGATTCTGGTACGTGGCGGTCAGGCTGTCTGGCGGGCGCTGGTAGTCCGGGCCCACTGTGCAGCCGACCAGGGCAGTGAACAGCGCGCCGAAGGCGAAGACGCCACTGCGGTTAAAGCGAGAGGCCGGAGCGGTCATGGGGCTGTCCTCCAGACAGAGTGCGCAAATGAGTGGGTGGTCATGGTGAGGGCGGTCTCGTCGGTCAGTGCGCGTCGGCTGACGGGGCTTTCGGTGGCACGACCTTGTGCATCAACGGCACCATGGCAACCGCGACGATGAAGCAGACCATGATCGCCAGGAACGCATCCGCATAGGTCTGCGTCTGCGCTTCACGGTACGTCAGCAACCAGAGCTGGTGCAGTGCGGAATGGCTGGCATCAGCGGCGCTCTGTCCCAGATTGGCGAAGTTGCCGGTGACGGTGCTCAACCAGTTGTTCATCGCCTCATTGCGGGTATTAAGGTGCTCGGCCAGATGAGTGAAGTGCAGGTTGGTACGGTCGTTGAGGATCGTGGCGCAGGCCGCAATGCCGATGGCGCCGCCCAGGTTGCGCATCAGATTGAACAAACCCGAGGCCTGTTTCAGGCGTGAGGGGTGCAGGCTGCCCAGTGTCAGCGTGACCGTTGGCGGCACCGCCATCTGCTGGGCAAAGCCGCGAATGGCTTGCGGCAGCAACAGTTCATGGCCGCCCCAGTCATGGGTGATCGGCGAGAAGTCCCACATCGACAACGCAAACAGTGACAGCCCGAACATCATGATCCAGCGCAGATCGACGCGGTTGGCCAGAAACCCGTACACCGGAATGGCAGCGAGCTGAAACACGCCGGTGGAAAACACCGCTTCACCGATTTCCAGCGCGCTGTACCCGCGAACCCGACCCAGAAACAGCGGCGTCAGATAAATCGTCGCGAACAGACCGATCCCGGTGACGAACGAGAAAAAACAGCCCAGCGCAAAGTTGCGGTCGCTCAAGGCGCGCAGGTCCACCACCGGATTTTTCACCAACAGCGTGCGGCTGATGAACGCCAGTGCGGCGACGCCGGACACCCACGCGGTGGTGAGGATGGTCTGGTCGCTGAACCAGTTCCAGCGCGGTCCCTCTTCGAGGGTGTACTCCAGGCAACCGAGGAACAGCGCGAGAAACACCATGCTGATGTAATCGGCGCCCCGCAGCAGCTTGAGGTCCATCGAATCGATGTTGACCAGCATCGGCACCGCGACCGCGACGAAGATACCCGGCACCAGATTGATGTAGAACAGCCAGTGCCACGACGACACGTCGGTGATCCAGCCGCCGATCACCGGCCCCAGCGTCGGGGCGAGGGAAGCGATGGCGCCGATGGTCGAAGCCGCGATCACCCGCTGTTTGCCGGTGAAGAACATGAAGGCCGAGGTGAACACCATGGGGATCATCGAGCCCCCGAGAAACCCCTGCAACGCGCGGAAGGCGATCATGCTCTGGATGTTCCAGGCCAGACCGCACAACAGGCTGGCGAGGGTGAATCCCACCGCAGAAGCGCAAAACAACCAGCGTGTGGAGAACACCCGGGCAAGCCAGCCGGAAAGTGGGATCACGACGATTTCAGCGATCAGGTAACTGGTCTGCACCCAGGCCGTTTCATCGGAGCCCGCCGAGAGGCCGCCGCCGATGTCACGCAGCGAGGCCGACACGATCTGGATGTCCAGCAGGGCGATGAACATGCCCAGGCACATGCTCGCGAACGCCAACACTTTCGCCATCGTCGGCATCGAGGCCGCGTCGACTGGGCCGTTGCGTCGCGCTGCCGCAGCGCCGGGATTGGCGGGAGTGGCACTCATGGCGCGGTTTTCCCGTCGGCCGCGCTGGCGACGTTGCCGGCTTGCGCGCCGTCATTGCGCGCCACGGCCTTGGTATCGACCTGGGCAATCACCGAGAGCCCCGGACGCAATTTGCCGAGGTTGCCGTCGTCGCCGTCCAGGTACACCCGCACCGGCACCCGCTGGACGATCTTGGTGAAGTTGCCGGTGGCGTTTTCCGGCGGCAGGACACTGAACTGCGAGCCGGTCGCGGGCGCCAGACTGTCCAGATGACCGTGGAAAACCTGGCCCGGCAATACGTCGGCTTCGATGGTGACGGCCTGGCCGACTTGCATGTGCGTCAGTTGGTCTTCCTTGAAGTTGGCGTCGACCCACAGCCCGGTCGCGGGCACTACGGACAGCAGCTGTGAGCCGGCGCTCGCGTAGGCGCCCACGCGCGCCCGGCGATTGCCGATCACGCCGTCGACCGGTGCGCGAAGCTCGGTGTAGGCCACATTGAGACGAGCCAGGTCACGTTCGGCGCGGGCCTGGGCCAGGGCCGCGCGGGCTTGTTGTTTCTGCGTGGCGATGACGTCCAACTGGCGTTGCGAAGCGAGCATGGAAGCCTGCGCGCGGGCGCCGTTGGCCTGGGCGGTCTTATAGGTGGCGTCGGCACGCTGGAAGCTTTCGATCGACACGGCCGAGCGGCCCGACAGCACCTCATAACGCTTCTGGTCATCGCGAGAGCGCACAGTTTCGGCGTTCGCGGCGTCGATGCCGGCTTTCGCCTGGCTCACCACCGCATGCTGCAACTGCTCGGTGGCATCCAGGTTGGCAAGCAACGCTTCTTGCGCGGCCACCGCGCCTTCGGCCTTGGCCAGCGCGGCCAGGTAATCGCGATCATCGATCTTCACCAGTAGATCGCCGGCGTGGACGAACTGGTTGTCGACCACCTTCAATGCGGTGATGTAACCCGGGACTTTGGGCCCGATCACCGTGACATCGCCGCCGACGTAGGCATCGTCGGTCGACTCGAGGAAACGCCCGACCGTCCACCAGTGCAGGCCGAAAATCACGGCACCGACGACGATGACGGCCACCAGCAGCAACAGCATCAAGCGTTTGCCCCGGGCGGGTTTCGACGGCGCAGCAGCGGCGGCGGGCTCGGTGACGGTCTGGGGGTTGTTCATCGCGGATTACCTGTTGATCAGCAGAGGTTGGGAAGGGGGAAGGTGCTTGCGATAGGCATCGCGACGGGCGCGGCTCGTCTCCAGGCGCCACGCGGAAATACTGTCTTCGCCTTTGTAGCGCAGGCTGTGATCGCGCATGCTGATGCGCTTGCCGGTGTTGGCGTCGGCCAGCACCAGGTCGACGGGCTCGCCGGTGGTTTCGTCGATCAGCTCGATGTTCGAGCCGTTGTCCGAGAAATGCTGGCTGCCCCATTTCATGAGCGTCAGGACCACAGGGCGAAAATCGCGTCCACGTTCGGTCAGCAGATAGTCATAACGGATCGGTTTGTCGCTGTAGGCGCAGCGCTCGACCAGCCCCGACGCCATCAGCCCCTGGAGGCGACGGGTGAGGGTATTGCTGGCGATGCCCAGACTTTTCTGAAATTCATCGAACCGGCTCAGGCCGTAAGACATGTCACGCAGGATCAGAATGTTCCACCAGTCACCCACGTGTTCCAGGCTGTGGGCGATCGGGCAGGGCATGTCGGCGAAACTTTTCTTCTTCATGACCAGACCTCCGAAACCGGTGACGGCTTCTAAATGATGGGTGTAATCTAACGATGTGGCTTTCATTGTGCAAGTCACTATTCAAATGAAAGTGATCGGTGGTTTGATGTCTAGGAAACCGCTGCTGCCCTGGCGGGTCTTTGTTTCATCACCGCGTGCGTGGTTAGACTTGCCGCCAGGCGATCACCCAGCACGCATTCCTGAAACGCCCATCCATGAACAGCCACGAGGCGACGCACGCCTCATCGGGAGTTGAAATGTCCGGCCAGCCCTACGTTCCAGAAACCCTCACTCGCGCCGACGTGGATGCATTGGCTGGCGCCAGCGTCATCGAATTCGGCACCAACTGGTGCGGGCACTGTACTGCCGCACAACCGTTGATCGGTGAGGTGAGTGCGGACTATCCGCAGGTACGCCGGCTGAAAATCGAAGACGGCAGCGGTCGCCGTCTGGGCCGCTCGTTCCGCGTCAAACTCTGGCCAACGCTGGTGTTCATGCGCGATGGCCAGGAGGTCACGCGGCTGGTTCGTCCGACGCGAGCCAGCGACATCGAGGAAGCCTTTGAAGCCCTGACGCAACAAGGCTGAGGCCAGACAGTGGCTGAAGACCGGCAAAGGCCCTGCTTTTGCATGATTGGTCGGTTTCCTGCCTGAGAATTGACGCGTATGACCGACACCCACATGCCGCCGGCTTTGCGTTTCATGCTCGCCGCCCGGCGCAGCGAGCTGGCGGGGCTGGAGGGCCTGGCGCAGACCTGTGAGCTGGTCACGCTGATCAGCCAATGGGTGCATGCCTTGCAGCGCGAGCGGGGGTATTCGAATGTCTATCTGGGCAGCAAGGACACTCGTCAATTGCCCCGGCTTGATGCATTGAGCGCGCAGGCCAGCGCCGTCGAGCAGCGTGTCGTCGCCTGTTTTGACGGCATCGATCTGGAATCGGCGAGCGCTTCGGACCGTGCGCGGCTGTTCAACCGTCTGGCGTTCGTCATGCACGCGCTCGACGATCTGCCGGGCTTGCGCCGACGCATTCGCGATCAGCGCCTGACCCCGGTCGAGGCCACGGCGGCACTGACGCGCCTGATCGGCGGGTTGCTGGCAGTGGTATTCGAGGCGGCCGACACAGCGATCGATCCTCCTGTCACCCGCGTGCTGGTGGCGCTGTTCAATTTCATGCAGGGCAAGGAGCTGGCGGGGCAGGAGCGCGCGATCGGGGTGAACGGTTTCGCGGCGGGTTTTTTCGATACGCTGGTGCGCGAGCGCATCGAACATCTGGTGCAGGGGCAGGAACTCTGCTTTCAGACGTTCGCCGAGTTTGCCGATGATGAAGCATGGCGCCTGTGGCTGAACCTGCAGGCCAGCGACACCTCGGCGCAGGTGACCCGGCTCAGGACCGTGGCGCTGAAGACGTCCGAAAGCGAGCGGGTCGATCCGACGCTGTCGCAGATATGGTTTGACCTGACCACCGCCCGTATCGATGCCATGCGCGAGGTGGAAACCCGTCTGGCCCAGGTGCTGTCGAGCACCTGTCAGGCGAGCATCCGCCAGGCGCGCGCCGATCTGGACAACCATCGCACGCTGCTCAGCCGGCTGGTCAGCCTTGAGAGTGCCGCCTGCGCAGATCAGGCGCTGCTGTTCAATGTCCAGGCGCTGGACCTGAGCACGGTGCCGCGTGATGGCTTGGGTCATCACTTGGGGCGGTCGGTGCTGGAGATGCTGCATTCGCAGACGCGGCGCCTGCTGACGGCCAATGACGAGCGCGACGAGGCCCGCCAGGCGTTAAATGAACGCAAGCTGGTTGAACGGGCCAAGCGATTGTTGATGGACGAATACCAGCTCAGTGAACACGACGCCTATGAACGGCTGCGCGTATCATCGATGGAGCGGGGTCAGCGAATGATCGATGTCGCCGGGGCCTTGCTGGAACTGGCGGCGGGGCGTACTCCCCGGCGGGACTGAGCCGCTGCCCCGAACATCGCAACAGCACGGGCGTGACTGGAGCAAGGACGTGTGGCGCGTGTCAGCCGCCGGTCATGTTCATGAAGCGCACGACCTGCACGTCATCGTTGAGCTCGAAGTTGTGGCGGTAGGGCTTGAGCTGCATGGCGTCGATGATCGCTTTTTCCAGCTTCTCCGGCTGGCCGGGGTTGGCGCGAAGAACGGCCTTGAGGTCCGCCGAATGTTCATTGCCCAGGCACAACAGCAAGCGGCCTTCGACCGTCACGCGCACCCGGTTGCAGGTGGCGCAGAAGTTGTGGCTGTGGGGCGAGATGAAGCCGATGCGGATGTCCGGCGCTTCGGCCACCCGCCAGTATCGCGACGGGCCTTGTGTCGATTCGGTGGAGTGGATCAGCGTGTAGCGTTCAGCGATGCGCTCACGCACCTGCTCGCTGGAGAAGAAGGACTCGGCCCGGCTGTGTTCGCTGATCACGCCCAGGGGCATCTCTTCGATGAAGGTGATGTCCAGGCCCCGATCGATGGCGAACGCCACCAGATCATTGATTTCGTGATCGTTGCGGCCCTGCATCACCACACAATTGAGCTTCGTGCGTTGGAAGCCCGCGGCGATGGCCGCGTCGATACCGGCAATCACTTTACTCAGCTCGCCGGTGCGGGTCAGTTCCTTGAACAGCGCAGGGTCCAGGCTGTCCAGGCTGATATTGAGGCGCGTCAGGCCGGCTTCGAAAAGCGGTACGGCGAGTTTGTCCAGCTGCGAGCCGTTGGTGGTCATGCACAGTTCGCGCAGGCCGGGCAGCGCGGCGATGTTCTTGCACAGGCCGACGATGCCTGCGCGGACCAGCGGCTCGCCGCCGGTAAGGCGAATTTTACGGGTGCCCAGCGCGACGAAACGCTCGGCCAGTTGATGGATCTCTTCAAGCGAGAGGATCTGCTGACGCGGCAGAAAGGTCATGTCTTCGGCCATGCAGTAGACGCAGCGAAAATCGCAGCGATCGGTCACCGACATGCGTACGTAATCGACTTTGCGTGAAAACCCGTCTAGCAGAATTCGATCTGACATTGCTTATCTCGACAGCGTGCTGCGTGGCAGAAGCAGGCCGCGCGTACCGGGTTCACGGTGCGCGCGACTGAAGCGTTAAATCTTGTGACCCGTGGGCTGCGCGATTGTCGCAACCCCATCGCCGGTCACCGGAGCCTGCGTGGCCCTCGAATATGACACGTAATACGCCAGACCGACAAAAATTGCACCTCCCACGGCATTGCCGAGGAACACTGCGACGAAGTTCTCGACGAATTGAGTCCAGCTCAGCGCATCGGCAAAAATCGCTGCCGGGATCACGAACATGTTCGCGACCACGTGCTGGAAGCCGATGGCCACGAACGCCATGATCGGGAACCACATGCCGAGGATCTTGCCGGTGACGTCTTTGCTCGCATAAGACAGCCAGACCGCCAGGCACACCAGCCAGTTGCAACCGATGCCGGAAATGAAGGCCTGACCGAAGTCGGCGCTCACCTTGGCGTTGGCGATGGCCAGGGTTTTGTTCAGGTACGCGCCTTCGGTCAGCCCCAGCACGTGGCCGAAGAAGTAGGCGATGAACAGGGCGCCCAGCAGGTTGGCGAACGTCACCAGCAACCAGTTGCGAGCGACGGCGCCCGCCGAGATCCGCCGGGCGAACATGGCGGTGGGCAGGCTCATCATGTTGCCGGTCAGCAATTCACCGCCGGCCAGAATCACCAGAATCAGGCCAATCGGGAAGACTGCGGCACCGAGCAGGTTGCCCAGCGAGGCCCAAGGGCCGGGGATCATGGTGCTGACGTGAATGTCGAGCAGAAAGCCCAGTGCGATGAAGGCCCCGGCAAGGAAGCCGAGCACCATGATCGACAGCGCGGGCAGACGGGACTTCTTGACGCCCGCTTCGACGGTCATCTCAGCGATTTGTTGTGGAGTGTTGATTGACATGGTTCTGGACTCGCACGCAATGGCCTGCGCTACGGCAAGAATGCCGCGCGCCACGAAAATGGGAGGTAGCTTTATTCGAGTGTTTTCAAGCGTCCGGTCTTGATGCGCGATCGTGTGGGTGACACGGCGGCAGGTCCCTTTACAGGCAACGATGTGCGTCTGATTGCTCGCCGAACAGCGGCGAAAAAAATGACGCGATCAGTTTAGTGAGCAAGCTACCGACCTGAGCGTAGAGCGTCCAATCGCTTGTTCCGATGAAGTGATCGATACGCTCTATCGCGGGAGTTCTGGGCTCCCATTATCGGCTGGCGGGCACGAACCCGGCGCGGGAATCGCGACCGATGGCGCGCGTCAAAACGTCACGGCAACAATTCACGCCTCGGGGCCGAGGTCGTCGCTGCGGGTGCTCATGCTGCGTTCATAGCGTTCCAGCAGCGGCTGGATGCTGATGCCATGCAGCAGAATGCTCAGCGCAACCACCGACAGCGTCAGGCTGATGCTGGTCTGAATGATGTCTTCGGGCAGGCCGTGAGACAGCGCGTAGCACAGGTAATAAAGTGAGCCGATTCCGCGGATGCCGAACCAGCCGACCAAGGCCTTCTGCGAGCCTGTCAGCAGTTCGCCCCTGATCAGCATCCACACGCTCAGCGGCCGGATCACGCAGAACAGCGCCAGGCCCAGGCCCACCGCGCGCCAGTCCCAGTACAGCGCGATGGCGGCGCCGAGCAGGGTGATGAGCAGCACTTCCATCGCACGCTCGACCAGACTGCCGAAGGCCAGCATGTCACCCATCATCACGCCCGCGGCCAGTTGAGACTCGCTGATCTCCTCGTCCTGGGGCACGGTGGCCGCCTCCGGCGCACTGTCCATGTGCCCGAGCACCGGTTTGGCGACGTGCTCGGCCGGGACATCCGACTGCGTCGTACGCACCTCGGCATGACGCAAGCCCAGGCCTGCGGCGAACACCGAGAGAAAGCCGAACGCGCCCAGGCCCTGGGCGACCACGTAGGCCATGGCGATCAGCGCCAGGGCGAGGAAATCGTTGGGCGAACTGGTGCTGTCGGCATTCTTGATGCGCAGGTAAATCATCAGGTGCCCGACGCTGCGGCCAAGGCCGTAGCCAATCAGCAGCGCCACGGGCACGCCCCAGATGATGCTCTTGAGGAACCAGCCCTGAACCCAGTCGAAATTGCCATTGGCATGGCCGAAGAACAGCAGGGCGAAGATCACGAAAGGAAACGCGGTGCCGTCGTTCAGACCCGCTTCCCCGGACAGGCCGAAGCGGACCCGGTCGAAGTCCTGCGCGTTATTGACTTGCACAAGCCCCGCGAGCACGGGGTCGGTGGGCGACAGCATTGCGCCCAGCAACAGTGCCACCGCCCAGGGCAGCGCAAACAGATAATGCGCCGCCAGACAGACGCCGATGATGCTGGCGAGCATCACGGGTCCTGCGAGCAGGTAAGCGGTGTGCCACGCCTTGCGGTGCAGGGGCAGCCGCAGTTTGATGCCGGTGTTGAACAGGGAAAACAGGACCGCGACTTCGGTCAGGCGCTCCAGCCAGTGGCGTGCGTCGCGCACGTCCAGCTGCACCAGATCGAGCCCCCAGGGGCCGATCAGCGCGCCAAACGCCAGGCACACCGCCGAGGTCGTGACCGGCAGCCAACGCAGGTAAGAAGAAGTCAGTGCCAGCAGCATCAACAAAACGCCGAGCACAGTCATGCAAAGAATAAAACTCATCCGGCCTCGTCAGCAGTCAGGGGGGGTTAAGGCTGTGACTGTGACGAGGTGGGATAGTTGGGCCGGATGTTGGATTGTTGCCGTGCCAGCGCCCGGCGCCGAAATCACCGCTCGATCGTGCGGCTCCAGCGAGCGTTCCATTCCGGACGGATCTGGTTGACCTTATCCCAGTCGATGGTCACGGCGGTTTCCAGGTACTTGTTCATGGCCTCCACCTGACCACGGGTTTTCTCCGTGGTCGGGGTTTTCGGGTTGGACGGAATCTGGTCGCCCATCTCCAGTGCCGGCGCCTGCGCTTGCGGGGTCAGCAGAAATTCGGCGAGTTTTTGCGCCAGTTCCGGCTCATCGTTGTTGGCGATGGTGCATTCGGCGACGTTGAGGACCACAGCACCTTCCTTGGGTGGTGCATATTCGACCGGCACGCCCTTGAGTTTCAGCGCGGTGACCTGAGTGGGCGTCAGCGGGAACAGCGCGGCCTCGCCGGTCTGCACCATTTCCGAGATCTTCGCGGAACTGGCGATGTATTCCAGTACGTTCGGGCCAACGGTTTTCGGCCAGGCCTTGAAGCCCGGTTCGACATTGGCTTCATCGCCGCCCTGCAGACGGTTGAACATCAGGAAGCCGTGCAGGCCGAAGGTCGACGAGGCCAGCGACTGGAACACCAGCTTGTCCTTGTAGCGTTTGTCGGCCATGTCCGCCCAGGACGTCGGGGCGCTCCAGCCGTTTTCCTGGAACATCTTCGTGTTGTACGCCAGGCCGGTCACGCCCAGGCTCACGGCCACTGCCTCATCCTTGATTTTGCCTTTTTCCGGAATGTCCGCCAGCGTCGCGCTGGGCTGCAACTTGCCGCACAGGCCCATGGAGATCGCGCGGTACATGATGCCGTCGTCGAGGAACATCACGTGCATCTGCGGATTGTCCTTGCTCGCCTGGACCTTGGCGAGAATGTCCGAAGACGTGCCTGGCACGATGACCACCTTGACGTTGTTGGCTTTCTCGAACGCAGGCAGTACCTGATCGGCATACAGGCGTTCCATGGTGCCGCCGTTCATGCCCAGATACAGTGTGGTTTCGGCCTGCGCCGGCATCGAAGCGAGCAGGGCGGCAAGCGGCAAGCAGGACAGGCCGGTCAGGGCCAGACGTTTCACGTTGTTCATGCTGTTCATGGCTGCGATTTTCCTCTGAGCAAAGGGATGACGTTATCCGCACGGGGCGGCACGGCGGTGGCAGGTTTGACGGGTTGAAAACGGGAGATCGAAAAAGCGTCCAGGGCGATCCGCGGCGCCCCTTCGCAGACAATCTGCGCCAGCGCTTCGCCAGCGGCAGGACCGATCTGAAAGCCCGACCCGGCAAAACCGAAGCCGTGCAGCAGACCCGGTTGCGTGGAACTCGCGCCGAGCACCGGCTCTCGGTCCGGCAGATAGCCTTCGGTGCCGCTCCAGGTGCGAATCGCCTGAGCGCCGGCCAGCGGCGGATACAGTTCGGCGGCGTTGCGCAGGATGTCGAGAATCGCCGCCTGTCCCGGCCGCGCCCTCGTCGGGTCCAGCGCGAAGCCCTGGCCACCGCCCAGCACGCAGTTACCCCGCGCGACCTGACGCGCATAAATGCCGCCGCCTTCGACCCCGGTGCTGACGTCCATGAACATCGGCAGGGGTTCAGTGACCAGCATGGCCGGGTGACCCGACAGCATCGGCACCGGCTCGTCGAATTGGCTGGCCAGGTGCGCCGCCCACGCGCCGGCGCAGTTGAGCAGCCACGGAGCGCGAAAGCCGCGCCCGTCAGCGGTGCGTACGGCGAAGGCCTGGCCGTCATGGCTGACTTGGGTGACGGCCGCCTGCTCGAACCCGTGAGCCCCGGCGCGCATGGCGGCGACAGCAAACGCGGGCGACACCAGACGCGGGTTGGCGTGGCCGTCATCGGCACACAGCGAGGCGCCGACCGCGACGTCGCCCGCCCAGGGAAAGCGCAGGCGCAGTTGAGCATGGTCAAGCAATTGCAGATTCAGGCCGAAGCCGCGGGAAGCCTGCTCGTAGGCCACCAGCGCGGCCATGTCGTGGTCGCCGCGGGCCAGCTTGAGGTGGCCCGAGCGCAGGTATTCGCCGTCGATGCCGATCAGGTTGTGCAGATCGCCCCACAGGCTGTGGGCACGTTGGGAAAGCGGCAGCTGCGACAATGGACGTCCCTGACGGCGCACGCCGCCGTAGTTGACCCCACTCGAGTGCGAACCGAAGAAATCCCGTTCCAGCAGTGCCACGCGCTTGCCGGCTCTGGCCAGGAACAGCGCGGCCGAAGAGCCGACAATGCCTCCGCCGATGATCAGCGCGTCGACTTCAAGCGGCTGGCTCATCGTTCTGTCTCCACGCCGAAGGGCAGCGGTTTGATCGGCGCCTGCCCGCGCAGGCGGCCAACACCGGCGATGTCGCGCCCGGAAGACTGCGCGACGATTTCGGCAGCGGCCAGGCCGCACATCCGGCCCTGACAGCGACCCATGCCGACCCGGCACATCGCCTTGACCCGGTTGATTTCCCAGTGACCCTGGGCAACGGTCTGGCGAATGTCGCCGGCAGTGATTTCCTCGCAGCGGCAGATCATCACCTCATCCGGCGCCCTGGCGGCCCAGTCTTCGGGGAACGGAAAGGCGGTCTCCAGGCCACGACGAAAACGCTGAATCGCCTCCAGTCGCTGTTGCAACGCCAGGCTGCGTGTTCGGTCGACGGTGTAACCGATGTCGCCGAGCAGGGTCAACGCCGCCAGTTCTCCGGCCATTTCGGCGGCGTCTGCGCCCATGATTCCGGCGCCGTCGCCAGCCAGATAAACCCCGTCGACACTGCTGCGGCCTGCCGCATCGCGGGTCGGCAGCCATGCGCGGTTCAGCGGGCTCCAGGCAAAGTCGCAGCCGAGCAGATCCGCCAGCTGGGTTTCGCTGCGCAGCGCATGCGCGAACGCGATGGCATCGCACGGCAGCACCTGTTCCTGCCCATCGGCCGCATAAACGGCCGCGCTAACGCGACGCTCGCCCTCGATCCGGCGCAGTGCGACGCCTTGATGCACCGCCACCCCGTGGGCGGTCAGCCAGGCTCGGTAGTACAAACCCTTGGCGAGCGTGGCCGGTTGGCCGAGCAGCGCGGGCAGGGCGCGTGCCTGGGCGGACAACGGCGAGCTGTCGAGCACCGCGACGACCTGCGCGCCGGCTTTTGCGTACTGGTAGGCCACCAGATGCAGCAGTGGGCCGCTGCCGGCGAACACCACCCGCTCACCAATGGCGCAGCCCTGGAATTTCAGGGCGATCTGCGCCGCGCCAAGGCTGTAGACGCCCGGCAATGTCCAGCCCGGCACCGGCAGAATGCGGTCGGTGGCGCCGGTCGCGACGATCAGCTGCCGGTAGCGAACCTGCTCGGCTACGCCGTCGCACAGCGTGTCGAGGGTGTGTTGCTCGGTATTCCACACCAGCGTCTGCGGGCGGTAGTCGATGTCTTTCTGCAGCCGGTCCAGCGTCGCGTGCACGGCCTGGGCTTTTGACGCTTCGAAGCCATACAGGGCTTTCGCCGAGCGTTTGAAATTCTCCGGCTGACGACGATAGATCTGCCCGCCGCCACGCAGGCTTTCGTCGATCAGGCTCGGTCGCAGGCCATAGGCGACCAGGGTCTGGGCGGCGCGAATGCCCGCCGGGCCGGCACCGACGATGACCACGTCCTGACCGCTCATGGGCGCCGTCCCGGTTCGCGACTGACACGCAAATCCGCTTCGAGCAGCGTCGAGCAGGCGCGCACGCGGCGCCCGTCGCCCAGTCGGACCCAGCAATCCTGGCACGCGCCCATCAGGCAAAAGCCGGCGCGCGGTTCGGCGCTGAAGTCGCTGCCGCGCAAGTAGTCATCCGCCGTCAGCACCGCGGTGAGCAGCGTATCGCCCCGCAAGCCGCTGGCCGCCTCACCATCGAGGGTGAAGGGCAACACGTCGCGGTCGTGTTCGGCCAATCGTTTCAGCAAAGCCATGGCGCTCTCTCTGTGCGGCAAAAGACGGGTAAGCGAATGTTCATCAGTGACGGCCCACCAGCACGCGGTCCAGCCCGTACACGCGGTCGAGGATGATCATGGTGGCGGCCGTCAGCGCAATCACCAGCGCCGAAACGGCCGCCATCATCGGGTCGATGGATTCGGTGGCGTAGACATACATGCGCACCGGCAGCGTCTGGGTCGACGGCGAGGTGACGAAGATCGACAGGGTCACTTCATCGAAACTGTTGATGAACGCCAGCAGCCAGCCACCGGCGACGCCGGGCAGGATCATGGGCAGGGTGATCTGGCGAAACAGGGTGAAGCGGCTGGCGCCCAGTGATTCGGCGGCTTGCTCGGCGCTGCGGTCCATGCCGATCGCTGCCGCAATCACCAGGCGCAAGACATAAGGCGTGATGACGACCACGTGGGCGAACGTCAGCCAGACGAAGCTGCCGTTGACGCCCATCAGCGCGAACAGGCGTAGCATCGCCACGCCCAGCACTAGGTGGGGAATGATGATCGGCGAGAGAAACAGGCCATTGAGGAAATCACGGCCTGGAAACCGGTAGCGGGTAATCGCCAGCGCCGCCGGCACGGCGATCAGTGTGGCGAGGGTCGCGGCAACCACTGCCAGGATCAGGCTGTTATAGAACGACTGGATGAAGTCGGCGCGTTCGAACACCGCGCTGAACCAGCGCAGTGAAAAGCCGTGCCACGGCAGGCTCAGCGTGTTTTCCGGCGTGAACGCCACCAGGCACACCACCAGCAGCGGCGCCAGCATGAACACCACGACCAGCGCATGGAAGGACAGGGCCAGAGGACCATTCTTGGACATCGATCATTCCCCCAGGGATTTTTTATAGCGGCCTTCGACCAGCCGGTTCCACGACAGCATCACCAGCAGGTTGATCAACAGCAGGGCGACCGCGATGGCCGCGCCCATCGGCCAGTTGAGTTCCGAGAGGTATTGGTCGTAAACCACAGTGGCGACCATCTTCAGGCGTCGTCCGCCCAGCAGGCCCGGTATCGCGAAGGAACTGGCCGACAGGCCGAACACGATCAGCGTGCCGGACAGCACGCCAGGCATCACTTGCGGCAGGACCACCAGGCGCATGACCTTGGCCTGCGTGGCACCCAGCGACAGCGCCGCCTGCTCGGCCGAGGCGTCGAGCTTCTGCAGCGACGTCCACACGGGGATGATCATGAACGGCAGCATGACGTGGACCAGCGCCAGAATGACCGCGAAAGGGGTGTAGAGCATCTTCACCGGACGACCGCCCAGCGCCTGGATCGCCTGATTCACCAGCCCGTCGGCGCCCAGCAGCAGGCTCCAGCCGAACGCCCGGACCACCACCGAAATCAGCAGCGGGGTGAGGATCAGAATCAGGAAGATCGAGCGCCACGGCGTTCCCATCCGGCTGAGGATGTACGCTTCGGGCACGCCAATGACCACGCACAGCAAGGTGACCAGCGCGCTGATCCAGAACGTGCGCAAGAAGATTTCGTAGAAGTACGAATCGGTCACCAGGTTCAAGTACTGAGCAAAGGTCCAGGCATCGCCCTTCACCCCGACCTCGTAGTCGAACACGTTGAACGACAGCACCAGCGTCAGCAGCAGGGGCAGCACCAGCAGGCCGACGAACAGCGCCAGGGCCGGCGTTGATAATAAGTAACCGCGACCGGTGTCGCGCAGCACGCTGGCGCCGCTCATGCCGACACCTCATCGGCACTGAGTACGCGCAGCAGTTCGGATGGCCAGTCCAGGCCCACCACGGTGCCTTCGTTCATGGGCGCGTCGCCATCGTTGCGCCGCACGACGGTGATGTCACCGATCGGCGTTTCGACACGGTACAGCCACTGGCTGCCGAGAAAGTAGCGGGTGACGATGCGGCCTTGCAGGCGCCCATCGCCTGCCGGCACCAGGTCGATCTTTTCCGGGCGCAGGCTCAGCGTCAACGCGCCTTGGCCGAGCTGATGACGGACTTGCGCGGCGCCGTGTTCGTCGCGGTCGCCGCGCAGCAGGTTGGCCTTGCCGACGAAGCCGGAGATGAACTCCGTGCGCGGGTGTTCGTACAGTTTGTAGGGCTCGTCGATCTGGGTGATGCGACCGGCCTGCATGACCACCACGCGGTCGCTGATCGATAACGCTTCGGCCTGATCGTGGGTGACCATCAAGGTGGTGATGCCGACTTCTCGCTGAATGCGGCGAATCTCGAACTGCATTTCTTCGCGCAGGTTGGCGTCCAGGTTGGACAGCGGTTCGTCCAGCAGCAGCACCGGCGGCTCGATGACCAGTGCGCGGGCCAGCGCCACCCGCTGACGCTGGCCACCGGAGAGTTCGCGCGGGTAGCGTTGGGCATGTTGATCGAGGCGCACCAGTTGCAGCACGCGGCTGACGCGGCGCTCGATCTCGGCGGCGGCGACCTTGCGCATTTTCAGGCCAAAGGCGACGTTGTCCCGCACGGTCATGTGCGGGAACAACGCATAAGACTGGAACACCACACCCAGGCCACGGCTCGCCGGTTTGGCGTGTGTGATGTCGCGGCCATCGAGCACGATGCGTCCGCCGCTGACGTCGACGAACCCGGCGATCATTTGCAACGTGGTGGTCTTGCCGCAGCCAGAGGGGCCGAGCAGGGAAACGAACTCGCCTTTTTCCACCGACAGGTCAGTGGCGACGACCGCATCGACGGCGCCGTAACGTTTGCACAACGCCTGAAGTTGAAGAAATGCCATGGCTGCGTTCCACCTGTTTTAGTGCATGCCGAGGGCATGCTTTTTTTATGGGCAGATGCGAAGAGAAGACGTGCGTGTTGCCGTGGACGCTGGCGCTCGATCTGGGTCGGCTGCCGCTGTTATTCAAATCGCCCTGTGGACTGATCCTAAGCCTGCGCATACGATGCGCTCAACGACGAATTTCATTGAGCGAGTAGTATTTTCAGATTTATTCGTTCAGCGAATGAAAACAGGTGAATTGGCACTATGGATTCCATTGAGCGGAATGATTCTGCAAAAGAAACAGGCGTCGGCGCAGTGTCCCGCCTTTTTGCCGTGCTGCGCGCCTTGGGTGAGAGCCCCGAGGGTGGTGAGCGCGTGACGCAACTGGCCCAGCAGGTCGGGCTGTCGCAACCGACCACCCACCGGCTGCTGCGCAGCCTCATGGACGAGGGCATGGTCGATCAGGACGTGCGCAGCAAACGCTACCGCCTGAGCCTGGAATTCTTCGCCCTGGCGGCGCGGGCCGGGCAGTCCGGCAATCTGCGCGATGTGGTCCGGCCCAGCCTGTTGCGCCTGTCGGCGTCTCTGGGCGATTCGTTGTTTCTGCTGGCGCGCAGCGGTTTCGATGCCGTGTGTCTGGATCGCAGCGAAGGGCCCTACCCGATTCGCACCTTCACCGGGGACATCGGCGGTCGGGTGGCGTTGGGCGTCGGTCAGGGCAGTCTGGCAATCCTGGCGTTTCTGCCCGAAGAGGAGCGCGATACCGTGATCCGCTACAACCTGCCGCGCCTGCGTGACTTCCACCTGTATGACGAAGTGATGCTGCGCTCGGAAATCGACACGGTCCGCCGCCAGGGCTACGCCGCCCGCAACACTGGCGTTCTGGAAGGCATGGCCGGGCTGGCAGTGCCGATTCTCGATCGTGAGGGCAAGGCGGTGGCGGCGTTGAGCGTGGCAACCATCAGCGACCGGCTCAATGCTGACCGCATGCCGACGGTGGTGGACCTGCTCAAACGAGAGGCGGCCGCCATCAGCCAGAAGATCAATCCCTTCGACCCGGTATTGCGTCGGCCCTCCCAAGTGTTCGGTCAAAAAGAATGAACGTCGGGACCGGGCTTGGAAATCAGCGACTTGGCGCCTGCTCGACAGAATTTTGACCCGGCAATCAGACGCTCCATTGGCGCTTTTTCACCGCCTGTCGGATGCCGTCCCGGCAGTTTAAAGAAGCGCATGGCCGGGTCGAAGCAGGCTAGGTAGGCCCATCGTTTTTCGGTTCGTTGCCGGAGCGATGGCACAGGGAAGTGGCAAGCAGGCAAACCTTCGGGCGCACCCGGAGCACGCTGTCCTCCCTGATGAGATTCCCCCTATGTCGAAATCCCTGAGATTGCAGATCCTGGCGCTGCTCAGCGGCAGCCTGGTGCTGGTGCTGTTGATCGCCCTCGCATGTTTTCATTTCCTGTCCAGCAACGTGAAGTCTTACCGCGGGCTGATCGAAGGGCCGTTGCAGGCCTCGCAGCTGGTCGATCAGGCCAACCTGCAATTCAAGGTTCAGGTCCAGGAATGGAAGAACGTGTTGCTGCGCGGTAAGCAAGCGGCCGACCGTGACAAGTTCTGGGGCCAGTTCGAGGAGCAGGAACGTCTGGTGCAGGACACCTTGGGTCGCTTGAGCGGCATGAGTGGTCTGGATGCGTCGATTAAGGCGCAGGTCGAAAACCTGCGCAACGAGCACCGCACGCTGGGCGTGGCTTATCGCAAGGGACGCGATGCCTTCGTCGCGGCCAATGGCGATCCGGTGGCCGGTGACCTGGCCGTCAAGGGTGTCGACCGCGAGGCCAGCGAGCAGATGAGTGCGCTGGTGAGTGATCTTCGCAAACGCAGCGACGCACAGTCGCTGGAGATCAGCAGCACCGCCGATCAGACGATCCTGATCGGCACGCTGGTGATGCTGGCTTCTGCCTTGCTGGTGGGCGTTCTGACGCTGTGGATGGTCAATCGCAACATCGTCGGGCCGATCAGCATGCTCATCGAATACGTTGCGCAACTGAGTCAGGGACGTTTCAGCGACCGTGTCAGCGTGACTCGCCAGGACGAACTCGGGCGTCTGGCGGTGGCCGCCAACACCTTGCGCGACTTCCTGGCCGACACCTTCACGCGGCTCAAGCGCAGCACCACCGATCTGGACAGCGCCGGTGGCGAGCTCAAGGCCATCGCGGCATTGATGGCGCAGGGCACCCACGAACAATTCGAACGCACCGATCAGGTGGCCACGGCAATGACCGAAATGTCGGCCACGGCGCAAGAAGTCGCCCGCCACGCCGCTCAGGCCGCCGAGGCTGCCAGTGAAGCCGACCGCAGCTCTCAGGAGGGCGGCAAGGTCATGAGCGCGACCATCACCGCCATCACCCAGATGCGCACTGAAATCAGCAACACCGCCGATGTCATTCGCCGTCTGGAAAGCGACAGCGGCCGGATCGGCAAGGTGCTGGAAGTGATTCGCGGTATTGCCGAGCAGACCAACCTGCTGGCGCTGAACGCTGCCATCGAAGCCGCCCGCGCCGGGGATGCGGGCCGAGGGTTTGCCGTGGTCGCCGATGAGGTGCGCACGCTCGCCCAGCGCACGGCGGCCTCGACCGCCGAGATCAATCAGATCATCAGTTCGGTGCAGACCGGCGCCATCGACGCTGCTCAGGCAATCGAAAGCGGGCAGGCGCGCAGCCAGGAGAGCGTGGATCAGGTCGCACTGGCCGGCTCGTCCCTGCAGCGCATCACCACGGCGGTGGAGGCCATTCGCGACATGAACCGGCAGATCGCTACCGCTGCGGAGGAGCAGACGTCGGTGGCCGAAGACATCTCGCGCAACCTCACCGAGATCACCGCAATTGCTACCACCAACCAGAGCAACGTTAAGCGCACGCAAACCGCCAGCGAAGATTTGCACGGTTTGTCGGTGGGCCTGAACGATGTGATTTCCCGGCTCAGCGCCTGACCCTTGAGGGGCTCAGGCCTGGCGAAACACGAGGGCCTTGAGCCCGCCCTCGGGTTCTGCGTCCGGGAACTCCGGCGGATTGTCCAGCCGCTGTTCGAAGCGCAGTCCCGGCGCTTCGCGCGTCACTTCCGCAATCAGGAAAGCGGCGTCCAGCGCAGGGTCGTTCATGCAGGCAAGCAGGGTGCCGTCGCCGCTCAGCAGTTCCGGCAGCTTGCGCAACACGCGCTGGTAATCCTTGGTCAGCAAAAAACTGCCTTTCTGGAAAGACGGCGGGTCGATGATCACCAGATCATAAGGCCCGCTGCTCTTCACTTTGCCCCAGGATTTGAACAGTTCATGGCCCAGGAAGCTCACCCTGGCAAGGTCGTGTCCGTTCAGTCGATGGTTCTCGCGACCGCGACTGAGCGCCGCCCGCGACATGTCCAGGTTGACCACGAACTCGGCACCGCCCTCGATGGCCGCCACTGAAAAGCCGCAGGTATAGGCGAACAGGTTCAGCACGCGTTTGCCGGCTGCCTGGGCCCGGACCCAGTCGCGGCCGTGGCGCATGTCCAGAAACAGTCCGGTGTTCTGCTTTTTGCCGAAATCCACCTGATAATGCAGGCCGCCTTCGGTCAGGGTCCATTGTTCAGGCATCTCGCCGAGCAGGGTTTCGGTGTGGCTGTCGGGCAGGTAGCGGTGCTGGAGCAGCAGGGTGTGCGCCTGACACGCTTTCCACGTCGGGGTCTGGACCAGGTCAGCCAACAGATGCTTCAGGGCATCGAGTTCGTTGTCGGCCGGTGCCTTGAACAACGACACCAGCACCACGCCCTGCATCCAGTCGACGGTCAGTTGCTCCAGGCCCGGCCAGCAGCGCCCGCGGCCATGGAACAGACGACGGGTTTCTGCGGGGGCAGGGGCGAGGGCGGCGAGCAAATGCTCGTTGAGGGTCTTCAGCGCGTGGGAGTTCATGGAAAGTCGGCGGGTCGGCAGTCAGAAAGGGCGGCATTCTAAACCCAATTGCCCCTCAGCGTTCACGCGTTGGCGCATCACAGGTATTGCTTTGCCTCGCCAAGCGGTCATCATTGCGCGGGCCCTTTCCATCGCCGCCGGTTGGCGAAGGAAAGCCACCGCGGCCTCCACAACCCCTTCGAAAAAAGACTGTGCTCATGCCTCAGACATTGAACCTGCGCGATGCCCGCGACGATGACATGCCCGCCGTACAGGCGATCTACGCACACCATGTGACGCACGGCACCGCAAGTTTCGAGCTCGAGCCACCGACGCTTGAGCAGATGCGACAGCGGCGCACCGACATCCTGACCAACGGCTTGCCGTATCTGGTGGCCGAGCGCGACGGCGAGGTGGTCGGTTACGCCTACGCCACGCTGTACCGGCCGCGCCCGGCGTACCGCTTCACTGTCGAAGATTCGGTCTATGTGCGCGACGGCCTGGCCGGGGCGGGCATCGGTCAGGCGCTGCTGCAGCGGGTCATCCAGTGCTGCGAGGAGGACGGCCGGCGGCAGATGGTGGCGATCATCGGCAACAGCGAAAACCTCGCCTCGATCCGCTTGCATGAGCGACTGGGCTTTCGCAAGGTCGGGGTGTTCGAATCGGTCGGGTTCAAGCATGGCCGCTGGCTCGACACCGTGATCATGCAGCGGGCCTTGGGCGAAGGCGCGGCCAGTTCGCCGTTGCGGTAGCGGTTGGCCGGCTCAGGTGCCGGTTTCGACGGTCGGCGACAGGGATGGGTCGCCCGCCAGGGTGTCTGCGGTTTCCGGGACGGCCAGCCAGACCAGCACAAAGGCCAGCGCTGCGATGGCTGCCAGTGTCAGGAACGCCGCGTCGTATCCGGCCTCTCGGATCACCAGCCCGGCAAGCCCGTTGCTCAGCGCGGCGCCGAGGCCGAACACGGTGGAGATCGCCCCCAGACTGACGTTGAAACGGCCTGTGCCGCGCGTCAGGTCCTTCACCACCAGCGGCATCAGCGCCCCGAAAGCACCTGCGCCGATGCCGTCGAGCAGTTGCACGCCCACCAGCCAGTACGGGTTGTCCGAGAGCACATAGAGCACGCCCCTGATCGGCAGAATGATGAACCCCGCCATCAGCAGCGGCTTGCGCCCCCATTGATCGGCTTTGGCACCCACCAGCCAGGCGACCGGGACCATCACCAGCTGCGCCGCGACGATGCAGGCCGAGGTCAGCGGCGTGGCCAGCCGCATGTCGATCTGCGAGAGCTTCTGGCTCACCAGCGGCAGCATGGCGGCGTTGGCCAGATGGAACAGCCCGCAGCAGATGGCGAAGACCAGCAGCGGCCGATTGTGCATCAACGTTGCCACGACGCTGGCCTGCTCGTGATTGCCTTGCCGAGCCGGATCAAAACCCCGTGCGACGTCGTGGTCAATGGCCTTGGCGTCGACGACGCTGACCGCAACGATGCTCGCCAGCGCCATGAACGCCATCAGATAGAAGACTGCAATCGGACCGAACAGCCACGACAGGCCGCCGGCCAGCAAGGCGGCACAGGCATTGCCCGCATGATTCCAGGTTTCGTTGCGTCCGGTGCGGCGGGTAAAGGCTTTGGGTCCGGTGATGCCCAGGGAAATCGCGGCGATGGCTGGCGCGAACACGGAACCTGCGATGGCGCCTAATCCCTGGGTAATAGCGACCCAGGTGAAGCCCTCAATGAATGGCAGGACGAGGCAACTGGCCGTCACCAGCAGGGCCGCGACGATGACCACCAGTCGTTTGCGGCGGGTGCGGTCAATCAGCGCACCCGCTGGCGTCTGGGTCACCAAAGCGGCTATACCAGCGAGCGTCATGACCAGGCCGATGCTGGCCGGGTCCCATTTGTGCACCGCCAGCAGGTAGATCGCCAGGTACGGGCCCAAGCCGTCGCGCACGTCGGCGAGGAAGAAGTTCAGGCCGTCCAGTGAGCGGTTGTTGCGGTAATCGGAAGGGCTGTTCAAGGCCGGCCTCGCCAGACGGATCGCGCAGCGACACGGTGTGCTGCTCCCGATTAATGACCGATGCGCAACAGGTTTCGTTCGATGGCAACCGCCGGACTGTTGCGCGTGCGGCAATTGTCTTAATCGCCTCGATATTTGAATCCGGCGCGAGGCAGGAATAAGCTTCGCGCCATTGATAGCGCCGCGACCTCGATCCGGTCCGACGCTTTTCGCCAATCCTCGATCAGGAACTGTCATGTCCAGTCTGTTTCCCGCCGCTCGTCCACGCCGCCTGCGCAGCAATGAGAACTTCCGCGCGCTGTTTCAGGAAGCCGAATTTACCCTTAACGATCTGGTGCTGCCGATCTTCGTCGAGGAAGAGGTCGACGACTTCGTGCCGATCAACAGCATGCCTGGCGTGAGCCGCATTCCCGAGTCCAGACTGGCGCAGGAAGTCGAGCGCTATGCCCGTGCCGGGATCAAGTCGGTGATGACCTTTGGCGTGTCCCATCATCTGGACGCCACTGGCAGCGACACCTGGCAGGAAAACGGCCTGGTGTCGCGCATTTCCCGCACCATCAAGGACGCTGTGCCGGAAATGATCGTGATGTCCGACACCTGCTTTTGCGAATACACCGATCACGGCCACTGCGGCGTGATGCACGGCGCGCATGTCGATAACGACGCCACCATCGAGAACCTGGGCAAACAGGCGGTCATGGCCGCGCGCGCCGGTGCCGACGTGATCGCACCTTCGGCCGCCATGGACGGTCAGGTTCGCGCCATTCGTGCGGCGCTGGATGCGGCAGGTTTCACCCAGACGCCGATCATGGCGTACTCGACCAAGTTCGCGTCGTCGTTGTATGGCCCGTTCCGTGAAGCAGGCGGCTCGGCGCTCAAGGGCGACCGCAAGAGCTATCAGATGAACCCGATGAACCGCCGCGAAGCCCTGCGCGAGTCGCTGCTGGACGAAGCCGAGGGCGCCGACGCGCTGATGGTCAAACCGGCCGGCGCCTATCTGGACATCATCCGCGACATCCGCGAAGCCTCGAACCTGCCACTGGCGGCGTATCAGGTCAGCGGCGAGTACGCGATGATCAAATTCGCTGCCCAGGCCGGCGCCATCGACGAAGGCCGCGTCGTACGCGAAAGCCTTGGCGCCATCAAACGCGCAGGCGCGGACCTGATTTTCACCTACTTTGCGATGGACCTGGCGTTGAGCGGGATTTGATCGATGCGTGCGTGAAGGATATTCGGCGGCTGGAAATCAGTCTTCGCGAGCAAGCTCCCGCAAGCTCCCGCAAGTTCCGTGCCCTGGTCCCGAAACCTGGGAACGCGACAAGTCCATTGTAGGAGCGTGGCTTGCCCCGCGAACTGGCGCAGCGGCAGCAGAATCGGATGACGCAGTACATCAGGCAGACCACATGCCAAG
>NZ_JARVSK010000036.1:0-82333 GCF_030209235.1 Pseudomonas sp. efr-133-TYG-103a
TTGATACTCCTACATCATGGTCCATAAATATTGAGCCACAACAGCTTGCCCGCGAATCGGTGGTTCAGTCGCTGAAGGTGTGGCGCCAGTACCGGCCTCTTCGTGAGCAAGCTCACTCCCACAGGTTCAGCGTTGACTCTGGCGATCCAGACCGCCCACCTGGTGGGAGCGAGCTTGCTCGCGATGGCTGATTTCCAGACGCTGCAACTCCACAGCCTGAATCGGCCTTTTCCCGGCTGAAGCCGGTCCTACAGACGCTGCAGGTTTTTCGTAGGACCGGCTTTAGCCGGGAAGGCGTCGGGTGTTGTGCCGTTGATCGCAGGTGGTTTATAGACAGCTGGCTCACTGCCACAGGTTCAGCGTTGACTGTGGCGATCCAGACCGCCCACCTTGTAGGAGCGTGCTTGCTCGCGAAAAGTCGGACCATCCATCGCCCACGCTACATCCCCACCACAACCCCTTCCTGCGTTTCGCTCGCCGCGCGCAGGTAGCATTCGAACGCTTCGATCACGCCCGCCCAGCCTTGCCGGCTGGCGTGTTGCCGGGCGTTCAATCGCACGCGTCGCAGTGTCTCGTCGTCTTCGAGCATCCATCGTGCGGCGTCGATAAAACCTTCTTCGTCGCCCGGCATGGCGACGGCGCCGTTGTGTCCGTGACGGATATGCTGGGCCGCTGCGGCTTCGTCGTAGGCAACGACGCCAAGCCCTGAGGCCAAGGCTTCCAGCACCACGTTGCCGAACGTCTCGGTCAGGCTGGGGAACAGAAACAGGTCTCCGGACGCATAAAGCGTCGCCAACGCTTCACCGCGCTGGGCCCCGCAGAAAATCGCATCCGGCATTTGCTCCTGCAATGTCGCGCGCACCGGGCCGTCGCCGACAATCACCAGCTTCAGGTTTTTCTCGGGATATTCACTGACAAGCGAGTCGAACGTGGTCTTTAGCAAGCCCAGATTCTTTTCCAGTGCCAGTCGGCCGACATGCAGAACCGCGGTGTCGCCGGGTTCCAGCCCCCAGGATTCACGCAGGGAGGTGGAGCGCCTGGACGGATGAAAAAGTTGGCAATCCACGCCCCGCGACAGCAATTCCAGGCGCTCGAAGCCGCGCCGCTCGAGCTCGTTTTTCTGAGTGACACTGGGCACCAGCGTGGCAGCGGAGCGGTTATGAAACCAGCGCAGGTACGAGGTCAGCAGGCGAGTAATGAAACCCAGCCCATACTGCCGCGTGTACTGCTGAAAGTTGGTGTGGAAACCGCTGACGATCGCAATCCGCAAACGGCGCGCCGCCCGCAGCGCAGAAAGGCCCAAGGGACCTTCGGTAGCGATGTAAAGCACATCGGGACGATTGCGCCGCCAGCGCCGCAGCAGCTTGTGCATCGACGACTGCCCCCACTGCAACCCCGGATAGCCCGGAATCGGCCAGCCGCGGCACAGCATCAGATCATCCCCGGCAGCGCGCGAAGGATCGTCCGTCTGCCGAGGCCTGATCACCTCGACCCGATGCCCCCGCGTGCGCAAACCTTCACACAAGCGGCTGAGCGTGTTCGCCACGCCATTGATCTCAGGCGCGTAGGTTTCAGTAATCAGGGTGATATGCAGGGATTTACTCATGACAGCCAGTCTCTGAGCCCCGCATTGCGCTTGCATGGCGGTTGAGTGATGGATTTGTGACGGATGAAACATCTGAAAACAAGAGGCGCTGTCCGGCCGGTTACAGAAACGCCAACCGGCGTCGAACACCGCCTTTGTCCGAGCGCAGAGCGGCGTCCGCTTAGCTGCCCACGAGCAATGGCACTATTCGTGAGCTGCCGATTTTTTCCAGCGCCGCGGCTTCAGGGACGTAGCTGGTCTGCCGAGGATTCAGGCTGACCAACTCCAGATGCGAGCGCGGCCGCACATAGCTGGTGAGTGCTGCGGGTGCTGCCTTGGTCGTTTTTGTCGCAAAATTATCGACGGCCTGCTGCAGCGCTTGCATGAACTTGGGTGCGTGGGGGTCGGCTTTTGGCTTCTTTTCCATCAGAAAAGAGGAGGACGGCAGCGTTGTGCTGTTTGACGCATTGATACGGTTCGATTCCATGGACATGTAACTCCCGATGATGAAAGCGTCAGCCAGGGCAACCCGACTTCGCTCGCCCGGAAGGGGCAATGTCAATGGTGAAACAGACAGCGTGTAGGACGTTGGGAAGACTCCAGTAGGTGTTTTCCTGATTTTTCGGGGAGCTGACGGACGGATCAGGCCGAAAAAAAGCCTCTTTCGAGGCCTTTCTGGTCTGTTACCGAATCCGCTCTGCCAGTGTCTCCGCCCCGCGCTCCCTTACCCAGAACAGCGTCGCGCCGGCCACGGCTGCTGGCATCATCAGGAGGTTGACCACCGGGATCAGCAGCACCAGGTACACGATCCCGCCGAAGCTCATGCTTTGCCAGCGTTTGGCACGCAGCCAGGCGAGCATGTCTTGCCAGCTCATCTTGTGGTTGTCGGCGGGGTAGTCGATGTACTGGATAGCCATCATCCACACGCCGAACAGCAGCCATAACGGCGCGGCGATGATGTTGACGACGGGTATCCACGAAAGGATGAACAGGCCGATGGCCCGTGGCAGAAAATAGCCGAGTTTGCGCATCTCGCGGCTCAGGGTGCGCGGGACCATTTCGATGAGTTCGGCCCAGCTGAAGGCGGGGAAGTCGTCCTTGCCACGGAGTACCACTTCGACTTTTTCAGCAAGAAATCCGTTGAACGGTGCCGCGATGATATTGGCGATCATGGTGAAGGTGAAGAACACCATTAATACGACCAGCACTACGAACAACGGCCACAGGATGTAATTGAGGAAGCTCAGCCAGCTCGGCAGCGAGGGCATGAAGGAATCGACCCACAGGCTGAATTCGTGACCTGCGAAGTAGATCAGAGCGCTGAACAGCACCAGGTTGATGGCCAGCGGTAATAGAACGAACAGGCGAAGCCCGGGGCTGAGGACCAGTTTAAGGCCTTCGCGCAGGTATTGCGGACCGGACAGGGCGGGTGCAGGCATGGTGGCCTCCAGCGGTTGAAGTCGCGCCGACCTTACCGGCTTTGTCGCGGGCGCGGAAGCTGGACGGGCGTCATGACATTCGCCGAAACAATCTCTGGCCGAGAAAGTCTATCGACAGAACCGTGTGGCATCCGATCGGGGATAGGTGGGGTCTATGAGCTGGATTGTGAATCGATATTTCCTTAATCTCTGCCGCCCCGATAAGCTTGCGGGCAACTTTTAGACCTTTTCCCATTCACTTTGAACCTCGAAGGAGTATTGATGAGCGTTCTGGTAAACAAACAAGCCCCTGATTTTGAAGCAGCGGCCGTACTGGGTGACGGTTCGATCGTCGACAGCTTCAAGCTGTCGTCCTTGAAAGGCAAATACGTTGTGCTGTTTTTCTGGCCACTGGACTTCACGTTCGTGTGCCCGTCGGAGATCATTGCCCACAACAACCGCATCGATAAATTCCGTGAGCTGGGCGTTGAAGTCGTCGGCGTGTCCGTCGACTCGCACTTCACCCACGCTGCATGGCGCAACACGCCGGTGGAGAAGGGCGGTATCGGTGAAGTCGAATTCACCATGGTTGCCGACATCAAGCACGAGATCACTCGCGCTTACGGTATCGAACACGACGACGGCGTCGCGCTGCGCGGTTCGTTCCTGATCGACAAGGCTGGCGTCGTTCAGCATCAGGTGGTGAACAACCTGCCGCTGGGCCGCGACGTGGACGACATGGTGCGTCTGGTCGAGGCACTGCAGTTCACCGAAGAGCACGGCGAAGTCTGCCCTGCTGGCTGGCGTCCAGGCCAGAAAGGCATGAAAGCCGACGCTTCGGGCGTTGCTGATTATCTGGCTGCAAACGCTAGCAGCTTGTAATACCGTCGCTGCGGCCAAGGTCGCAGCGTCACGATTTCAGGATTGGCGAACGGGTAAACCAAACGGCTTTCATGCTGGCGCCGATCCTTTTTATTCCAGCCGGTGCGCCGGCTTAGACCACAGTGACTCCGACCACACGTGAACGATGGCCGGTCAATAGGAGTGTGTCATGTCTGATGTACGTCATTCCCGAGTGATTATTCTCGGCTCCGGCCCTGCCGGTTACAGCGCTGCGGTCTATGCGGCACGCGCCAACCTCAAGCCGCTGCTGATCACCGGCATGCAGTCCGGTGGTCAGCTGACCACCACCACCGAAGTCGACAACTGGCCGGGCGACCCCCATGGCCTGACCGGCCCGGCGCTCATGGACCGCATGCGTGAACACGCTGAGCGTTTCGAGACCGAGATCGTGTTCGACCACATCAACGCCGTCGATCTGGCTGGCAAGCCGTTCAGCCTGAAGGGCGACAGCGGGACCTACACCTGCGACGCACTGATCATCGCCACTGGCGCCAGCGCTCGCTACCTGGGCCTGCCGTCCGAAGAGACGTTCATGGGCAAGGGTGTTTCGGCCTGCGCAACCTGCGACGGATTCTTCTATCGCAACAAGCCTGTGGCGGTCGTCGGTGGTGGTAACACTGCCGTTGAGGAAGCGCTTTACCTGGCCAATATCGCCAGCAAAGTGACTCTGGTCCACCGTCGTGAGACGTTCCGCGCCGAGAAGATCCTGATCGACAAGCTGCATGCACGTGTGGCGGAAGGCAAGATCGAACTCAAGCTGAACTCGACGCTCGACGAAGTGCTGGGTGACGACATGGGTGTAACCGGTGCGCGCCTGAAGAACAACGACGGCAGCTTCTCGGAGCTGAAAGTCGATGGCGTCTTCATCGCAATCGGTCACACGCCGAACACGTCGCTGTTCGAAGGCCAACTGGCGCTGAAGGACGGCTACATGGTCGTGCAAGGCGGTCGCGAAGGTAATGCGACGGCCACCAGCGTTGAAGGTGTGTTCGCGGCCGGTGACGTGGCTGACCACGTGTACCGCCAGGCAATTACCTCGGCTGGCGCAGGCTGCATGGCGGCACTGGACGTCGAGCGCTACCTGGACGGCCTGGCGAACGCCTCGTTCTGATCCAACGCTTCAAAACAAAAAAAACCGGCCCAAGGGCCGGTTTTTTTGTGTCTGATGATCGCCTTCATAGTAGGAGCGTGGCTTGTCCCGCGATCGGCTGCGCAGCAGTCGTAAAGTCAGCTCCATCGTTGCATCTGGCACACCGCGTACACCGAATCACGACGACTGCGTCGCCGATCGCGGGACAAGCCACGCTCCTACATAGGCGAAGGTGGCGTTACGCCTTGCGAGTCAGCGGCGGTGCGCTGAATTTCACGCCCGCCAGCCCGTTGGCAATCAATGCGCGGATGTTGCCGTGATCGGTGCCTTCGGGCGTTGCAATCACGGAGCGATAGTGTTCGCCGAAGGCCAGTAGCGCTTCTTCGTCGCTCAGCCCTTCCAGCAATGCCAGGCCCAACGTCTTGCACGACCCCTCGTTCTGACCCGCTGCGTTTTCTACCGCACCGTTGCTGAACGCCTGAGGCTGGTAGTCATAATGAGCAGCCACAAAAGCCAGTGTGTCAGCGAAGACGTGCTCGCCGCTTTTCAGGCTGCTGCGCAGGGTGTTCAGGTCAGTCATGTTTCTGTTCCTTGGCGAACGCCGCTTGCTGGTCGGCGCTGGCTTCTTTCTGGTATCTGGATTTCCACTCGCTGTACGGCATGCCGTAGACCACTTCGCGGGCGTCATCGAGGCTGATGTCGATGTGCTTTTCGTCGGCTTCGGCCTTGTACCACTTCGACAGGCAGTTGCGGCAGAAGCCAGCGAGGTTCATCAGGTCGATGTTCTGGACGTCCTTGCGGCTGTCCAGATGCGCGACCAGACGGCGAAAGGCGGCGGCTTCGAGTTCCAGGCGTTGTTGCTCGGTCATGATGGACTCTGTGCGAATGAAGGTGGGGCGGATGATAAGAGTGCGGGGCAGGGTGGGCAATGGTATTCGTCGACCGGATGCATGGGCTGTGGGCGCGGATGAATGCGCGCCCACCGAAGCGATGCCCTAATCGGGAATACCAGCGCGCGATGCTCAGCGCCTGATGCTCAGCGTTCCGCGGCGAGGGTAATGGACACCGATTCAGCGAAGCGCAGTGCGTGGGGCTTGTCGACTTCCACCTCGGCGTACTGCACCGCCTCGTGGCTCATCACCAGGTCCAGCACTTCCTGAGTCAGGCGTTCGAGCAGGGCGAAGCGGTTGCTTTCCACGTGCTGAATAATCGCCTTGGTGATCGTGCGGTAATTGAGGGCGTGATCGATATCGTTATCGCGCACCGCTTCCTGAGCCGCATACAGGATCGTCAGATTGATCAGAACGTCCTGTTTGTTGAGGATCTCATCCTCATTGATGCCGATATAAGTGCGCAGGCACAGGTCTTTCACCCGAATGCGTGCGGTGCCTGGTTCAAGTCTTGCCATGGACTACTTGCTCCGTCCGATCAATTGCAGAAATTCCATGCGCGTCGTGGTGGATTCGCGAAAGGCGCCGAGCATCACCGAGGTGTTCATGGTCGAGTTCTGCTTTTCGACGCCGCGCATCATCATGCACATGTGTTGGGCTTCGATGACTACCGCCACGCCCGCAGCGTGGGTCACGCCCTGGATCGCATCGGCAATCTGCCGCGTGAGGTTTTCCTGGATCTGCAGGCGCCGGGCGAACATGTCGACGATCCGGGCGATCTTCGAAAGCCCCAGCACCTTGCCGGTCGGAATGTAAGCCACGTGGGCCTTGCCGATGAAGGGCAGCAGGTGGTGCTCGCACAGGGAATACAACTCGATGTCCTTGACGATCACCATCTCGTCGTTGTCGGACGCAAACAGCGCGCCGTTGACGATTTCCTCAAGCGTCTGATCATAGCCATGACACAGATACTGCATCGCCTTGGCCGCGCGCTTGGGCGTGTCCAGCAACCCTTCGCGCTCGGGATCTTCACCCAGGCCAACGAGGATTTCGCGGTAGTGCTGTGGCAGTGACAAAGTCATTAAGTGGGTCCTCGGGGCGGCTTACTTGACGTGCCGTCCGCCGTTCAGGGTCAGAGTGGTGCCGGTAACGTACGGGTTATCCATCAGATAGCGAAGGCTCTGGTAGATCACCTCGGCGCCGGGTTCGATGCCCAGCGCGGATTTGGCCAGCGTTCTTGCGCGATACGCCGCGTCGTCGTCGGGTTGGAACATCAGCATGGCCGGGGCGATGCCATTGACCTTGATATGGGGCGCGAATCTGGCGGCGAACGACAGCGTCAGATTCTCCAGCCCCGCTTTGCTTGCACTGTAGGCGATATGTTTGCTGCTGCCTTTGCGCGTGACGTCATCGCCAATGTGCACGATGTCGGCCACTTCGCTGCGCTGCAACAGCTCGGCGCAGTGCAGATTGATCAGGTACGGCGCCAGCATGTGGACGCTGAACAGGCGAGTGAATACTTCGGCCTCGTCGCCCGGCGTCTCGGCGAGCCAGTCCGACGCGTTGTGCACGATCGCGCGCAGGCTGTCGGTCTGCGCTTTGAGCTGCGCGATGAAATTCATCACGCTTTCTTGCGATGAAAAATCGGCCTGAATCACCACCGCGCCCAGCTCTTTCAGGCGCTGCACGCCCGGTCGCTCGCTGCGATAGCTGATGATCACCGGCTGGCTTTCGTGCAGCAGGCGTTCGGCGCAGTGAAGACCGACGCGCTGACTGGCGCCCGTGATCAGGACTGGGGCAGGAGAGGAAGCCATGGCTGCTCACGTGGTCATCAAGGAAGAAGAGAGACGGCGGCCAGTCGAATTCGAGTCTGCGGCGAGCTGCTTTCATTGCGCCATCAGAGAATGACCGTCCGGGGCAAAGTTAACCCAATGGTCAGTGGTGTACAACTGTAGGGTATGAGCGCGGCGCCGGTATGCGCGGTGATCGCGGGAAAGCCGCCAATGGGCTCCCGCGAAAACCGCGGCGTGAGGTCAGCGGGTCGAGGCCGACTCTGCGGCGGCGGTGGGCACCTGAACATGGTTGTTCAGCCAGCCCGACAGAAGATGGGTCGACAGCGGGATGAACCAGAACACCATCAACGGCGTCAGGATCAGGGTGCTGATCATGATGCGCGGCAGCAATTCCAGCTGACCCAGCAAAGGGCCCAGCACGTAATTGAAGATCAGCGAGACCGGGAAGAACGCCAGCCAGATCGCGACGGCCTGTTTCCAGCGCGGCGGGCGCTGACCAACGGTACCGAACCAGCCGTCCATGCCTCGTACGCGATGCACGGAATTCTTGGCAAACAGGCCGCTGCCGCGCACCAACCATGAGCGTCGGGACGCAGAATGCTCCCAGGCGTGCATCGTGGCCTCATCGGCAAAGCGGAAAATAATCTGGAATTCGTCATCTCCCGGAGGCGGCGCAAGTACGCCAGAGCCAAGGTAGCCGGGAAAGTCTGTAGCGAGCTGTTCGCCTTCATGCAGCCAGGCAATCAGTTCCTGATAGCGGCCATGGGCGACGCGACGGGCAACCATCAGCGTGACGGGTGAGGTAGACATTGTGTATCTCCGATAACGAGTGAGCTTCCCGGGTAGGGAAATCACATGACGCAGTGCCGGGGTGGTGGCGTCGCGTCAGCTTCACTGGAAAAGCAAGCAAGGATTATTCCTGATTCCCTGAATAAAGCCATCTGTCTTCGTCGGACAACGCGCCTTTTTGCCACTCGGCGCCGCTACAATGCGGCCGAATCCTACAAAGATCTGGCCCGCCATGACTCAAATGCTTTCTGACTCGCGCGGCATCGACGAACTCAAACACACCGAGCTGTTTCCGATCCGCGAAGTGTCGCGTCTGACTGGCGTCAATCCAGTCACGCTGCGGGCGTGGGAGCGTCGCTACGGCCTGATTTCGCCTACCCGCACTGAAAGCGGCCATCGGCTTTATTCCCAGGCCGATATCGACAACATCCGCACCATCACCGACTGGATCGAGCGCGGCGTGTCGGTGAGCAAGGTCGGCAAGATCCTCGCCGGCATCGGCGGGCTGGGGGCTCAAGAACGAGCGCTGCACAGCGTGATCGATGCCGCCGAACAGCACAGCTGGCAAGCTCAGGTGCGTCAGGCGGTCAACGAATTCGACGAGAACCGCCTGGACCAACTCTATGGTCAGATCTTTTCGACGTACCCGTTGCCGGTCGTGTTTCAGGAATTATTGATGCCGGTGTGGCGCGAGTTCGCTGCGCGGCATGACGGTTTCGGGCAGATCAGCGAATGGCTGTTTCTGGACAGCTTCCTGCGGGCGCGCACCCTGCAGCGGGTGCAACTGACGCGAGGTTCGGCCAGTCAGCGTGTGTTGTTGGCGTCGATGCCAGGCGGGTGCCGTGAGCTGGAGTTGTGGGTGGCGGGCATTCTGATGAGCACCAGCGACGTGGCTGTCAGCGTGCTTGCTCCCGGGCAGCCCCTTGAAGAACTGAGCCTGGTTTGCAGCAAAATGCGGCCGCAGGCGCTGGTGCTCTTCTCAAACTCGCTGCCGACTGCCGACACGCCAAAGAAGCTGGTTCGTCTGGGTCTGAGCCTGAACTGCCCGTTGCTGCTGGCCGGGGAAATCGCCGACATGGCCCTGGACAGTCTCAACGGCACTGCCATCGGCTGCCTCGGCAGCGAAGGCCAATTGATGCAGCGACGCTTGCAGTTATTTCTGGCGGGACGACTGGATACGTGAAGGCACGCTGAGCGCTGCGCGGCCAATGCCGAATGCGGCCAGCCGCCTGCGACGCGTTACGTCACAGGTGCATCGAGGGATGGATCTTGCGATGCTGCTGGAGGATGTACTGGCGCAGGCGCTCAGTGTCTTCCTTGCTGTTCTGGCTCAATCGATAAGCCGCCAGGCCTTGCTCGGTCAGGCGTTCGAACGTGCCGCGCAGCGCGATGGGCGCATGGCCGGGCGGTGTGAACCACGCTGAGAAGTACTTGGGCGGTTTGGTCTGCTTGCGGTTTTCGAGCAGGATGCCTTTGAACGAAATCTCGTGAACCCAGAGCGCTGTGAGCGAGCCTTTTTCGGTCTCGAGTGCCATCGGTTCCGGCAGCGTCAGGCGCCATGGACGAATACGCGGGCCTTCTTCAAAAATGCTCGGCGCGCCGAGCTCAAGGTGCAGCGCGTGGAATTCGTCTTCGACCAGATGCAGCGGGAAGGTCATCTGTTGGTTGTCGAACTGGGCCTGGATGGTCACCTGCTCATGTGCGGCCAGACGCGTCAGCAGATCCTGAATCTGCACGCCGCCGTTAACCACCAGGCTGCGGGACTTGTCACGCAGGTTCAGCTTGGGGTTGCGCTGCATGTTCTGGATGAAGTCCAGCTCATCCTGCGTGAGGATATTGTCGCGCTGCATGTTCGAGCTCGATTTACCGGTTATTGAGAAAGCAGACCAAAAATTCGCTGTTTTGTTGCTGCCGTTCGTCAGTTACAGGACGTTACCGTTTCAGCGCTTCAATCTCTGCACGAGCTTGCGCCAGTTCCGCCTGCAATTCGACAACTTTCTGTTGCGCCAGCACGTGCTCGGTCACGTCCTTCTGGATGCCGATGTAATACATCAACTTTTCCGCATCGTTGAACACTGGCGTGATCGACAGCTCATTCCAGAAGGACGTGCCATCCTTGCGATAGTTGCGCAGGATCTGACGACAGGGCTGACCTTTGGCAAGCGCCTGACGAATGACCTTTCTGGCCAGCTGATTGCGCTCGTCACCCTGAAGAAAACGGCAGTCCTTATAAAGGATGTCCTGCGCGCTGTAACCGGTCAGGCGCTCGAAGGCTTTGTTGACGTAGATGAGAATGTCGTCATCGCCTTCGTGCTCGGCTACCACGATTCCGTCGTTGGACTCGTCGACGACCAGTTGCAGCAGTTTTGCGTTGATCACTGAATGCTCCTCCCTGGCATTACGAAGGCGGCATTCTAAGACATTGCGCCGCTCTGGGGCATAATGCCGCACGATTTTACTCAGTCACAGGATCGCACAATGAAAGTCGCCATTGTTTCAGGCTCGGTGTACGGCTCGGCCGAAGAAGTCGCCCGTCACGCCCAAGACATCATCAAGGACGCCGGCCATGAGGTCTTCTTCAACCCGCGCGCAACGCTGGCCGATCTGCAGGCGTTTGCTCCGCAGGCCTTGCTGGCCGTGACTTCGACCACCGGGGTGGGCGAGCTGCCGGACAACATCCTCCCGCTGTACAGCCAGTTGCGCGACACGTTGCCGGCGGCATGGCGCGGTCTGCCGGGCGGTGTGATCGCTCTGGGGGATGCCAGCTATGGCGACACGTTCTGCGGCGGTGGCGAGCAGATGCGTGAGCTGTTCATGGAGCTGGGTGTTCGCGAAGTGCAGGAGATGCTGCGTCTGGACGCCAGCGAATCGGTGACCCCGGAGAGCGATGCCGAGCCTTGGCTGGCCGGGTTCGTCAGTCAGTTACAGGCGTAAATAAGCCATTGGGCGCCGCCCGCTCACGCAGCAGCGCCAGCCAGGCCTGAGCGGCTTTGGACAGATACGCACCCTTGCGCCAGATGAAAGCAATGTCCCATCGCAAGGTCGGCGGCGCCTTGAGCGTCACGTGCACGACGCCAGGGCGGACCAGCGCCCGCGCCACGACTTGCGGCAGCAGCACCACGCCTTGACCGGCAGCCACCAGCGCCGCCAGAAAATCCGCCTGACCACTGCGCCCGCCTTCTTTGGGCGTGAAGCCAACCTGCTGGCACGCCTGCAGCAGACGATCGTTGAGCACGAAGCTGCGCTGATACAGCAGAAACGGCGTATCCGCCAGCTGGCTCAGTTCGATCTCACTCAGGTTCGCCAGCGGATGACGGGCGGGCAGCAGGGCATCCAGCGGCTCGTCGCAGAAAGGTTGCCAGGCGAAAGCGGGATCGTCCGGCGTCAGGCTGCCGCCCAATTCAAGCTCGCCGCTCATCACGGCCTGCTCGATGGCCCGACTGCCGCCTTCGATCAGATGAATCGTCACGTTCGGGTAACGCCGCCTGTACTCAGCAAACGTCTCGGCGAACAGCGTGTCACTGCCCAGCATCGGCAGCCCCAGATTCAGTTCCCCGCGGGCCAGATGGCTCAGGTCATCCAGCTCTCGCAGCAGGCCGTTGCGCAGCACGAGCATTTCTTCCGCACGGTTGAGCACGATTCTCCCCGCAGCCGTCAGGCTGACTTGCGATCCATGACGATCGAGCAGGGTGACGCCAAGGCTCTCCTCCAGCTGCGCCACCTGCTTGCTCACCGCTGACTGGCTGACATACAGCGTCTTGGCCGCCTGAGTGAAGCCACCTTGGCGCACGACTTCGACAAAGCTGCGCAGTTGCTTGAATTCCATCGCAGAGAAGATTCCTGAATGACCGGTGAGCGCATTGTGACGTTTTGTATTCCGGAATGGAATTCCTGCAAGTCAGACAATTCGTTTTCGAGATTCTAGTGTGGTCGATAGACTGAACTCCCCAGAGGACCGGAATATCATGAAACGCTTGTCTCACTTTTCCCGACTGGTTGTCGAAATCGCCGTCTTGCTGGCGATCTATCAGCTGGGCTGTGAAATCGCGCTGTGGCTGAACTGGCCGATTCCGGGCGGTGTGATCGGTCTGGCGCTGTTGCTGATGACCTTCGCCACCGGCTGGGTGAAACCGGCGACGCTGCAACTGGGCGCGGGATTGCTGCTGGCGGAAATGCTGTTGTTCTTCATCCCGCCGCTGATGAGTCTGCTCGACTACGGCACGCTGGTGCGCACCGATGGCTGGCGGATCATGCTGGTGATCGGCTGCAGCACGTTGTTGGTCATGCTGGTGACGGCGTTTACGGTCGAATTCGTTTGCCGCCTGAAAGAACGTCCCCAGGAGCCGCGCGCATGAAGTTCGAGCCCATGCCGGTGTTCTGGCTCGTGGTGACGGTTGCCGCCTACCTCACCAGTCGCTGGTTGTACCGCCGGACCGGTCGCTACCTGCTGTCGCCATTGATTATGGTGCCCATCGTGTTGCTGGCCATCGCCGTGCCGATGCACACCGCTTACGCCGAATACTCCACGAATACCCATTGGCTGATGCTGGTGCTGGGGCCTGTGACGGTGGCTTTCGCCGTGCCGATCTGGCAACAACGGGCGCTGCTGGCGCGACACTGGCCTGCTTTGTTGATCGGGATGCTCGCAGGCAGCGCGGCGTCGATCGCCAGCTCTTTCGGCCTCTCTCGGGCTCTGGCGCTCGACCCGTCGGTCGCGATGTCCCTTGTGCCTCGCTCCATCACCACGCCCTTTGCGATGCCGCTGGCCCATAACCTGGGCGGCGTGCCGGAGCTGACAGCGGTGTTCGTGATGTGCACCGGCGTCTTCGGCGCGGCGCTTGGCGGCGTGTTGCTCAAATGGCTGCCGCTGCGCACGGCCCTGGCGCGCGGCGCATTGTTTGGCGTGGGCGCGCACGGTGCCGGCGTCAGCCGCGCGCGGGAGGTCGGCGGCGAGGAAGGGTCGGTGGCCGGGCTGGTCATGGTGCTGACCGGCTTGATGAATCTGTTTGCGGCGCCGCTTTTGGTGTGGATGCTCTGAGGCACGCGCTGCAGAGCGCTGCCGGTTTTCGTGACTCGCCAGGCCACTAACGTGGCTGCCAAGGCAAGTAGCGCGCGGCTGGGGGCTGACTAGACTGCTGAGCCTACGAGAGCACGCCACAGCCCGAGGACCGCCGATCGTGAAAGTCGCCCAGGTGTTTACCGATACCCTCAGCTCTTCCAGCAGCCCCGTGAAGGATCAGGTCAGCGACGCCGAATGGCAGACCCGCGTTGATCTTGCCGCGTGTTATCGACTGGTGGCGATGCATGGCTGGGACGATCTGATCTTCACGCACATCTCGGCCAAGGTGCCGGACACCGAAGACTTCCTGATCAACCCGTATGGTCTGATGTTTCACGAGATCACTGCGTCCAGCCTGGTCAAGGTCGATCAGTCGGGCAAGAAACTCATGGACAGCCCGTATGAGATCAACCCTGCCGGCTACACCATTCACAGCGCGGTGCACGAGGTGCGGCATGATGTGAACTGCGTGCTGCATACGCACACCGCGGCCGGCGTCGCTGTTTCGGCTCAGAAGCAAGGTATTTTGCCCATCAGCCAGCAAGCGCTTTTCGTCCTCGCCAGCCTGTCGTATCACGGTTACGAAGGTGTCGCGTTGAATCACGACGAGAAGGCCCGGCTGCAGGCGGATCTGAGCGGCAATAACTTTCTCATGCTCAACAACCACGGGCTGCTGACCTGCGGGTCGAGCATCGCCGACACCTTCTTGATGATGTTCACTTTTCAGCGCGCGTGTGAAATTCAGGTGCTGGCGCAAGGCAGCGGTGCCGAACTGATCGGCATCGACGGACAGATACTGGCGGGAGCCAAAGCGATGATCGCCGGCGTCACGCGCAGTGCCCAAGGCATGGGCGGGCATCTGGCGTGGCCAGCGCTGCTGCGCAAACTCGACCAGTTCTCGCCGGGATACGGCCTGTAATGGGCCTTGCAGAAATCCCGCTCAGTGTCTGGCGCACCCGTGGGCATGATTTCGAGTTTCAGGGACAGGTCATCCGTTACTGGAGCGCGGGGCAGGGCGAGCCTTTATTGCTGTTGCATGGATTCCCGACCGCCAGCTGGGACTGGAATTACCTCTGGCAACCGCTCTCGCGTCAGTATCGTGTGATCGCCTGCGACATGCTGGGCTTCGGCGACTCGGCCAAGCCGCGCGACCATGACTACAGCCTGCTGGAACAGGCAGACCTGCAGCAAGCGTTGCTCGACCATCTGGGCGTCAACCAGCCGGTTCATGTCCTTGCGCATGAATACGGCGGCAATGTCGCTCAGGAACTGCTGGCCCGAGAAGGCGAGGGCCTTTTCAAAATGGCCAGCTGCGTGTTTCTCAACGGCGTGTTATTTCCCGAAACCCATCGGCTACGGCGTGTACACAAATGGTTGCTGGGCCCGCTCGGCTGGCTGGTGGCCCGCCTGTTCGACCGCGCCAGTCTGGACAAAGGCTTCAGCCGGATCTTCGGTCCGGACACCCGGCCGAGCGAAAGTGAACTCGATGATTTCTGGAGCCTCATCACCAGCAACGGCGGGCAACGCATTCTCAACCGCCTGATCACCTACATCCCGGAGCGTATGGCCCAGCGCGACCGCTGGGTGCAGGCCATGCAGCAGACTTCCCTGCCAATGCGCTTGATAAACGGCGTCGCCGACCCTTACGTCGGGACGCGGACTGCCGACCGGTATCGCGAGTTGATACCCGCCGCCGACGCAGTGCTGATCCCCGGGATCGGCCGCTATCCTCACACCGAGTCGCCGGCGTTTCTGTTGCGGCATTACCAGCGGTTTCGCGCCGACATTGCTGAGCGGCGCACGTGTCTCGTGCCCCCGCGTCCTGTCCAGAACGCCCCCCAGCCTGATCATCCCGTTGCGTTATCGAGCACCATTCAGAGTGCCTCGTGTTGATTGTGACCGGTGCCTGACTGGTCGACACTCGATGACTGATTCGCGCGTTCCAGGTCTTCTGCTGTCCAGCGCCTGTCTGGACGGCACACTGTGAACGGCACCATCCTCGGGAGAGCACTATGAGTGAGACCGTACGTTTTGATGACAAGGTCGTGATCGTCACGGGCGCAGGCGGGGGGCTTGGTCGGGCACATGCATTGCAGTTCGCTCGCCACGGCGCGCGAGTCGTCGTCAACGATCTCGGCGGGTCTGCCCACGGGGAAGGGGCGAGCGCCTCGGCGGCGGATCGGGTCGTGGCGGAAATTCGCGAGCAGGGCGGCCAGGCCGTGGCCAACCATGATTCGGTCACCGATGGCGACAAGATCGTACAGAACGCGCTGGACGCTTTCGGCCGAATCGACGTGGTGGTCAACAACGCAGGGATTCTGCGTGACAAAAGTTTCGCGAAAATGGAAGACGCCGATTGGGATCTGGTTTATCGCGTCCACGTCGAAGGGGCCTACAAAGTAACGCGCGCTGCCTGGCCGCATCTTCGGGAGCAGAACTACGGTCGGGTGATCTTCACGTCTTCCACTTCGGGTATCTACGGCAATTTCGGCCAGTCCAATTACGGCATGGCCAAGCTGGGACTTTACGGCCTGACCCGCACACTCGCCATCGAGGGGCGCAAGAACAACATCCTGGTCAACGCCATCGCCCCCACCGGCGGCACCCGGATGACCGAGGGTTTGATTCCCGCGAGCGTTTTCGAATTGCTCAAGCCGGAGCTGGTCAGCCCGCTGGTGGTGTATCTGGGCAGTGAGCAATGCCAGGATACCGCTGGATTGTACGAAGTCGGTGGCGGCTGGATCGGCAAAGTCCGCTGGGAACGTAGCCTGGGCGCTGGCTTCGATCCACGCGCTGGCTTCACCCCGGATGACGTCGCCGCCCAATGGCAAACCATCAGCGACTTCGGGGACGCGGTCCACCCGGGCGACAATGTGGAAGCCTTGAAGGAAATGATGGCCAACCTGCAAAAGTTTCCGGGCTGAGGGCGTTGTCTGACTGAGGAACTGCCGGTCCGAGGTCGGATTGGCAGTTTTTTGTAGGAGAGTTATTTGAAGGATTGTAGGACCTATCTATTTTCCCTCAATGTCAGGTTTGTGGGCTCAAGGAGCGTAGCGACTTCCCGATAGGACGAAAGTAATCCTATCTGCCGTGGAGGTGGCCATGCTTCAAAATTTCTCAATAATCCGTGAGCGGCTCAGTAATTATGTCGTAGTGCCGGACAGAAAATTTTTGACTGACTCTGGAGCGTCCGCTGAGGAGGAAAGTATCAGTCAAAAGGTCCGTCAATACTGGGCCGATGAGACGGTGTCAAACGCCCAGAAACTCAAAGGCCTTAATCTGGATATCTCGGGTTTTGACCCGCGCAACACAACCAATCGAGAGCTTAGGGAAATCGGAAGTGTGCTCGTGGGGCTGGGCATTATTGATTATGGAACGTCGGGTTGGTTGTCAGGTATTGATCTTGAGTTCGATGCGCAGGGTAATGAGATAGGTCTGGATAACCCAGTTGATATGTATGATTACTTCGAGCGGCAATTAACATTTCTGAGCGGCTGTATTACCGAGGGGCGTAGCTTTGCCAACGATACGTTAACCAAACTCAAAACGGTTATGTCGGTGACGCAGGCGCTGGATGAGCGCGCCAAGCGACCGCCGCCCAGAGCCTTGGTCAACATCCGTGCCTAGCCGCATAAGGGCCTGAACCCCTGGGAATTCAGGCCTTTGTGTGCGTTACAGTGGCAGCGAGAAGCTGCCACGATAGCCCACGGGCGCGTTGCCGTTGCGGTTATTCAGAATGACGCGAAAGCTGCCTGCGCCCCAGTTGGCCGAAGGGTCGTAGGCATTACTCGCCACTACGACCCAACGCCCACCCTGGAGACGTTCGACCGTGACAGGCTGCACAGATCCCTGCTGAGTTCGGACGGTCAGGTGGTGCATTGTTGTTCCGCATTTGACGGTGTAACTGTGGATCACTTTGTATTCGCCCGGTGCGGCGACTCCCGGCGACATCTGGCTGCTGTATTTGTAGCATTGAACAGCCTGAGCCCCGGGTGCAGCAGTGGCTGAGTGGGACACCTGGGCCATGCCCAGCGCCAGCATCAAGGCGATTACGTTTTTACTTTTCATATAAACTCCATTAGTCATATCCATTGATTACCGTTGCGCGGATCAGAGAATCCGAAACGCTTCGATGACTAACGTTTAAACAGATGGTCGCGTAGGACTGCAGCTAATAATGCCGTAGGACAGGTCTGAGTATTTCAACGGGCTGCGTATCACTGCCAACAACCCTCAGCTGAGAAAAACCTGCTGCGTTGAACATATTCAAAGCAAAAAAAAGCCGCTGCAGCGGCAGCGGCTAAACAAGACGTTAGATCCAGGAGCTGAACAATCGAACGTCGATGATACTAAGCGAGCTCGTATCCCGCATAAACATAAGCAGGAAAACAGTGACGCTGAGTCGATGGCGTAATAATGAAGATTGGCGGGTAAAATAAACATACCTGTTTAAGACAAGCACCTTTACGGACGAGGTAACAATGCGTTCTTGCGAAACCCTTGAAGGGTGCGGGTTGAGGATCTTTCTGTCACGGCGTTGGTGTAGCGTCGCACTGTTTGTGTCAGCACGTGGGGCTGCAATAAATATTTAATTATCCCTGTCGTGACACGCCAATGACGTTTGATGGAGCCTCATTTTGCTGCTCGTTCGTTTCACCGCCGTGGCTGGATGCCTGGCGGGGCGAGCAGCCTACCTTGGAGCTTCAAATGAACGACCTCTCTTATAAACCTGCTCAAACAGCGAACCTGCACGCCAGCACTTTGGGTGACGTGACTGGCCAACTGGCAAAACTCGCAGGCGCCTCGGCGTGCTGCATTGATCTGATGAACAATTCGCCCTCGCTTCGGGCTGTGGCTTTCGACCTTCTGCAAGGCTTTTTGCCTCGCGGTACGCGGATTTCCAACCCCGACAGCATCTTTTTGAACAGCGCCACCGATAGCGGCGTGAAGTCTCTGTCGCTCACTGACGCGCTGCTTCACGCGATGATTCATGGTCATGCCTTTCTCGAAGAACCAGACCTTCAGTTTTATCAGCGGCACGATTCGGTCGCCGATCTTTACAGGTTTTCCTCTGATGAAACGAAGCGCATCACCAGCGCCGTGCGTCAGCTTGTGGACGTGTTGCCGGCACGCTTCGAAGGGCAGATCCACGCCTTCTGGAACGCCCAGCACGTCAGGCCAGATGACGCTTCGCGAACGGCGAAACGTCGAGAAATCATCAGTGATCAGCAGACCCTGGCCTTGCGGTGCGAGGCGCAGATTCACTGCGCGACTCAAGCCATCACGTTGAGCGAAAAAGAACATGTCCTCCAGGCATTGGACGACGAGGTGCCGCAAGGTGGTTTTTCGATCAACCTTTTGACCGACGAGGGCCATACCTGGGAATTACCGCTGATTGCCATCGAGCAGCCTGCGTCCGGCGAAGACGCATCGGCCGTGTTTCTGCTGATCCCGGGCAAAGGCATGGAGCGGATAGACTCGCTCAGCGTACTCACCGAAACATTGAGCCACCGACTCGCAGGCCCTTCGCGCGATGAGCATCTGTTCGGCTGCCTGCCTGCGCCGCTGCGACAGCAAGTCGAACAGGGAGTCGCGCTCCAGGGGACGTTTCATACCGTGCCGCTGGGTGAACCCATTCTGCGCCGGCAGATGGACGTCTTGCTGAACAGGCAGGTCCATGATTTCAACTACCTGCTCACCCAAGCGCGCAATGACGCACAGCTCTCGGTGTTCCTCGATCGCATGGAGCACGTGCAGCCTGCTGTCGCCCTGAGCGATGCACTGGGCTACCGCGTGAAAGCACTGACGGTGCAGGCGAACGAAAGCTTCAGGCCGGGCTGGTTCACATACGCTGACCCGGCACATCGCGAGGAATACTTGCTGTTGGAGGCCGAACACCAGAAGCGTCGCGAGGCCGTCGACAGCATGTTTGCAGGCCTCGAGTCCCTGGAAACGTTCGGACTGAAGCAAATCGATACGTATGTCCTGGAGCGCCTGGGTTACAGCGTCGATCCTCGTCAGGTCATAGTCAGCGTGCCGGATGAAGTCGCGCTCAAGAGTGGAACGATCAGCACGCGTTACAAGAAGTCGTTGTTCGATTTCGCCATTTCCGGGCTTCCATTCGCTTCTCAGGATGGCATCGTCGAGTTGCCGGCGGGCAAGTCCAACCCGCTGTTTGACTTCGGATTCGTCGTCGATCTGGTCACTCAAGTCGACGTTCAGCGTCGCTATGCGCAGATGCTCAGGGACCGCTATTCCCAAGCGAGCGTTCAGCGCGCATTGGTTCACATGCGCGACAGTGCTCTGGCGTTGAGCGTCTGTGGCGCCGTGATGCAAGGGCATCTGCGTGATGCGCGCAGCGAAGAATGGGTGAGAGGCGTGCGCGCAGACGTGACACTCACTCAAGCGCCGCTCAGGATGGGCAGTCTTTCGCTGGCCGCCACCGGCACACGATTCAAGGATGCGATCGTGTTCTGCGACGGCCTGGGGAGTGACGCACACTTTGTCTTGTATGCACCGGGCGCGCCTGCGGGCAAAGATCTGTTCGAAGGTTCCTGGCAGCAGATTGCCAACGAAGTCGGCGGGTGGACCGCAACCGAGGCGGGCAGGCGTTACGTGACCGATCAGGTCGCCGAACACAATGGCAACGATCCTGAATCCTTCATGCAAGCCATCCAGCTCAAACCCAGTCTCTGGAGCAGCGAAAGTGTTTCGTTCCAGGCTCTGGCTGTACAGCCTTACGAACTGAACCTGCTGAGTTTGATCAGCCACAAGGTCGATCGCGCCCTGAATCAGCAGGACGCTGACGTTCTGGGACTCAGGAATGAAACCGCCTTCGCCAACCGTCGCACGCTGGCGTTTATCGATGCGCGTCTGGAATGGCTGGACAGGGAGTTCAGAGGTTCGATCCGAGGCCTGCTGTCATACAAGGATTTCGTTGTTCGCGAAACCCGAGCCGCTTTCGATGAGTACTTGCAAGCTGACGGCATCAATGACTCGATCGACCCGGACACGCTGTACTTCGATGTCCACAATACGGCTTATACCGACTCGCCTGACTTCAGTGAGTACACCCATCTGCGTACGCTCACCAGCCTGATGGCGGAGGGCTATTCCGATCAATACGCCTACAGACCGACAGCGCCGATGTATTCATCTGTAGGGCAAAACCCGTTGGACTGGCCGCTGTATTTCGTTCAGTTCGTCGATCAGCAACTCAGGAAGGCCAACCTGGGCGCGCGCTATATCGACTACCTCAAAAGCGACTTTCTGAACGCCAGCCATCCTCAATACGCACATCGTCGCGCGCTGATGGGCATGCGCACGCAGTTTCAGATGCGCCGCGCCGCCATTTCTCATTTCCTCGACGGCTCATTGAACCAACAGCAATATCGTTGGCTGGTCGACATGATCGTCGGGCTGGATGAAGACGTGCTGGCGAGCGATGTGTTGCTCAGGGAGCGTAATCTAGGCCGCGCGATGTCTCCCTTCCGCGTCGCCGGTCACATTGTCCAGGGCGTGTATATCTTCAGGGATTTCAACTCCGACGATCCCCAATTCAAGTTGCTCTACACCCCTGACGCACCGGATGGCGTGTCGTTCCGGCCTGTCACCGATTACCTTCAGTTGCTCGAATCCCATGAGATGCGCAGTTATTACTATCACCGGGTTTCCTACAAGGGCCAACCCAGCGTCGGCACGCTCTACGAGCAGATGGCACGAGGGCTCAAGCGTGACCCGGAGTCGATCAAGGTCCTTCAGCCGATGGTGTCTGCCGATGACGTCATCACCGATGTGTACAAGCTGTACGACACGATGTTGGGGCGCATGATCTTCGACGTGGATGCCCAGACCACCAGCACCGCAGAGCAATGGGCGGAGGTGCTGTACACGGTCGTGAGATGGACCGGCACCATTCTTCTGTTGCCCTTTCCACTGGCGGGCATCGCCTGGGGCGTGGTGACAAGCGGCGTCAGTTTCTTTCGTGGCGCAATTGCCTACAGCTACGGCGATCGTGCGACCGCGTTGCCGTATCTGGTCTTTGCGGTGAGTGGCCTTCTGCTGGCTGGCGATGGGGTCCGGGCGTTGAGCCAGGGCACCCAGACTATCCTCAAAAGCATCGGGCTCAAGGCCGTCACCTCAAGCATGGCCCGGGGCGGCTTGATCATTTGATGGTTTGGTCACCGCGCGTGGCTTTTCCCACGCGCTTGCAAGACGCTTCAGTGAACGATCCGATCGCCGGGCAGTTGGCCAAGACGCTGAGTCAGCCGCACCCGTTGTACCGGATCATCACTTAACAGCAACGCATACTCCAGGTCGAAACGCTCGGCCTGGGGGCATTCAAGATTCTGGTACAGGCTGGCGCGAGCGAGGTAATCGCTGGTGTTGGCCTGACCCAGCTCCATCACGCGATTGGCATCCTTGAGCGAGGCGATCAGGTCGTCGTTGATCTGGTGCAGATGCCGCAGGTTGCGCGACAGCCGCTGAAGCATCGCCACCGGCGTCGCCGTGACCATGTGCTCGGCGCGCAGCGGCATGTCTGGCCCGAACTGGCGCAACAGCAACTCTCTGCAATCCTTGGGATAAAGCCGTCTGCCGCCGCACGGATCGAGCGTGTGATCGGCACCCGGCACACGCAACAGAAAGTGCCCAGGGAAGTTGACCCCTTCCAGCGGAATCTCGAGCCTTCGGGCAATCTCCAGTGCAATCAGTGCAAGCCCCAATGGCTGACCTCGGCGGCGTTCGATGATCTTGTGCAACAACGCCGCCTGGGGTTTGGGCTGAGCGGCATCGTCCAGCTGAAAACCATACGTGGCGAGCTGTCGCAACAGCGGCTGCGCCAGCTCCGAAGAGGGCAGCATGGGCAGTGCCGCGCTGACATTGCGTTCAAGCACGGACAGTTGCTCGCGCGTCTGCTCCAGATCAAAGGTTGCATCGTGCTCAACGGATATCCACATCGCCGCTTCGAACGTCGCCGGTGGCGTACGTTGCAGGCAGGCGATGCACAACTGGCGAGGATTCATCGACTTCTCCGGCCGGATCAGGCGTCCGAAATCTGGTTCTTGAATGCTCGTTGTAGCCTTGGTGGCGGGCTTCGTCCAGTGTTGTTTGCCCGTCGGTGCTTCAAGGATCGCCGGTCAGACTGGTCGTCTGGATATGCCGCACCTGACCATCGTTTTTTCTGGCAGCGCCTATACTCGCCAATACAAAAAAGAACGGGAGCACGGCCTATGTTCGCTCTCATGCAAAGCTCACGCGTGCAGTCGTTGCACCTGATCGTCGATCCGCGCACCAGCCTCAAAGCGGTGATCGCCATTCACAGCAGCCGGAAGGGGCCGGCGCTGGGAGGCTGTCGTTATCTCGCCTATCCAAATGAAGAGAGCGCGATTGAGGATGCCATTCAACTGGCGAGGAACATGAGCTACAAGGCTGTGCTCGCCGGGCTTTCTCTGGGCGGCGGAACGGCGGTCATCATGCGACCTGCCCACGTTCCCGATCGCGCGGCGCTCTTCGAAGCCTTCGGTCGCTTCATTCAGACACTCGATGGTCGCTACATCACGGCCATGGACAGCGGGACGTCCAGCGAAGACATGGACTGCATCGCCCAATATACCCAGCACGTGACCAGCACCACCGAGGTCGGCGATCCTTCCGCGCACACCGCGCTTGGCCTGTACGCCGGCATCCGCACCACCGCAATGGCGCGACTGGGCAGCGATAACCTGGAAGGCCTGCGCGTGGCGATTCAGGGGCTGGGGCATGTCGGCTATGCACTTGCCGAGCAACTGCACGCCGCTGGGGCCGAATTGCTGGTCGCCGACCTGGACAGCGGCAAGGTGCAACTGGCCATGGAACAGCTGGGCGCCAAACCGATCGCCAGCGAAGCGCTGCTCAGCACGCCGTGCGACATCCTCGCGCCTTGCGGCCTTGGCGGCGTCCTCAACAGCCACAGCGTCACCAAACTGCGCTGCGCCGCCGTGGCCGGGGGCGCCAACAATCAACTGAGTTGCCCCGCCATTGCCGATCAACTGGAGGCGCGGGGCATCCTCTATGCACCCGATTATGTGATCAATTCCGGCGGCCTTATTTACGTCGCCCTTCAGCATCAGGGAGAACAGCCAGGCACCATCACTGCGCACCTGTCGCAGATAGGAACAAGGCTGACTGAAGTATTTGCCCACGCCCAGGCCGAGAAGCGCTCACCCGCGCGGGTTGCCGATGCGTTGGCAGAACGCCTGTTGAACCTCGAATAAGCGCCTCACCGGAGCTGTTCGAACCAAGCTCGCGACCACAAGTGGCGAGTGTTGACCATCACGCGTGCATCGCCATGGCGCCGCCGCGTGCTCAGGAGTGTGCAATGTCCAATAACAAGATCGAGCTTGCGTACACCCGTTATCTGTCCCCCGACGGTCGCCTGACCGGAGAACTTCCCCCTTGGGCCGATGACTTCAACCTTCTCACGCGTCTCTATCGGCAGATGGTCCTGACCCGGCTCTTCGACCAGAAAGCCGTTGCCCTGCAACGCACCGGACGCATCGGCACCTACGCCCCGACCCTGGGCCAGGAAGCGATCGGCGTGGCGATCGGCAGCCTGATGCACCCGGAAGACGTGCTGATTCCCTACTACCGCGACACCGCCGTGCAGTTGATGCGCGGGGTGCGCATGGAAGAGATTCTTTTGTACTGGGGCGGAGACGAACGCGGTAGCGACTATGCCGAACCCTCGGTGGCGCAGGACTTCCCGCTCTGCGTGCCGATTGCGACACAAGCGCTGCATGCCTGCGGCGTCGCCAGTGCATTCAAGATTCGCGGCGAGCATCGAGTGGCCGTCACCACGTGTGGCGACGGCGCAACCAGCAAAGGTGATTTCCTGGAGGCGCTGAACGTCGCTGGCGCATGGCAATTGCCGGTGGTGTTCGTGATCAATAACAACCAATGGGCGATTTCAGTCCCGCGTCGGATTCAGTGCGGCGCGCCCACGCTGGCGCAAAAGGCCATTGGCGCCGGCTTTCATGGCGAACAGGTAGATGGCAACGACATGCTGGCCGTTTACGACCGGATGCAGATTGCGCTGGAGCGGGCTCGCAAAGGCAAAGGGCCAGTGTTGCTGGAGTGCCTGAGTTATCGGCTGGGTGATCACACCACCGCGGACGACGCCACCCGCTACCGCGCCGCGGAGGAAGTGAAGCAGGCGTGGCAGGAAGAGCCGATCAAACGCCTGCAGTCATTCATGGCCAGTCAGGGCGTCTGGGACGAAGGCCGGGAGCAGGCGCTGATCGCCGAATGCCAGGGCCTGGTTCAGCAGTCTGTGGATAACTTCGACCGCGCAGGAAATCAACCGGCCGAATCGGTCATCGATCATGTCTACGCACGGTGGCCTGCGCCTCTGGCGGATCAGCGTGAATGGTTTCTGGAGCGCGTGGCGCGTCGTAATGGAGGGGCTGATCATGGCGAATGACAATGCGATGGACGAAAAGCCCTCAGACAAAAAACTGAGCCTGCTGGAAGCCGTGAACCTGGCGATGCATCGCGCCATGAGCGAAGACGAGAACGTCGTCGTGCTCGGCGAGGATGTTGGGGTCAACGGCGGCGTGTTCCGAGCCACGCAAGGGCTGCGCGAGAGTTTCGGATTCAAGCGCGTGATCGATTCACCCCTCGCTGAAACCATGTTGGGCGGATTGGCGGTCGGCATGGCGGCGCAAGGGCTCAAATCGGTGGTCGAGATTCAATTCATGGGGTTTATCTATGCCGCCATGGAGCATCTTGTGTCCCACGCCGCGCGCATGCGCAATCGCACGCGCGGTCGACTCAATTGCCCGATGGTGATGCGCTCGCCCATGGGTGCGGGCATTCGCGCGCCCGAACATCACAGCGAAAGCACCGAAGCGATGTTCGCCCATGTACCGGGCTTGCGGGTGGTCATTCCGTCCTCCCCGGCACGAGCCTATGGCCTGCTGCTGGCGGCCATCGACGATCCCGACCCGGTGATTTTCCTTGAGCCGACAAGGCTCTACCGCATGAACCCGCAAACGCTTGTCGACGACGGTAAACGCCTGCCGCTGGACACTTGTTTCACTCTGCGGGAGGGCAGCGACATCACGTTGATCAGTTGGGGCGCAAGCGTCCATGAAACCCTGCAGGCCGCCAGCGCCTTGGCTGAGCAAGGCATCGGGGCCGAGGTGATCGATGTGGCATGCGTGAAGCCGCTGGACCTGGACACCCTCGAAGCGTCGGTGCGGAAAACCGGGCGCTGCGTAATCGTTCACGAAGCGCCGCGCTCCGGCGGGCTGGGCGCAGACATCGCAGCAGGGCTCTACGAGCGGGTTTTTCTCGACCTGCAAGCGCCGATTCAACGGGTCACCGCGCCTGATATTCCGCCGCCGTTGTATCGCCTGGAGCAGCTGTATATCCCCAGCGTCGAGGACATTCTCATGGCATGCGACAGCGCGCTGAACTTCGCCTGACAGCCCAGGAGGCTTGCGATGAAATATTTCAAATTGCCCGATCTGGGCGAAGGTCTTCAGGAAGCGGAAATCGTCGAATGGCACGTCAAGGCAGGAGACACCGTCAAAGCCGATCAATTGGTGGTTTCCGTGGAAACGGCCAAGGCCATCGTCGACATCCCCGCGCCATATGACGGTGTCGTGGCAAAAGTGTACGGGGGCGATGGCGATATCCTGCATGTCGGTGAACCGCTGATGGCCTTCGAGGGCGAAGGTGATGCGGGCACGGTGGTCGGGCGGCTGGAAGGCGGTGGCAGCAGTCATGAAGACGCGTTTTACGTAGGCGCTGCGCCCTCTACCCGTGAGCACATGTCCACCCGCGCGACGCCTGCCGTTCGCCAGCTGGCGCGGCAACTGGGCGTGGACCTTGCCGCATTGAGCGGGTCGGGCAGCGATGGGCTGATTACCCGCGCGGATGTCGAAAGTGCTTCGCAGGCGGAGCGGGACAAATTCGGCGGCGAAAAGCTGCGTGGCGTGCGTCGCAGCATGGCGCTGAACATGGCCAGATCCCACGCGCAGGTCGTGCCGGTCACGATCTTCGGCGATGCCGATCTGCATCGCTGGGGCTCGGCGCGTGATCCATTGATCCGCATTGGCAAGGCGATGGCGGCGGCCTGCAAGGTTGAGCCGGTATTGAACAGTTGGTTCGACGGCAAGTCGCTGTCGATCAAACACCACGACAGCCTTGATCTGGGTATCGCCGTGGACACGCCCGATGGCTTGTTCGTGCCGGTGTTGCGCGATGTCGGTAATCGTCAGCCAGCGGATCTGAAGGAGGGCTTGAGTCGACTGCGAGCCGACGTCAAGGCACGTTCGATTCCCGCGAAAGAAATGATGGGAGCGACCATCACGCTGTCGAACTTCGGCACGTTGTTTGGACGCTACGCGAACCCGGTCGTGGTGCCGCCGCAAGTGGCGATCATTGGCGCAGGCGGGATTCGTGAGGAACCGGTGGCCGTGCAAGGGCAGGTTGTCGTGCATCCGGTGCTGCCGCTGTCATTGACCTTCGATCATCGCGCGGTGACCGGCGGTGAAGCGGCGCGGTTCTTCAAAGCGCTGGTCGAAGCGCTGGAAAAACCGGAGTAAAACTCGAAAGAGCGGCACGTCGGCACTGGGCGGCGTAGCTTCGCCAGTGCCGGCTGACCGGATGACCGAGGAAATGGCTGGCGCCTGTTTTCCCGTCAGTCTTCACTTGCCGGGGCTTCACCCAGCTCGCTCAATGCGCTTGCATTGTTCTTGAATGCCGCTGCAAAAATCGCTCGGTTTTTCGCCATATAGATGCTCGCATCTTCCGCATGCTTCTCAGAAAGCCCTGGCACGTTCTTCATCAGAACGTCGGTCAGCAGCTCTGCAAGCTCCAGCATTTGATCATGGGCATCAGCGAGTTTGCGGTCCACGAACGTAGTCTCCAAATCGCGGGTACTGCGGTAAAGGGTTTCAACAGCCATTTTGGCCTCGTCGTTTGTCCAGTGTTGTAAAAGGAAGCATGTGCTCGGCGCTTCATGCTGGCCAACAGGTACAGCGCAACCGCTGGCATCAAGCCCTTGTATCGCGTGCCAGGCGGGTTTGGCACATCGCGAAAGGCTCTCAGGCTCCGCTACGGACCTGTGCCTTCACGAATTCGGTCTGTCTCGGATACTGTGTTTTTATACAGTGCGCAGCATAAGGGAATCGACGCGGCTTGGGTAGTGGCAATTCATACGTAATTTCCGGTCCATGGATGTGCCTTGCGACATCCGGTCACGTTCTCAACCATAGCCGATGGCCTCTTTAATGCTTGGCAATCTATGCGTCACGAACGCGCGGCATCATCCGTTCCGGATCACTCAAGGAAGTTCATCGTGAAAATCAACTGGGCCGAATCTCTCCGTCAGCACGTACACAGCTGCGCCGAGTCACTGGGCAATCTGTTCGTCGAGACCTTCCATTACCTGGCGCTGTTCGCCATCGGGGCGGTGACTGCCTGGGCGGCGGTCATGGCATTTCTGGGCATGCTGGAAAAAGGCCACATCACGGTCGATGACATCCTGCTGCTGTTCATCTACCTGGAATTGGGCGCGATGGTGGGGATCTATTTCAAGACCAACCACATGCCCGTTCGCTTCCTGATCTATGTAGCAATCACGGCGCTGACTCGGCTGTTGATTTCTGATGTGTCGCACCATGCGCCGCCGGATCTGGGCGTCGTGTACCTGAGCGGGGCAATCCTGCTGCTGGCGTTTGCGATTCTGGTGGTGCGCTATGCGTCGTCGCAATTTCCGTCGGTGAAAGTGCCGGACCCGCATGGCAAGACCAAAGGTGCGGTGATCGAGGAGAAGGGCGAGATTTGATGCCGTCACGACGGACAGCGGTCGGAGGTCTGCGAAGCAGGAGGCGGGGAATGAAGACCGCCTCCGTCAGATTCGCATCATGCTGGTGAGACCCGGATCAGATACCCACATTCAACTGAGGGCGGTTGAGGAAATGATTGCGTGACGGGGGCGGTGCCAGTTGCTTGAGGTCGCCGTCGGTCATTGCAGCCAGGATCTTGATTGCGCTGTGACCCTGTTCGATCGCGATGCCGAACTGCACGCTTTCGATCAAGCGACGCAGACGCTTGGGTGAATTTCGTTGTTCGGGGCTGATCAAGCGTTTGGCGACCACACCGGACTCGTTGGAGAGCGTCAGCATGATGGTGCCGTCGAGGCCCTGGATACTCAGATTGACCCGGTAGTCCGGGTGGAACGCATCAGTGATCTGTTGAAACGGATTGTCCATAGCCTGTTACCTGTTTATCGATCTGCATAAATTGACTGGGGGGCTGTCCCTTTAGTTCTCGAAGCCGATCAACGGTAGAAAATTCCTGCCTTGGCCGTTATCGCTGAAGTAACGGTTTTTCCAGAAGTAATCCGCTGAAGCGCCCTCGGTTTGAGCGAGTGTGCTGCCCGTCGAGCCTGAGGGGGCGAGGGTTGCGTTGGTTTGTAAGCTCGACGATACGAAGCTTGCATGGTTTGGGCCAGTTGCTTGAAACAGCGCAAGGCGCGTGTAATGAACCCATTCAGCGTCGAATGTGGGCATCGGACTGTCGCTTTTAATTAATGATTAAGTAATAGCCCAATGCCTGCTGATAACTTTTCAAGCACCATTTGTGCACGTTGCGCCTGTTTTGTGTGCGCGATTGCCGAACTCGACGGGTTATTTTTTTGTAATAAAAAAGCGGACCTGCTTTCACAGGTCCGCTCTTTCAATTCGACCTGAGCGTCCGTCGATGGACGGACGAATTGTTCAGCCGTGCAATGCCTCGTCTTTTTCCAGAAATTCTTCCTGCAACAGGGCGTCAGGGTTGTCCGAGTCTTCATTTCGCGTAGCGCCTGCGGAGGAAACACCGCCTCGTTTGCTGCGCAGTTTGCCGAACAGATGCTCCAGTGCGTGATCGAGTTTCACCGCTGCGCCGTCAACGGCCTGGTCCAGCGAATCGGCCTTGTGGGTCACGGAAATGGGTTGGTGTCCTTTGGGCCGGGCCTCCATCTGACAGCGAATGTCATGCGGGCCGGGCTTGTCGCCGTTCTCATCGCGGATGTGAACTTCAACGCGGGTGAGATCTTCATCGTAGCGGTCGAGCGTGCTTTCAACGGTGGTTCGTACCCACTCCTCCAGTCGGATGCTGCTTTCGATGTGGTTATCGCTGTTGACCTGGATTTGCATAGTTCTTCCCTTACTTTGGCTTGCTCGGGAGAGTCTCGACGAAGGTGGATTTTCGTCTGCCCTCACTCACAGTGTTGGCGCCTGTGGATGAACAATTCAACCCCCCAAACGAAAGAAATATTTCATTGCAGAATCGACTTTTCAGATGTCGCGGCAGATGCTACGAGAGCACGATCAATGATCTGATCCCGTAGCAATTAGCGGAAGTTGGCAGCGAATTGTCAGAAAGACACCGAAGTTTGTACGTATAAAGTGCGGGGCTCGCCGACGTATTTCCCCTTGTTGTTGTCCTCGAACGATCGCGTGAAGTATTCGTGATTAAGCATGTTTTTCACGCCGACCGCCACGTTGAGGTCCGACATCTGCGGACCGAAATCGTATGAGGCACGACTTCCAAACACCATATAACCGGGTATCCGACCGTTGCTGCCATCCGCGCTTTCAGTGGACGTGTTGGCGTTGTCAGCGAACTGGCTGCTTTGATAGGCGCTGTCCAGATTCAACTTCCACGGACCTTCTGTGTAACCGATGCCCAGCGTGCCCTTGTGACGTGACGAAAACGGCACACGATTGCCCTTGTTCGGCCCATCTTCGCGGATGGTTGCATCGACATACGCGTAGGTGGCGTATACATCGAAGCCCGAAAGCAGCGGGCTCAGACCGTCCAGTGCGTAATTGATGCTGGTCTCGATGCCTTGATGGCGCGTCTCACCTCTCGCGATCACCGTATCGTTGGTCTGGTTGCTCTCATACTGGTTGTCGAAATTGATGAGGAACGCGCCGATTTCCGCCCGCAGGTTGCCGTTGTCATAGCGGGTGCCCAGTTCCCAGGTACGGGCTTTTTCCGGTTTCACCTCACCGCCGGTGACCCGGTTCGGCATCTGGGCATACTGAACGGAACCGTACGACCCCTCTGTGTTGGCGTAGAGGTTCCAGTTGTCCGTCAGGTGGTAGAGCACATTCAGAGCGGGCAGGGCGGTGTTGTAATCACCCTGATATTTGACGTGCGTCAGGTTGTTGTTCTGCGCTGAGTCGATCATCTCGTAGCGGATGCCCGGTGTGAGCGTCCATCGGCCGATGTCGATGCGGTCATCGATGAAGAAGGCGTGTGCTTCCGTTGAGCCTCGGGTATCCCGATCATTGGTGCTGTCCGTATTTGGCAGCAGGTTCAGCGACACATTCTCTCGGTAGCGCAGTTCGTGGCCTGCCTCGTTGATGTAGCGATACCCGACGCCGACCTCGTGCTGAGTCGGGCCCAGGCCGAAGCCTTGGGAGAACCGCGTTTCAAGGCCACGCACCCAATACTCGCGCGGTGACAGCGAGACGAAGGAGCCTTGATCGAGATAGCCGCTGCGCAGGGTCTTGGTGAAGAAACTGTTGACGGTAAACTCGCGTGCGTCTTCCTGATAGCGGTAGCCGAGGTTGAACAGGGTGCGACGTCCCCAGAACTTGTCCTTCAGTCGTGTCGACTGGTAAGGGTCGTCGTCGTAGTCGGCCGCGCTCAGGCCGCCGGGCATGTCGGCCTCGCCCTCGTAATATTGCGCTTCGGCGTTGAGGCTGTTGGCGTCGTCGATCTGGTACTTGCCCTTGAGAATCAAATCGTCGATTTGAGTATCGCTGTGCTCGCGCCAGTCGCCGCCGCGGACTCCAGAATAGAGAATCGCGCCGCCCAGGCCGTTGGCGCCGGTGCCACCGGCAAGCAGGTTGCCGGTGGTCTTGAAACCGTCATGGCTGGACGACGGGCTGGTTTCGGTCTGGACACCGCCCTTCAGGGTCGCGGTTTCGGGGATCGCGCGGGTGACGAAGTTGACGATGCCGCCGACGTTCTGCGGGCCGTAGCGCACAGCGCCGCCGCCGCGTACCACGTCCACCGCGTCCATGTTGCCCATGCTGACCGGCGCGAACGACAGTTGTGGCTGCCCGTAAGGGGCGAACGGCACTGGAATGCCGTCCATCAGCACCGTCGACCGCGCCGCAAGGCGCGGATTCAGGCCCCGAATGCCGAAGTTCAGCGCCATGTCGTGGCTGCCAGTGCCGTTGTTCTCCGGAGCGTTCACGCCGGGAATGCGATTGAGCACTTCACGCGCGGACGTCGCGCCGACACGCTCGAATTCCTCGCGACGGATCACATCCCGCGCGCCTGGATGTTCGAATACGTTGACCTGCCTGGCCTCAGCGAGCCAGTCGCCGACCACGCTCGATGCGCCCAGCTCAATCATGCCACCCGCCTGAGCGGACGCCTGAGGTTGCAGGGTGAAGCCGCCTTGCCCGTCGCTTATCGCCTGCAGCCCGGTGCCGTCCAGCAGGCGCACCAACGCCTGCTCGTCGGTGTAGCTGCCCTCCAGTCCCCGCGTGCTGAGCCCGCTGGTCATGCTGGAACCGTAGGAAATCAGAACACCTGCTTCACGGCCGAACTGGTTGAGCGCGGTTTCCAGTTCGCTGGGCGCAATGTGCCAGGTCTTCGCGGGTGCGTCGCCCGCCCATGCCAGTGAACCTGCGCTGATCGAGAGGCCTGCGCCGAAGAGAACGTGGCGCAGTGCGCGCGTGAGAGGCGTCGGGGAAAGCGAGCTGGATGACATGCAGGAGTCCTTTGAGAAGACGGATAAAGGGTGCTTTTCCTGTCTGTCACGCGAGCCTTGAAAAACAGCTCACCGAATATGAAAAAAATTTGGAAATCGCTGCGGGCTCGCTCAGGCCCTGCGCTCGACGTTCACCCAGTAACGGGTGAAGCGCTGCACTTTCACGGGGAGCGCGATTTCCAGCATGTCCAGAATCCGCTCGCTGTCCTTGAGCGGATAGCTGCCCGAAATCAGCAGGTCGGCGACATTCGGGTCGCAGTTCAGACGACCGCGCCGGTAGCGGCCCAGCTCGGCGAGGAAGTCGCTCAAGCGCATGTGCGAGGCGACCAGCATGCCGTCGGCCCAGGCGCCGCTGCCGGTGTCGACCGCACGTAATGCGTCCCACCGCTCCCCTGTGAATACGACCTGCTGCGCCGCTTTCACCTGCAGCGGCGCGGTCTTGGCAGCGAGCGGGGTCAGCTCGATGCTGCCGGCGAACACGGCCAATTGGGTGCGACCGCTCAGTTGCCTCACGTTGAAACGCGTGCCGCTGTCGATGATGCGCAGACGGCCCTCAGCGGTCAGCAGATTCAACGGGCGTGCATCTGCCGCTGCCGTCATCAGCATTTCACCCGTGAGCAGCCTGATCAGGCGCAGATCGTTATCGAATCGGACATCCAGGGCTGAATCGGTGTTGAGCCGTACCTGACTGCCGTCAGCCAGCGCCACGTTACGTTGCTCACCCACGCCGCTGCGGTAATCGGCGAGCAGCGGCGGCAGATCCAGCGGGTTGCGCAAGCCCCAGGCCGCCACAGACCCCGCGCCCAGCAACAGCAAGAGTTTCAGCGCCTGACGACGACTGTGGGTCGGCGCATTGATCGCGGCGTGGGCCAAAGGTGATGAAAGCCCGTTCAGGCGCTGATTGACCCGCTGGATGTGAGCCCAGGCCCGTTGATGGTCGCTGTGGCTGTTCAACCACGACTGCCAGGCTTGCTGGCGTGCCGAATCCAGGCTGCCGCTTTGCATCTCCATCAGCCAGTTGACCGCTTGCTCTGCAACCTGCGGGGAGATGTCGGGGCGATTCATCGAGTCCGCGCCCAGCCCGCTGTGTTGCGCGCTCACAGGGCGAAATAGCAGCGCATCGCTGCTTTTGTGAGGTGGCGCTTGACCGTTGCGACGGAAATTTTCAGCCGCGCGGCGATTTCGCCATGGGTGAGGCCGTCGACCTGAGCCAGCAAAAAGGCACGTTTGGCCAACGATGGCAGGCCATCGAGCAGTTGATCAAGCTCGACGAGGGTTTCCAGGATGATCGCCCGATCTTCCTCAGACGGCGCAAGCGCCTCCGGCAACTCGGCAAGCGCTTGAAGATAGGCCCGTTCCAGTTCCTGACGCCGGAAGTGGTTGCACAGCACGCGTCTGGCGACGGTGGTCAGGAACGCGCGAGGCTCGATCAGTTTCGGTGTTTCTCTGGCCAGCAAGACTTTGACGAACGTGTCCTGCGCCAGATCCGCCGCACTGTGCGGACACCCCAGGCGACGCCGCAACCAGCCTGTCAGCCAGCTGTGATGAGCGCCGTACAGACCTTCTACGGTTTGGTTGAGGGAGGGATGGGCGGTGGACATGTGTGGATGTAACCCGCGGATGCGCCAGAAATGCGGGCGATTCTGTCAGAGTCTTTTGCGTATGAGAATATTTATCATTAATATTGCGTTCTTTTCCCGACGCCCGATGACCATGACCTTCTTTCGCCTTATTTGCGCCGCGCGTTTGCCGATGCCGTTGCGCACTGACTGTTTCTTCGCGGGCGCTCGCCGATGAGTGCCGCACAGGCAGGCGCGCCAACCGCAGAAGGACGCGCACGCAAGAGGTCGCGGGCCGGCGTGTCGGTGCGCTGGCGAATGTCGGTGGCGTCTCGCGTTGTCGCAGCGTTGATCGGCGGCTACCTGCTGACGGCGCTGGCGAGTATCTGTCTGGCGCGGTTTCTTCCGCTGGTTCGTGCTGAAGCCGTGGTGCTGGCGATGACAGTGTCTTTCCTGGTTTATCTGCCCGCCGTGCTCTGGTGCTTTGCGTGCCGCTCTGCCTGGCGAGCATGGTTCGGCCTGCTGTTGCCGAGCGCCGCGCTGGCAGCGCTGTACGCGGTCTCAAGGTGGCTGTTGTGAAGGAAGGCTTCCGGCAGGCGATGGCCTGGCTGCACACCTGGGCGGGACTGACGTTCGGCTGGTTGCTCTTCGCCATTTTCCTGACCGGCACGCTGTCGTATTTCAAAGAGGAAATCACCCAGTGGACGCAGCCTGAAATCGTGCCTCATCAGGTTTCCGCTGCCGCCAGCGTCGATCGAGCGCAGCAATGGCTGCAACAGAATGCCGGCGATGCGCGTCGCTGGTTCATCAATCTGCCGGACGAGCGCACGCCGGAGCTCGCCGTGAGCTGGACCAACGCCAAGGGCCGGTTCGAGCGCAAGTCGCTCGATTCGCTGAGCGGCGTGCCGGTGCAGGCGCGCGAAAGCAGCGGCGGAGAGTTTTTCTATCGCTTCCACTTCCAGCTGCAAATGCCCTACCCGTGGGGACGCTGGCTGGCCTCGCTGGCGGCGATGGTGATGTTCGTCGCCCTGGTCAGCGGGATCATCACCCACAAGAAAATCTTCAAGGAGTTCTTCACGTTTCGGCCCCGCAAAGGCCAGCGCACCTGGCTCGACGGTCATAATGCGGTTGCGGTGCTGGTGCTGCCCTTTCACCTGATGATCACCTACAGCAGTCTGGTCATCTTCATGACCATGATCATGCCGCTGAGTATTCTCACGACGTACGGCAAGGACACTCAGACGTTCTTCGACGATCTGTTTCCGGCCTTCAAATCCGCGCCTGCAGCGGGGACTCAGGCCACGCTCGCGCCGCTGAGCCCGTTGCTCGAAGTCGCACGCGAAAAGTGGCCAAACGAGCGGGTGGGGCTGGTGACCGTGAACAATCCGGGCGACGCCGGCGCATCGGTGACCCTCACGGCCAGTGGCGCTGATCACATTGCCCATCAGCCAGGGACAGCATTGACCTTCGACGGCGTGACCGGCGAATTGAAGAATGAGACCCGCATGAGCGCTGCTTCGCTGTTGCTGGCGGGCGGGCTTTACGGGCTGCACATGGGGCACTTTGCCGGACCGTTTTTGCGCTGGCTGTATTTCCTGTGTGGCATCGGCGGCACAGCGATGATCGGCACCGGGCTGGTGATCTGGCTGGGCAAACGGCGGCTCAAACACGCAAGGTCCGATGTTATCCCGTTCGAACTGCGCCTGGTCGAGATGCTCAACATCGCCAGTATGTCCGGGCTGATGCTGGCGATCGTGAGTTTCTTCTGGGCGAACCGGCTGTTGCCAGTGGGGCTTGCCGGGCGCAGCGACTGGGAGGTGAAAACGTTCTTCTGCGTCTGGGGGCTGGCGTTGCTGCACGCCCTGGCGCGCGTCTTTTTGCGCGACGGCCGGACGGCATGGCGCGAACAGTTGACCCTGGCGGCGCTGTTGTTCTGCAGCCTGCCGGTGCTGGACGCGGTGACCGCAGGCAGCTATCTGCGGCTTTCGTTGGAGCAAGGCCGTTGGGTGTTGCCGGGCGTGGACCTGACAGCGCTGGCCACCGGACTGTTCATGGCGTGGGGCGCCCTCAGGTTTCGGGGGGACGGCAAGGCCGCGCTCGCTGTCCGGCCCGGCCCGACGCCCTCCACCGGCGAGCGGTCATCGCCGGACGCACCGGCTGATCGCGTCATCGCGACCCACACACCCGTCGTGCAGGAGCCGCGCTGATGTTGCTGGTGACGCTGCTCTGTTATGTCGGCTTTGCGGCCTTGTCCCTTTCCATGCCGCGCCATTACGCCGACCTGGCAGGCGGCACGCTGTCGACTGCGCGCGGCAGGTCGCTCAAAGTGCTCGGCGGGTGCGCGTTGTTGGTGTCTCTGATCGTGGCGCTGAGGCTGCAAAGCACGGGCTTTGCTCTGGTGCATTGGTTCGCCGCGCTGATGGGCAGCGCGGTTTCACTGGTTTTCCTGATGTCCTACTGGCCAAGGCAGGCCTTGTGGCTGGCGGGGATCGTGGCGTTTGTCAGCCCGATCGTTGCCTTCATTCAACTGCTGGCCTGAGTCCATCATGATCGACCTCACTCCGCCGAATCCGAATCCGGCCTCGCCTGACAATGATCAGGACGGGCCGAAGACTGCACGCGCGCATTTTCTCAAAGTGTTTTTGTCCCAGCGCCCGCAGATGGAGGCGCTGGTCAGTCGGCGTGTCGGCTGCCGGGCGACGGCGGCGGATCTGGTACAGGACCTGTTCGTGCGGTTCTGGCGCAGGCCGCTGGTGCAGGTCGAGGAACTCAACACGTATCTGCTGCGATGCGCAGGCAACATCGCCATCGACCATCTGCGCAACGAAGGCACGCGGGCGCGGTTGAGCGAAGAGCTGATGCCGGACGCACAGGAGGCCCGCGCCGACGAGCCGCAGGCCGCGCTGGAAGCCAGCAATGATCTGCGTCATATCGAAGCGGCGCTGCGCGGATTGCCCGAAAAGACCCGGCAGATTTTCCTGCTCAATCGCATTCACGGGCGCAAGTACGGCGAGATCGCGAAAGCCATGGGGCTTTCGCAAAGCGCAGTGGAAAAACATATGATGCGCGCCTTGCAAGCCTGCAAGGCAAGCCTGGATCAGGACGCCGGACGGGCTGCTCCCGCTCGTGCGAAGTCCGAGGACGCACGTTGATGAAAGCGCCTGTGGACTCGATCCGGATGATGACCCCTGAACAACACGCTGCCGCGCTGAACTGGCTGAGTCTGCTGCACGATGAGCCGACGGCTGACGATCAGGCGCGTTTCAGCCGCTGGCTGCAAGCTGATCCGGCCCATGCCGAGGCCTACGCGCAGGCTCAGGTGCTATGGGAATTGAGCGAAGAACCGGCGGCTCGTCTGGCGGCTGAAGACGCTGCCGCGCTCGATGCGCTGCTCAAGGCCATGGATGATGCGCCGCGCCAACGCGCGCTGCCACGCTGGGGCGCAGCCTTGGCGATGGCGGCGTGTCTGGTGCTCATGGTGGGCGTTGGTCTGGGCTGGAAACCGCAGCGATGGGTCGAGGATTTCGGCGCCGATTACGTGTCTGCTCCCGGTCAGGTGCGCACGGTGACGCTGGCGGATCAATCGCAGGTGACGCTGGATGCCGACAGCGCGATTGCCGTGCATTTCAGCCACGGGGAGCGGCATGTCGAACTGCGCCGTGGTGCGGCGTTCTTTCAGGTCGCGCACACCGGAGAGCCGTTCGTGGTCGAGGGCGGTCAGGGTGAAACCCGAGTGCTCGGCACGCAATTCGAAGTGCGCCTGCAGCCGGTGGGCGCTCAGGTCACGGTGCTGTCGGGCCGGGTGGGTGTGAAAGCGGGCGCGCAGTTGCCGCAACAGGTTCTCACGGCCGGCCAACAGGTCGATTATGACCTTGCCCGGACCAGCGAGCCCCGAGCGGTGGACAGTGAAAATCAGCTGGCGTGGCGTCAGGGCTGGCTCAACTACTACCGCACGCCGCTGGCCGATGTCATCGATGATTTGAGTCGCTATTACCCGGGCCGCATCGTCGTGCTCAACGATGAACTGGCCGCGAAGACAGTCAGCGGCAGTTTCCCCAGCAAAGACCCGCAAGCCGTGCTGGCCGCGCTGAAATCGGTCATCGGTTTCGAGCAGTACGAAGCCTTGGGACGGGTGATCGTGATCCGCTGATCAGCAAGGGTCGGTCCAGTCGGGACGTCCGACGAATCATGCTCGCCCGCCATCGGGCGGCAAACGTGATCGTGGCCGACCACAGGTTCGTGGTGCATTCGGAGGGGCTTCAACTTGAAAGTCTGGCTCGGCATTTCCATGCTGACGGTCGGGAGCGCATGCGTTCAAGCGGCGGAGCCGGCCTACACGTTTTCCATCGCCGCGAAGCCCTTGCCTCAAGCACTCAGCGATTTCAGCCGAGTGACAGGGCAGGGCGTTATCTATACGCAGGAAACGCCCTACAGCATCGACGCGCCGGCAGTCAGTGGATCGTTCAGTGCCGAGCAGGCGCTGCGCATCCTGTTGGGCAACTCCGGCCTGACGTTCCGGCGTGCAACGCCTACGACGTTTACCCTGGAACCTGTTGCCGTCGATGGCGCGATCACCCTCGGCCTGACGCAGATCGATTCGCGGCGTAACGCGACGTCGAGCTATCAGCCGCCCGTCAGCACCTCGGTGATGCGCACGTCGACATTGCAGCTGGACAACCCTCAGGCCGTCAGTGTGGTGCCGGCGCAAGTGCTCAGCGATCAGGCGCCGCGCAATCTCGACGACGCGCTGAACAATGTCAGCGGCGTGACCCAGGGCAACACGCTGGGCAGCACGCAGGACACCCTGATGAAGCGCGGATTCGGCGACAATCGCGATGGCTCGATCATGCGCGACGGCATGCCGGTGGTGCAGGGGCGCAGCCTCAACGCAACGGCTGAGCGGATTGAAGTGCTCAAGGGCCCGGCGTCCGTGCTGTACGGGATTCAGGATCCTGGCGGCGTCATCAATGTGGTCAGCAAGCGCCCGCAGTTGCAGCCCTATACCGCCTTGACGGCGCGGGGCTCCAGCTATGGATCCGGCAAGAACGGCAGCGGCGGCACGCTCGACAGTACCGGCGCCTTGGGTGGCTCCGACGAGCAAGGGCAGGGCCTGGCCTACCGGATGATCGTCGATCATGAAGATGAAGATTACTGGCGCAATTTCGGCGTTCATCGCGAGACGCTGATCGCGCCTTCGCTGGCCTGGTTCGGTGACGACACGCAATTGCTGGCCGCCTACGAGCATCGAGAGTTTCTGTCGCCTTTCGATCGGGGCACGGCGATTGACCCGCGCACCAACCGACCTTTGGACATTCCGGCCGGACGTCGCCTCGATGAGCCGTTCAACAGCATGGAAGGGCGCTCGGATTTGTACCGGGTCGAGGTCGATCATGGATCAGACGACGACTGGAAAGCGCATCTGGGATTCAGCTACAACCGCGAAACGTACGATGCCAGCCAGGTCCGCGTCACGGCGGTGGATCCGGTCGACGGCACGCTCACCCGCTCGATGGATGGTACGGGAAATGCCTTGAGCGTCGATCGCTTCACCACCCTCAGCCTTGCCGGCACGACAGATCTGGCGGGCATGCAGCATGAGCTGGTGTTTGGCGTCGACGATGAGTACCGCAAGATATATCGGGGCGAACTCATCCGGCAAAAAAGCCGGACGACGTTCAGTTACGCCGATCCGGTCTATGGCCAGGAGGTCGAGGGCACGCAGGTCAGCGCGCCGGACAGCAATCAGAAGGACATCCTGCGCACTGACTCACTGTTCTTTCAGGATTCCGTTCACCTGAGCGATCGATGGATTTTCGTGGCCGGTGCGCGCTATGAAATGTTCGATCAGCAGGCCGGCAAAGGCACGCCCTTTACCCGCAATACTGACCTCAACGGTGAAAAATGGATTCCCCGGGCTGGCCTGGTGTATCGCTACAACGATGAACTGTCGCTTTATGGCAGCTACACCGAGTCGTTCAAACCCAACTCCAGCATTGCAACGCTCGCAGACAACACGGTGTTGGGCTCGGACACACCACCGGAGCGAGCGAAGTCGTGGGAGTTGGGCGCGAAGTGGGAAGTGGACAATCGAATCAGCGCAACGCTGGCGCTGTTCGACATCCGCAAGCGCAATGTGCTGGTGGCCAATTTCGACTCGCAGACGAGCCAGACCGTCTACACCACGGCGGGCGAAGTGCATTCGCGGGGGATGGAGCTCGATGTGAGCGGGGAGCTGTCCGATCGCTGGAGCCTGATCGGCGGCTACGCGTTCACTGACGCCTGGGTGGTCGACGATCCGACGCTCAAGGGCAATCGCCTGCAGAACGTGCCACGGCACAGCGGCTCGCTTTCGGCGGTTTACGATTTCGGCCAGGTACTGGGTTCCGATCGATTGCGCGCCGGTGCCGGGGCGCACTGGGTGAGCAAACGCGCCGGCAACCCGGACAACGATTTCGATCTGCCGGGCTACACCGTTGCCGACGCATTCGCGACGTATGAAACCAGTCTGGACGGCCAGAAAGTGAAGTTTCAGCTCAATGTGAAGAACCTCTTCGACCGCACTTATTACAGCTCGGCAGTCAGCCGCTACTTCGTCTCGATGGGCGATGCCCGTCAGGTGATCCTCGCGACCACACTGGAATTCTGAGTGGGCGATATAGCGCCGTTCGCCTGACATAACGCGCCAGCCGGTTGTGCTGCCGGTGCCCGGCAGTTCGCGAGCAAGCTCGCTCCTACATGGGCCTTCGGGTTTTCCGGACTCTCCGGCCAGGCACACATTCTGTGTGCGAGCTTGCTCGCGAAGGTGGTATTCGCATGCACTGGCCTATTCCCGGCTAAAGCCGGTCCTACTGACGCTGCAGATTTTTCGTAGGACCGGCTTTAGCCGGGAAGGCGTCGGGCGTATCACCCCCGACGCAAGCTCAGGTCCGCTCGGGTTTGGATCAGGACTGGAAGGCGAGCCGATATTCACCGGCCGTGGCGCCCATCGCCTGTTTGAACCTGTTGCTGAAATGACTGGCGCTGGCGAATCCGCATTCCACTGCAATTTCGCCGAACGCCATGCGTGTGCTGCGCAGCAGGTCGCGGGCGCGGTTGATGCGGCGGGCCAGCAGATATTGATGAGGCGGCAGGCCAAAGCTCTCGCGGAACATCCGTGCGAAGTGGTATTCCGACAGTGCGCAAGTGCCCGCCAACTGGCCCAGGCTCAGCGGTTCTGCCAGGTTCAGCTCGATGAACTCCACCAGTTGACGGCGCACGTGCGGGGCGAGACCGCCCTTCAGGCGAAGCCCTTCACGCAGGCCCACCTGGCTGAGAATCATGTGGTCGAGCAGTTCATGCGCCAGGCTGCTGGTGAGCAGGCGTTCGCCTGGCTCCTTCCAGTTCATGCCGATCAACCGGTGAAAACGCTCTGCCTGCTGCGGGTCGTCCAGAAAGGTTTTTTCCTGCAACGCCAGCTCCCGCGGCTCTCGGTCGAGCAGGGTGACGCAGTTCAGGGAGAACTGCTCGGGGCTGATATACAAATGCGCCAGGCGAATCTCCCCGTTCACCACCCAAGACGACTGATGCCCGGCCGGCAGTGTGCAGATTTTGTCGGGGGAACCCTTCTTGTAGGGCTGATCGCGGCGAAAAGTCTCCGTGCCGCCGGCGATGTAACAGGACAGCGTGTGATGGCTGGGTGCGTGATAATCCTGCGAATCATGCCGGTTGTTCCACAAGGCCGCCACCACGCCATCGCCCAGAAACGCGCTCTGTTCCAGCTGCGCATGGGGCGAGCTGTTCAGGGATTGGAAGACTTGGATGGTGTCCAGTGACGACATGGGCATCTCGTGAAATACAGGTTGGCGGCGTCGGGTCGGCGGAAAACAGCCTGTGGGAAAGAGCGTGCTCACGACGGCTCGGGTGAAGCCGCGACTCTCTATCGGCATCCGTCAGCCTTCGCGCTCCCACGGGCAACTTCGTCACCCGCCCCACAGCGTTGTGTCAGCTGCATCGTCCATGTGCCGAATCCTACTCCGCCCATGCGCCGCTGCCATCCTCCCAGCGATCAAATGCGCAAGATTATGCAAATGACGACCCGACGGAGCGCTCAGACTGGCATCTCATTGAGGGAGCCAGTCATGAACATCTCGCTGTATCTGCTGACCGTTTTGATCTGGGGCACCACCTGGATCGCCCTGAAAATGCAATTGGGCGACGTGGCCATTCCCGTCTCGATCGTCTACCGATTCGGTCTGGCAGCGCTGATCCTGTTCGCAATGCTGCTGATCAGCGGCAAGCTGCAGCGGGTCAATCGGCGTGGACAATTGATCTGCCTGGCCCAGGGGTTGTGTCTGTTCTGCGTGAACTTCATGTGCTTCCTGCACGCCAGCCAGTGGATACCGAGCGGTCTGGTCGCCGTGGTGTTTTCCACATCGACGCTGTGGAACGCGCTCAATGCGCGGGTGTTCTTCAAACAGAAGATTGCACGCAACGTGCTGACCGGCGGCGCGCTGGGGCTGCTCGGTCTGGGCTGCCTGTTCTGGCCCGAGCTGTCGGGACACAGCGCCAGTCGCGAGACATTGATCGGCCTTGGCCTGGCGTTGCTCGGCACGCTGTGCTTCTCGGCGGGCAACATGCTCTCAAGCCTGCAGCAGAAAGCCGGCCTGCGCCCCCTGACCACCAACGCCTACGGCATGTTGTACGGCGCAACGATGCTCTGCCTGTACTGCCTGCTCAGCGCAACGCCGTTCAGTTTTGAATGGAATGCGCGTTACATCGGCTCGCTGTTGTATCTGGTCATCCCGGGTTCGGTGATTGGATTCACCGCCTATCTGACGCTGGTCGGACGCATGGGGCCGGAGCGCGCTGCGTACTGCACGGTGCTGTTTCCGGTAGTGGCGCTGAACGTCTCGGCGTTTGCCGAAGGCTACCAGTGGACGTTGCCCGCGTTGATGGGGCTGGTCCTGGTGATGATGGGCAACGTGCTGGTGTTCAGGAAGCCGAAACCAGCGGTGGCCGTGGCGGCGAAACTGGCCTGAAAAGCGCGCCAGTCATTGTCCTCCTCGCGAGCAAGCTACCTCTCCAAGGACCCACCATTTGCCCGGCGCTCCGGCTGAGCACAACACCGGTGCGAAGGAGCGTGCTCGGGGCGACCATCGGACGAAGACTGATTTCCTATCATTGCATCTTCGCAGCATGAACCGGCCTCTTCCCGGCTAAAGCCGGTCCTACAGACGCTGCAAGCTTTTCGTAGGACCGGCTTTAGCCGGGAAAGCGTCGAGTCAGGCGCTTGATCTTCAGCCTTTCCACACCTGTGCGTTCACCAGATCCTGCGGCTTCTCACCGAGCAAGGCCGCACGCAGGTTGGCGTAGGCGCGATCGGCCATGGCCTGACGGGTTTCGTCAGTGGCCGAGCCGATGTGGGGCAGCGTCACCGCGTTGCTCAACTGGAACAGCGGCGATTCGGCCAGCGGTTCCTTTTCGTAGACATCCAGGCCCGCACCGCGAATGGTGCCGTTCTTCAGTGCCTCGATCAGCGCAGGTTCATCGACGATCGGGCCGCGGGCAATGTTCACCAGAATGGCGCTCTTTTTCATCAACGACAGCTCGCGTGTGCTGATCAGGTGCTTGGTTTTCTCGCTCAGCGGCACGACCAGGCAGACGAAATCCGACTCGGCCAGCAGTTGATCCAGCGTACGGAATTGCGCCCCCAGCTCCTGCTCGATCGCCGTTTTACGGCTGTTGCCGCTGTACAGGATCGGCATGTTGAAACCCAGTCGACCGCGACGAGCGACGGCAGCGCCGATGTTGCCCATGCCGACGATGCCCAGGGTCTTGCCATAGACATCCGTACCGAAATGCGGCGCTTCGATGCTGCGGGTCCACTTTCCGGCTTTGGTGTAGGCGTCCAGTTCGGCCACGCGACGAGCGCTGCTCATGATCAGCGAGAAGCCCAGGTCCGCGGTGCTTTCGGTCAGCACGTCCGGGGTGTTGGTGAGCATGATCCCGCGTTCGGTGAGGTAGGAAACGTCGTAGTTGTCGTAGCCAACGGAGATGCTCGACACGACTTCCAGTTGACGGGCACTTTCCAGCTGTTCACGCCCCAGCTTGCGACCGGCGCCGATCATGCCGTGGCTGTGTGGCAGGGCTTCATTGAACTGCTCGTTCAGATCACCCTTTTTGGGGTCCGGAATGATCACGTTGAAGTCTTGCTGCAGGCGCTCGGCCATTTCCGGGGATACGCGGCTGAAGGCAAGGACGGTCTTTTTCATCGGATAGCTTCTCTCGTGCAGTTCAGATGGGAAGTGCGTAGCACGCTAACATTCTTGTTGTTGGATTGGCGAGATTGGTGAGAAGGATACCCAAAGCGTGTAGGAGCGTGGCTTGTCCCGCGACCGGCTGCGCGGCAGCCGTGAAATCAGCGGCCGCGATACACCTGAAATACCGAGGTGTCAGGGTTTACGACGACTTCGTCGCCGTTTGCGGGACAAGCCACGCTCCTACATTCGGGTGCGTGTCAGGCTTCACACCGCCTTCGGCAAGTGGACACGTGTCAGGGATTAGCCCACCTCCGGCAATACATGAGTCTGCAAATCTGCCTCATGTGCCGCCATGATTTCCGGCAGGGACCCGCGCAGGTATTCCACCCAAGTCTTGATCTTGGCATCCAGATACTGACGCGACGGGTAGATCGCGTACAGATTCAACTCGTGCGAGCGGTACTGCGGCAACACGCGAACCAGCGAGCCGTTGCGCAGACCTTCGATGGCCGAGTAGATCGGCAGGATTCCGATGCCCATGCCGCTGCTGATCGCCGCTTTCATGGCGTCTGCCGAGTTCACCAGAAACGGCGAGCTGGCGATGGTCACGGTTTCCTGACCTTCCGGGCCGTCGAACGCCCATTTTTCCAGCGGAAAAACCGGGCTGACCAGACGCAGGCACGCGTGATTGAGCAGGTCCGCGGGCTTGTGCGCCATGCCGAACGCTTTGACGTAGGCGGGCGACGCACAGACGATGCTGTAGGTAATGCCCAGGCGCTGCGAGACGAAGCCTGAGTCCGGCAACTCACTGGCCAGCACGATGGACACGTCGTATCCCTCTTCGAGCAGGTCCGGCACGCGGTTGGTCATGGTCAGGTCGAAGGACACGTCAGGATGATTCCGGCGATAGCGGGCAATGGCATCGATCACGTAATGCTGGCCGACGCCGGTCATCGAATGCACCTTCAGCTGTCCGGCCGGACGCGCATGGGCGTCGCTGGCTTCGGCTTCGGCTTCTTCGACGTACCCCAGAATCTGCTCGCAACGCAGCAAGTAACGCTTGCCCGCTTCGGTCAGGGCAATGCGTCGCGTGGTGCGGTTGAGGAGACGGGTTTGCAGGTGAGCTTCGAGATTGGAGACGGCGCGCGAAACGTTGGCGGTGGTGGTGTCCAGCTGAGCCGCAGCAGCGGTGAAGCTGCCCGCTTGTGCCACGCAACTGAAGGCGCGCATGTTTTGCAGAGTGTCCATTGGCCGTTCTCTGGTGAGATAGCAAATTGTGACATGAAGTAACTGATCCATGTCAGCCATACCAAAGGATTATCTTCCGTTCAGTAACAAAGATTCACAGAAGTCCCGGCTTATCGCCGTTCGAGGCGCATCCTAGAATCTCGGCTCGATTCTTCCTCCTCCTCATTCGGGTAATTGCAGCAGTGCCGCGTCGCATTCTCAGAGGGCTCAAGCCCCTCAGTGTCTGGGCTTTAACGTTACTCATCAGCGGCTGCATCGGCACTGGCGGAATCGCCCCAAAGGGCACTTCAATGCCGGCGAACGAGTTAGCGACCGATGACGCGATCAAAGAAGCCGCCAAAGACGCTCACTGGCCCGACGGTCAATGGTGGCGGGCCTATGGCGATGATCAACTCAATCACTGGATCGAACTGGCCGCGCTGGGCAGCCCGACGCTGGCCATTGCGGCCGCGCGAGTGCGTCAGGCCAAGGCCATGGCCGGTATTGCCGAGTCGGCCGAATCGCTGCACATCAATGGCGACAGCACCCTCAAACGCCACAACTGGCCGACCGACCAGTTTTACGGGCCGGGCGAGCTGTCGAACACCAGCACCTGGGACAACAATGCGTCCATTGGGCTGAGTTACTCGCTCGACCTCTGGGGCCGGGAAAGCAACAACACCGAACAGGCGCTGGACATGGCGCACATGAGCGCCGCCGAGGAGCGTCAGGCGCAGCTCGAGCTGCAAGACAACATCGTGCGCGCCTACATTCAGTTGTCGCTCAATTACGCTCAGCGTGACATCGCCGAGGCGACGCTGGCTCAGCAACAGCAGATTCTCGACCTGGCGCAACGGCGTCTGAAGGGCGGCATCGGCACGCATTTCGAGGTCAGTCAGGCGGAAACGCCGCTGCCTGAAACCCATCGGCAGATCGACTCGCTGGACGAGGCGATCGCTCTGAGTCGCAATCAGATTGCCGCGCTGGCGGGCAAAGGTCCGGGCGAGGGTGCGAGCCTCAAGCGTCCGACCTTGTCGCTCAATGCCGCGCTGAAGCTGCCGTCGGCGTTGCCGGCCCAATTGCTCGGTCAGCGTCCGGATGTCGTTGCCAGTCGCTGGCGGGTGGCGGCGCAGGCGCGGGGCATCGATGTCGCGCATGCCGGGTTTTATCCTAACGTCGACCTGATGGGCAGCCTGGGTTACATGGCTACCGGCGGCGGCATGCTGGAGTTTCTCACCGGCAAGAAATTCAACTACAGCTTCGGTCCGGCGATCAGCCTGCCGATTTTCGATGGCGGCCGTCTGCGCTCCGAACTGGGCGTGGCGTCGGCCGGCTATGACACCGCTGTGGCGCAGTACAACCAGACCCTGGTGACGGCGCTCAAGAGCATTTCCGATCAGTTGATCCGCCGCGAGTCGATGAACAAGCAACTGGTGTTCGCCGACCAGTCGGTGGCGGCCGCGCAGAAAACCTACGATATCGCGATGGTCGCTTATCAACGCGGTCTGACCGATTACCTCAATGTGCTCAATGCCCAGACGTTGCTGTTTCATCAGCAACAGGTGCAACAGCAGGTGCAGGCTGCGCGCCTGACCGTGCATGCCGAACTGGTGGTCGCGCTGGGCGGTGGCCTGATGGCAGGCAATGATTCGCCGTCCGCCGACAAGACCGTCGCGCCAAAGACGCCGGCGTCATTGACCATGCTTGGGCGGTGAGGCAGGTGAATAGGTGTCGGCCATACCGGCTTTTTCGCGGGCAACCGCGCTCCCACAGTGGATCGCGATTTGCTGTAGGAGCGCGCTTGCCCGCGATTGCGATGGACCCTGCCACGCGGGAAGTGATTTGAAATGAATCAAGCCCTGAGCTGGCTCAAATCCCTGGAATGGCGGCGCGAACTCAATGGTTGGGCGCGCAGCGACGGCGTGACCTGGATCTACATCTTCAAGGTGCTGATCGCCGCTTTCCTGACGTACTGGATCGCGATGCGTCTGGAGCTGCCGCAGCCGCGCACGGCCATGATTACTGTGTTCATCGTCATGCAGCCGCAGAGCGGGCATGTGTTCGCCAAGAGCTTTTACCGCCTGCTCGGCACGCTGGCAGGCTCGGTGGTGATGGTCACCCTCATGGCGCTGTTTGCCCAGAACAGCGAGTTGTTCCTCGGCAGTCTGGCCATCTGGGTTGGCTTTTGCTGCGCCGGTGCTGCGCGGTATCGTAACTTTCGTGCCTACGGTTTCGTGCTGGCCGGCTACACCGCCGCGATGACCGGCCTGCCTGCACTGGCCCACCCGGAAACCTCGTTCATGGCGGCGGTCTGGCGTTTGCTGGAGATTTCTCTGGGCATCGTCTGTTCGACCCTGGTCACCGCCGCGATTCTGCCGCAAAGCTCCGGCGCCGCCATGCGCAATACCTTGTATCAGCGCTTTGGCACCTTCGCTCAGTTCGTCATCAGTGGCCTGCGCGGTACCAGCGATCCGGCGGCATTCGAGGCCAGCAACGTGCGTTTCATCGCCGATGCCGTGGGGCTCGAAGGCCTTCGCGCCGTGACGGTTTTCGAAGACCCGCACATGCGTCGGCGCAACGGTCGGTTGAATCGCCTGAACAGCGAATTCATGACCATCACCACCCGTTTCAACGCGCTGCACCAGTTGCTCGAGCGCTTGCGCAACCGGGGCGTGACGGCGGCGGTGCAAGCCATCGAGCCGGGTCTGCAAGCGCTGGCGCAGTTGCTCGAACCCTTCGCTGGACGCGCGCTGACCGACGCAGATGCGGCATTGCTGGCCAACCGTCTGAGCGTCTACAAAGCCGATCTGCCTGAGCACGTACGCAGTTTGCGCGCCGAGTTCGTCAAGACTGACCCCAGCGATGACGACCTTCTGGATTTCCACACCGCCTACGAACTGCTGTATCGCTTCGTCGACGACATGCACGATTACGCCCAGACGCACGCGTCCCTGGCTGACCACAGCCATGCGCGGGAGAAATGGGTCGAACCCTTCGTTTCCACCACCAACTGGATGGCGTCGGTCGCCTCGGGCGTGCGGGCGACGTTCATTCTGGGCGTAATGTCGGTGTATTGGGTGGCGACCGCCTGGCCGAGCGGCGCTTCGATGACACTGGTCTCGGCGGCGACGGTCGCATTGTCGGCGACGACGCCCAACCCGCGACGCATGTCTTTCCAGATGGCGTGCGGTACCTTTCTCGGTGCGCTGCTGGGCTTTTTCATCACCTTTTTCGTCCTGCCCCGCATCGATGGCTTCCCTTTGCTGTGCATGGTGCTGGCGCCGGTTTTCGTGTTCGGCGTGTTCCTCACCACGCGGCCGCAGTGGGTCGGTTACGGTCTGGGCTTGCTGATCTTCTTCAACATCGGTTCCGCCCCGGACAACCTGACGGTCTACAACCCGTATGCCTTCATCAACGATTACATCGCCATGGTTCTGGGCATGCTGCTGTGTGCGGCGGCGGGCGCGATCATTCTGCCGCCCAACAGCCGCTGGCTCTGGCAGCGTCTGGAAGGCGATCTGCGTCAGCAGGTGAGTTTTGCCATCAGTGCGCCGTTGCGCGGCATTCGTTCGAAGTTCGAGAGCCGTACCCGCGACCTGATGCATCAGGCATACGGCCTGGCGGCGGGCAAACCCGAAGTGCAGCGCAATCTGCTGCGCTGGATGTTCGTGGTGCTGGAGATCGGCCACGCGATCATCGAGCTGCGTCGCGAGCAGGATGTCCTGCCTGTGCATCCCAGTTATGCCGAGTCGCAGCCGTGGCGGCAGGCGATCCGGGCCATGGGCCGTTCACTGATTCGTCTGTTCATTCAGCCGGACCGGCACAACCTGGCGCGCAGCCTGTACGCCGTGGATCACGCGATCTTCTGCGTGCAGAACACCGACGAACCCTTCGCCCCGCATTTCGACACATCGGCGCTGCGTCGAGTGAAGAGCTATCTGCACTTCATCCGGACCTGTCTGCTGGACCCGCAGTCACCGTTGGCGGCCTATGCGCCAGCACAACCGCCCGCTCTGGAGCCTCAAGGACTTCCCCATGCCACGTGAAATTGCCTTTCACGGCGTTTACATGCCGAGCGTGACCGTGATGTTTCTGGTCGCGATGGTGCTTTCCTGGGCGCTGGATCGCTTCATGTCCGGGCTCGATCTGTACCGTTTTTTCTGGCATCCGGCGCTGCTGCGCCTGAGCCTGTTCAGCTGCATTTTCGGCGCGATGGCGCTCACTGTTTACCGTTGAGGCACGTTGGTTGACATGAAAAAGGTCTTTAGTCTGATCGCCACTTTACTGATTCTGGCGCTGGCCATCTGGATCGGCCGGTTGCTGTGGATTCATTACATGGACACGCCCTGGACGCGTGACGGGCGCGTGCGCGCGGACGTGATAAACGTTGCCGCCGACGTCAGCGGCATGGTCATCGACGTCCCGGTCAAGGACAACCAGCCGGTGAAAAAAGGCGACTTGCTGATGCAGATCGACCCTGATCATTACCAGCTGGCGGTCAAGCAGGCTGAAGCGCTGGTGGCCTCGCGCAAAGCGACCTGGGAGATGCGCAAGGTCAACGCCAATCGTCGCAAAGACATGGACGCGCTGGTGATCTCCGCAGAAAACCGCGAAGACGCCTCTAACGTCGCCAACTCGGCACAGGCCGATTACCAGTTGGCCGTCGCACAACTGGAAGCCGCGCAACTGAACCTGCAACGCACCAAAGTCCTGGCGGCGGTGGATGGCTACGTCACCAATCTCAATGTGCATCGCGGCGATTACGCGCGCATCGGCGAGGCGAAAATGGCTGTGGTCGACAAGAACTCGTTCTGGGTCTATGGCTTCTTCGAAGAGACCAAACTGCCGCACGTCAGGGTCGGTGACCCCGCCGACATGCAATTGATGAGCGGCGAAGTGATGAAGGGCCACGTCGAGAGCATCGCCCGCGCCATCTACGACCGCGACAACCCCGAGAGCCGCGAGCTGATCGCCGACGTCAACCCGACCTTCAACTGGGTGCGTCTGGCCCAGCGCGTCCCGGTCCGCATTCACCTGGACCACGTGCCGGAAAGCGTCGTGCTGGCGGCGGGCATCACCTGTACCGTGATCGTCAATCCTGAGGTTGAACAGTAACCGAGAACGACGCAGCCGATGCGGTGCGTGCCTGAACGCCGGTCACAGCGGTTGATTCAGCTTGAAGCGCCTGCTCAGGATTCTTTCCAGCAGGGCGGTCGGCAACAGCCGCTCCATGAGGGGCAGGGCGCGGCTGCCATTGCCGGAGCGCAGCAGGCGCGGGGGTTTGTCTTTCTGAACCGCGTTGAGTACATCGCGGGCAAAGTCGCTGGCCGGGGTTGGATTGCCCTGTGACGCGTTGGCCCTCGCGCGGATGCCTTCTCGCAGCGGCCACCACGGGGAGCTTTCATGGATGACCTGCTCGGCAGCCTGGCTGGCATTCCTTGCAAATTGCGTGTCGATGGCGCCGGGCTGCACCTCCATCACGCGCATGCCAAACGGCGCCAGCTCCATGCGCAACGCTTCGCTCATCGCATGAACGGCCGCTTTCGAGGCGCAATACGCGCCGCCGAATGGCGTGACCAACACACCTGAAACGCTGCCGATATTCACCACCAGCCCTTTATTGCGGCGCAACAGGGGGAACAGCGCGCGCGTCACGCCGACGATAGAGAACACGTTGGTTTCGAACTGCCTGCGTATGCCTTCCACGCCGCCGTCGAGAAGCGGTCCGATACCGCCATAGCCGGCATTGTTGATCAGCACATCGAGCCCTTTGCCATGGCGATCGAGCGCAGCGGCCAGTTGCTCCAGCGCAGCGCTGTCGTTGACGTCCAGCTCCACCGCCTGAAAGCCTGCCGCGGCCAGTGCCTGAACGTCCGCAGTTTTGCGCGCGGTGGCCCAGACCTCATGTCCGGACGCTTTGAACGCGTCTGCCATGGCGCGGCCAATGCCGCTGGAACAACCGGTGATCAGGACGACAGGCATAGGGTTCATTCCTTGAAAATCGAGAGGGTCAGTCCGAGAACGTGCCTTGCAGGCGCTCGGCGCGGAAGTTCAGCGTCTGCGGCCGGTAGCCCGGGCGCAGGGGCGGCAGCGGCAGGCAATCCTGCCATTGATTGCCTGGCAGCAGTTCGCCCGGACCACGATAGCGCGGCGCCGTGTAGGTGTCTTCGGCAAGGTTGACCGTGTCGCCGGGCGCATAGGCCGCCACCTTCCAGCGCAGCTCCGTGAGGGCGACATTGTTACCGTTATCGATCAAAACCAGCAGCGGCCGACCGGTCGGGCACTGTTGCGGCGCGAAATCCAGGCGCAACTGCAGACGCTCCAGACGCTGGGTTTCTCGGCTGTCCTGCCACATTACGACCGCCGCGACGATACCCAGGCCAACCGCCGCCGCCAGTGAAACCGGCAGGGCTTTGGACGGATAGCGCAGCAGAAGGACCAGCCAGGTGAGGATCAGTACGGCGCCGATAAGCATGTCTTCGGACTCGTGAATGCGAATGCTGGCATCGTACCGAAAGGGAGCAGCGAGACCAATGCGCCTTTGCGTGGTGTGTCGGTCTGGTGGTCGTTTCTGAAAATCGGATAAAAAAAAGCCCCCACCCGTCCTCTGCGGATGGGGAATACGCAGAGAGTGGGCGGGGGCCCTACAACGCGGTTTTACTGACGCATCAACGCGCGATGGTCTGAGTTCTCACGCCGGCTTCGATGCCCGGAGTCGAGCGACCGTAGACGTCTTCGAAACGCTCGATGTCGTCTTCGCCCAGGTAGCTGCCCGATTGCACTTCGATGATTTCCAGCGGGATCTTGCCTGGGTTGCGCAGGCGGTGAACCGACGCGATAGGGATGTAGGTCGACTGGTTTTCAGTCAGCAGGAACACGTTCTCGTCGCAGGTCACCTGAGCGGTACCCGACACCACGATCCAGTGTTCGGCGCGGTGGTGATGCATCTGCAGCGACAGGCTGGCACCCGGCTTGACCGAGATGCGCTTGACCTGGAAGCGGCCGCCCATGTCCACGGAGTCGTACGAGCCCCATGGGCGATAGACTTCGAGGTGGTTCTGGGTTTCGGTGCGGCCTTGCTCGTTGAGCGTGTTGACCATCTGCTTTACGCCCTGAACCTTGTCCTTGTGGGCGATCATCATGGCGTCCTTGGTCTCGACGACCACGATGTTGTCCAGACCGATCACGGTGACCAGTTTGCCGTTGCCCTGAATCATGCAGTTGCGGCTGTCCTGGATGACCACGTCGCCTTTGGTGACGTTGCCGTTTTCGTCCTTGGCGTGGACATCCCACAGCGACGACCAGCAGCCGACGTCGTTCCAGCCCGCGTCCAGTGGCACCACGCAGGCGCGCTGGGTTTTTTCCATGACGGCGTAGTCGATGGAGTTGTCAGGGCAGCAGGCGAAGCTCGCCTGATCCAGCTCGATGTTGTCGCCATCGTGCTTGCTGCGCTCAAGGGTCAGCAGGCAGTTGTCGTAGATGTCCGGATCGTGCTTTTTCAGCTCTTCCAGATAACGGCTGGCACGGAACAGGAACATGCCGCTGTTCCAGTAGTAGCCGCCTGCATCGACGAATTCCGAAGCGCGTTTTTCGTCGGGTTTTTCGACGAACTGGGCCACGCGGCTGACGCCTTCCGGCAGCAGCGCATCGGCAGTGGATTTGATGTAGCCATAGCCGGTTTCAGGCTTGGTGGCCGGCACGCCGAACAGCACCATTTCGCCACGCTCGGCAGCGACGGTTGCCAGTGCCAGTGCACGTTGCAGTGCTTTCTGATCGTCGATCACGTGGTCGGCCGGCAGCACCAGCATCAACTCGTCGCGACCTTCGTTAGCCAGCATCATGGCCGTGATCGCCACTGCCGGAGCAGTGTTGCGGCCGAACGGTTCCATGATGATGCCTTGGGTATCAAGGCCCAGCGCCGCCAGCTGTTCGCCGACGATGAAACGGTGGTCCTTGTTGCACACCACGATCGGGTGCTGCATCCCGTCGAACTGCAGGCGCTCGAGGGTCTGCTGGAAGAGGGTGTGTTCGCCGGTCAGTGCCAGGAACTGTTTTGGAAACTGTTTACGCGAAAGAGGCCAGAGTCGGGAACCGCTGCCACCTGACAAGATCACTGGAATCATTTTAATTCTCCAAATAGCAATAGCGTTCGAATGGGCTATACGTCGGTTTTTCTGTCGTTTCGTCTGTCTTGTTCTTGTACCGCTGCGCTCGGCGCCCTCTTGGTGTGCTTGCTCCGCATCACCTGGCGCCGAACGCTGATGTCTGTAGGAGCGCGTTTGCCCGCGAGGGCCGGTACGTCCAGAACAGTGGTGTCGTCTGACACATTGCAATCGCGGGCAAGCACGCTGCTACAGAATCAAAATTCAATCGCGTGCGCCGCGTGAGCAGCGCACGATCTGCATTTACTGAGTCGAAGTCGGGCGCTTGACCCAGACTGGCGACAGGTTGCTACCGGTGCCGGTGATGTACAGCACGGCCGCTTCGCCACGCTCCAGCGCGACTGGCTTCAGGTCGCTGACCTTCTTGTCGCCGTCGAACAGCGCGAAGCTGACTTTGACCGGGTTGATTTCACGCTCGCCGGTGCCTTTGGCCGAGACAGCCTTGACCACGTCGGTCTTGCCGTCGGCAGTCTTCAGGGTCAGCGACTTGTCGCTCAGGTTCTGCACGCGAACCAGGGACTTCTGCTTGTTCTTGAACGGTGGCTCCTCCACCAGCTGTGGCGCGCCCGATGTGTTGTTGACGATGGTGTAGTAGTGATCGCTCGCCAGTTTCACCGGCAGCGTCTGGCTGCCGATCTTGGCGCTGTAGTCACCCTGTGGCATGAAGCTGAAATCGCTGCTGGCCAGCGGGCCGACTTCGTTCAGGCTGGTGTTGCCGACGCTTGCGCTGATTTCACTGTTGCTGGCGTTGTAGACGCGAACGAAGGTCGACCCTTTTGGCGCGGTCGGGCCGTACAGAGCGGCGTCGCCACCAGCGAAGGCCGAGAGGGACACGAAGCCCAGGCTTGCGGCCAGAACGCAGGTTTTCAGCAGGCTGGTCTTGGTCGAACGAGTAGGCATGCGAGTTGGGTTCTGCAAGGTCATTTTGAGTAGTCCTCTCAGTTTTGCGCCCGGTTGGGCGACTCGGAGTTGGAATCGTTGGCGTTCTGAGCCAGATTTTGTTGAGGGTCACGAGCCTTCTTGAGTTCGGCGATCCACTGCGGATCGAACTCGGTCAGGTCGTTGTGAGCGGGCAGGTAGCGTTCCGGGAACTCCCAGATCAGCACCTGCGGCGGGCTGCTCTTGAAGGCATCGGTCTGCAGATACTTGAGCATCGGCAGAATCGGGCCATGGCCGTCTTCGGCGTAATTCACGACGTCGCTGTGCAGCGCTTGCTTCAGAGCGCCAGCAAAGTTCCAGTTCGGGTTGGCGCTGTAGCTGGTACCGACCAGACCGACTGCCACCGAGTTGTCGGCGAACAGTGCATCACCGCTTTCACCGTCGGCCTGGGCCGGGTTGGTGGTGCGCTGTTGCAGGTCGTCCGGCTTGGGCAGCAGGTTGCTGAACAGCGGATCGAGTGGCAGGAAGTTGGTCAGGTCACCCTTGTACGGCGCGCTGGACTTGGCTTCGGTGACGAACGTCTGCGGATCGCCGCTCAGTGGCGTTTGGCTGGAGATCGCCACGCCCAGTTGCTGCGCGACCACTTCGGCGCCCATCGGCGTCCAGTGAGTGTCGGTGCGCAGGAATACCTGGCCTTTGTCTTTGGCGTTCTGCAGCGGTGCCAGCAGGTCCGGCGCGAAGATGCCGGCCTGATTCACCTGAGCATGGAACTGCTGATACAGATCGGTGTGCAGCGCGGCCGGCTTGTTGTCGCCCACGTGCTCCGGATAGAGACGCGTCTTGGCTGGAACGATTGCCAGCACCAGTTGCGTACCCTGTTTTTTCAGCGTGTCGCGTACGCCCTGAATGATCGCCAGGTTGTCGGCTTCGTTCTGCTCGCCATTGGCGACTGCGTCGAATTCTTCGTCGGTGTACAGCCACTGGTCCTTGCCGAGGATGACCCCCGGACGACCTTCGTTGAACACCTTGTAATCCAGCGCAGCCCACAGGTTGGTGCCCAGGCGCTTGATCGGGAATTCGTCGTCGTAATGGGTTTCCACTGCTTTGGTCCAGTGGCCATTGAGAACGGTGGTTTCCTTCGACGTCGAGAAGCCGATGAAGCTGCGCAGCGACCACAGGCCCAGTACCAGCAGAATCGCCAGGAACAGGAAGATGTAGAGGAAACGTAATGAACGGGTCATGTCAGGCTCCTCAGAACTGGAAGTACAGGAACGGCGAGAAACTGGCCGCCGAGAGTTTCAGAATCGACGCAACGAACATCAGCAGGATCAGGGCGCGCATGACGTAGCGCGACCAGTCGGCGGTCCAGTAGGCAGGCTGAACCTGTGCCTCTGTGCCAACGATGTAACCTGGTTGATGGATGCTGCCCGGCTTGTCGCCCGGAACGGCTTTGATCATGCCTGGCACCGCGGCGGCAGGACCGTCAGCCGGTGCTGGCGTGCCAGCGGCGTGGGTGTCCGACGTCGGTTTGACAGGTGCGCGGTTCTTGTAGAAGTCACGCAGGCCGAAGAAGGCGAGGGTGATGTAGGCGACGATCAGGGTCGCAACCTGCAGGCCGGTCAGGCTGGCGCGGTTGAGGTCCGACAGTTGCCATTCGCTGAAGCTGAACATGGCACCGTACATACGTGCAGCGACGTGCAGGTTTTCGGCGCGGAAGATTACCCAGCCCATGACGACCAGCAGGAAGGTGAAGGCCCAGCGCAGGACGTTGAACGTACGCGGCGTGGTGTTCAGGCCCAGCGCTTTTTCGATGGCAAGCCAGACACCGTGCCAGGCGCCCCACACGATGTAGGTGATGTTGGCGCCGTGCCACAGACCGCCCAGCAGCATGGTCAGGAACAGGTTGCGATAGGTCGCGACTTTGCCGCCACGGTTGCCGCCCAGGGTGATGTACAGGTAGTCACGCAGCCAGGTGGACAGACTGATGTGCCAGCGACGCCAGAACTCAGTGATCGACTGGCTGATGTAAGGCTGTTTGAAGTTTTCCATGAAGCGGAAACCCATCATCAGGCCCAGGCCGATGGCCATGTCGCTGTAACCGGAGAAGTCGAAGTACAGCTGCGCGGTGTAGGCCAGCGCGCCAAGCCATGCATCGCCCGTGGTCGGGTGTTGCAGGGCGAAGCAGTGGTCGACCACGACCGCCAGGGTGTCGGCGATGAAGACCTTCTTGATGAAACCTTGCATGAACCGCGTCACGCCTTCGGAGAACTTGTCCAGGGTGTGCGTGCGGTTGTTGAACTGGTCGACCAGATCGCGGAAGCGCAGCACGGGGCCGGCGATCAGGTGCGGGAAGATGGCCACGAACGCTGCGAAATCGATGAGATTGCGCGTTGCCGGTGTGTCGCCACGGTAGACGTCGATGATGTAGCTGATGGACTCGAAGATGTAGAACGAGATACCGATCGGCAACAGTACGTGGGTCAGGATGAACGGCTCAAGACCGAAGGAGGTCATGATCGCGTTGATGCTGTCCACGCCGAAGTTGGCGTATTTGAAGTAGCCCAGGATGCACAGGTCGACCGCCACGCCCAGCAGCAGCCAGCGCTGTGCGGGTTTGGTCTTGACCCCGGCAGCGCCTACGCGCAGGCCGATCCAGTAGTTCCACAGCGTCACACCTGCGAACAGTGCCAGGAAGTCCACTCGCCACCACGCGTAGAACACGTAGCTGGCGATCAGCAGCAGCAGGTTGCGATAGCGTTGCCCGCTCAGATAGTACAAGCCGAGGAAAACCGGCAAGAACAGGAACAGGAACACGTTGGATGAGAAAACCATCCTTATCTCTCCGTTTGTCCAACATCAAGGGCCGAAGCCCCCCCAAACCCCCCATGAAAAACTGGAGGGGTGAAACATGAATCTCACTGCCGTCGCCGATCCCTGTAGGAGCGCGCTTGCCCGCGATTGCAATGGTCCGGTCGACACATTTACATCGCTTGTGCTGGCCTCATCGCGGGCAAGCGCGCTCCTACAGGTTGTGCGTGGTTGTGCTCACATCAAGAACCGCCTTTCTCACCCTTTTCATGACTCGGGTCATAGGTACGGGTCAGGTCTCCGCCGAGACGGAAGTTCTTGAACGGTTGCATCTTGTGTTTCTGATCCAGCACATCCGGGCCGCACTCGTAGAGCGAGCAGTACGGTTCGAGCCAGGCAAATTTCATGTCGGTCTTGAGGTCCGTCATGTCCTGCTTCTGGCCGTCTTTGGCCTGGAATTCGTTGCCGGAGTCCTTCACGCCTGCCAGTACCCGGTCACCCAGACGCTTGAGCGCGCCGTTGTTTTCAGGGCGCAGATCGACACCGTTGGCCTGCGCGAAGCTGGCGATCATGGCCAGTGGCGGCAGTGCGTAGTTGTGGTACGCCAATGCACGCTGCTTGCGCTTGAGCTCGTTAGGCAAGAAGCCTTGAGCGTCGACCTGGTTGGCCGCGACCTTGAACTCTTTCACCGACCAGTCGAACAGGTCCTTGCGGTTGGTCGCCACGGCGGTCGACATCACCGACCAGGCAGCCCAGTACGAGTGGTTGTTGGTCTTGTCCAGCGGCAGGTTGTTCCAGTCACTGACGACTTGATCGGCCAGCTTGCTGAACCAGGCTTCGATGATCTGAGCGTCCTGCTGGCGAGTCGCCAACGGATGGGACTCGGAGAATTTCAGGCGCAGGTAGGAGGAGGACATGCTGCCCAGCGCCCATTTGCGCATCGACTTGCCGGTGTGGTTGAAGTCGGTCGACTCCAGCGCATCGGCCTTGGCCCAGGTGGTGAGCATGTTCAGCGCGCAGTCGAGCTGTTCCGGACGGCCATCGCGCATGTACTGCATCACCACTTTGCTGGTGTTGCGTTCCATGGTCGTGATGTCCTTGGTGGCGTCGCGAAACGCTTGCTCGGAGTCCTTGTTCAGGGTGGCGCGAGCCTTGTCCGAACCTTCGTACTTGCTGCGGAACTGCAGCGCGCCGGTGTAAGGCTGCGGTGTCGCGTCACAGCTGAACTTGTTTTCGCCGCTTTTGAATTTCTCGACGCCTTCGTAGTAGCCCTGCGGCGGCACGAGGGTCGACGCGGCACTGGCGCTGGTGGCGAACGCTGTACCAGACAGCATCGCCAGCGACAGAAGGGTAGGGAGCATCAGTTTTGGAGTGTGCATAAGAGCCTCATAACCCGGCTTGCGCGGTTTGATGCGCGACATTCGGGAACACGTTGCGTTTGCATACTTTCGCTTCGACCTGCTGAGGCGCAGCGCCCGCTTCCGGACCCTGCACTTCCAGTGCGAGCAATTGCTGGTCAGCCCAGTCCTTGTCATCGCGCAGTTCGAAGGAGAAGCGCCCGTCGGTTTCAGATGTTTCAGGTTTTTCGATCTTCAGGTCTTCGTGGCGGCCGTTCATGTACCAGAGGCGCGCTTGAAGGGTCTTCACCGAGGTGTCGGCGAACTTGATGTCGATCTGATTACTGCCGTTGCGCACATCCTTGATGCCGTTTTTGCCGTTGACCAACAGCTCGTTGATCCCTGGTTTGAGCGTGGTGCTGGTTGTCATCAGCGCCGGTTTGCCCTCGCAGCCGTTATCCAGCAGCGACATCATCTGGCGATAGATGGTTTCTTGATCCAGGCGATACAGCGGCGAGAATTCCCAGATGAGAATCTTCGGCGGGTGTTTCTGGAAGTCGTCGCTGCCCAGGTACTGCAGCATCGAACCTTCGAGGCCGCCGCCGGGGAATGCCACGTTCAGCACGTCAGCACCAATGTATTCCTGCAAAAAGCCGGCGAAGTTGTAGTTCTTGCCGCTGTGACTGGTACCGACCAGAGTGATTTCCGGGTTGCCGGAATCGCCGAAGAGGTCGCCGTCGCCCGCTTCGCCTTTAGGTTCGGTCTCGAACTGATCCATGTACTGGATGGCGTAGCTGGTGCCGCACAATTGACCTGCCATATTGTGCAGAGTGCCCTTCTTGCCCATGCGACCTGACAGATGGGTCTCGAATTCGCGCTTCGGAACGTCGGCGAACGCCGGCATTTTCTTCACGGAATCGGCGACGATCTTCGCAGTGCGCTGCGCGCCGTATGGCGTCCAGTGCTGGTCACCGCGGAAGTAGAAATCATGTGCCTGCTGTTCGTTGGTCAGCGGCGACAGGTCCGGCACGGTGTAGCCCATTTTTGCGAAGCGACCGAGCATGGCCTGGTAGTTACGCAGCGCCGTGTTGTAATCGAACTTGTCGCGATCGGCCGGGAACAGTTTGTTGCGATCGACCAGGCCGCGAGTCGGCTGATAGACCACGACCAGCTCTACGCCCTTGCTCTTGAAAGCGTCGTGCAGTTGTTGCATCCGACGATAGCCTTCCGGCGTGGTGTCGAACTCGGTGCGCAGGTCTTCGCGGGTACGGAACAGCCAGTCACCTTGTGCCTGAACCAGCGTGGTGAAGTTCTGCTGATAGCGGGTGACGTAGTTTTTCTCGTCGTGCGCTTCCGGGCACAGGCTGCAGCAGGGCTCGGCGGTAAAGCTTGGGGCGGTCGCGTCAGCGGCATAGGCAGCGTTGCTGGCGGCGAACAGTGCAGCGGTCAGGCCGGAGAGGCTGAGCAATTTGATCAAGTGTGCGTGCATAGAAATGTCTTCCTCAGTCCCGGAGTTGTTTCTGGCTTTCGACCGGGTCGATCAACACGGCTTTTTGTTGGCGCACCAGCAGATCGAGGATTTCGTCCTGACGGTCGCCCAATACGCCGTTGAAGCTGATCCCGCTGGATTTGGTCGGTGCAAGCATCGACACCTTGTACAGCTCGACGCTGAGCGGCGAGTCGATGGACAGCGGGCCTGAACCATTGGAGGTCAGTTCGCCGCCGACCATAATCAGCGACACTTCAGCGTCGAACGGGTCGAGCTTGATGTCGCGGTCGGTATCGGAGAGGTCTTTGATGTGGCCATAAACGCCCATCAGGCCGTTGCCGATGGCCAGGTTTTCGTAGAGCTTGATGTTGGTGCTGTTACGAACCCGGATGCCGTGACGCTTGTTGGCGAAGACGCGGTTGCCCCACAGCAGGTTGTCGGCACTTTCGTACAGCGTGATGCCGTCGGTGTGGTTGCGGTAGATCTCGTTGTAGGCGACCAGGTTGTTGACGCTGTTACGGTCAAGCACGACGCCCGACAGGTGGTTGTCATAGCTTTTGTTGTTGATGATGAAGCTGTCGTTCACCTCACGGGAAATGATGATCCCGTGTTTTTTCTTGGTGCCGTAGACAGTGTTCTCGGCAATGATCAGGCCGTGCGAACGGTCGTGCGGGTCGATGCCGTAAATGATGTTGTCGTGGTAGGTGTTGCTCTTGACCACGAAGTCGCGGGTTTCATAGCAGTAGAAGCCGTACCAGAGGTCCGAGAACTCGGAGTTGACGATCCAGCCGGTCGGATCCGGGCGGTTCATCTGCGCCTTCATGTTGGGCGTGTACTGAGAAATACTGATGCCGTACGACTTGCTGTTGTTGTAACCCAGGCTCGCCACTTTCGCGTTGAACATGTAAGTCTGGGTGCCGCCCCAGGCAAGCACGAACGGACGGAATTCCTTCGGTGCCTTGAAGGTCGACGGACCGTTGGCCTTCTCGCTCCAGCCCGTCAGGCGGGTGTCGGAGATGAACAACTTGTTGTCGTTGACCATGAACGAACCGGCTTCCTGCGACAGGCGCAGTTCGGTGGTCTTCTTGTCGATCTCGAAGATACCGGTCTTGCCGACCACGATCGGCAGACGTGCAAGATAGACACCTGGAGAGGTCTCGCTCAGGTACTGCTTTGGCACCTTTTTCGCCAGATCCTGCAGGTTCATGTAGCCGTCTTCGATGAAGATCGCCTGAGGGATGCCGTGCTGACGCGCGACCCACTCAGCCATCTTGTTATCGCCGCCGATGAATTCCTTCAGCGAGTCTTCCTGCATCATTCGTCTGATCGCGACCTTGCCTGGCTTGGTCCGCACGATCTTTTTCTGCATGGCCTGCTGGGTATAACCCGACAGGTCAGGCAGCTTGGGCTTGTCCATCATCAGCGGCTCGGCGGGCGGGCTGCTGATGGTGTACGTCTTGGCCTGATGCAGGCCTTTGACGACTTCTTCCCCGGCCGCCGGCTTGGCGGCGGCCGCTGGCGCTGGCGCAGGGCTGTTGGCCATCGCGCCGGCACTGGCAAGCAGCAGAGCGCTACTGAGCACTGCGCTTTCCAGCAGAGCATGTGGCCAGCCCCGAGGCCGCAAACTGTTTGCTTGACTGTTCATGTCATTGCACTCTCATCAAACGTGACACAACCGGTGTCGAGAACATGGTGAAGCTCCCGTAGCAGCCCGGCTTGCCGGCGGTGACTTCCGCAAGAGCGCTGCAGCCGGCAAGCCGGACTGACAGCGATCTGCGGTACCCGATCCTGCTTTGCATCAGAAACGCCAGATAACGTCGACGATGGCGCGGTGCATGTAATCGTCCACGCCGCTGTGATACGCATCGCCGGGTTTGAACACGCCTGCACGCAGACGAATCAGCGCGGAAGGCTCGTCAAACGACTGGCTCACCGAAGCAGGCAACAGGCCCTGCTTGAAGTACTTGGTGACCACCAGATCCATTTCCTGACCCAGATCCTTGCGGCCGTCTTCCAGTGGCAGGGAGTCGAAGCTGCTGACGCCGTCGGCATCCACGTTCTCGCGAGCCGGGTTGATCCCTGCGCCCCCGATACCGGAATGACCGTCGACGCGGCGGAACTTGTGGTAGATCAGAGAGGCGTCGTACTCGTCCTGCATCTGCCAGGACGCGAACAGCGTTCCGGATTCCACGTTGGCCATTTCGCCCTGGAAGGCTTCGCCGAAGCGGTGTACGCGCGAGCGGGTACCGGTCCAGTTCGAGCGGTTGCTTTCCAGGCCGTTCTGTTCGTAGTTCTTGCTGGCGCGGGAGTAGGCGCCGCCCACTTGCCACATCGGATCAAGACGCACACGCAGGCCCAGGTCGGTCGCCCAGCCATTCACGTTTTCGTTGGTCTTCTGGCCTGCGACGTATTCGTCGCGGGCCGCGCTGTAGGTGCTGCCCAGACGATCACGGTCGCCGGTCAGCCAGGTCAGGCTGCCCCAGTAGTTGACGGTGTTCAGGTTGCGATAGTTGTAAGCGTCGCTGTTGGCCTGAATGCCCAGCCAGGTAAGGTCGCCGCGGGTGGTCTTGTCGAGATCGTCGATCTCTTCGCCCTGATCCTTGAAGCTGCCGCCATCATGGCTGTAGTGCGCACGCACGCCGGCCCATTGACCTGGCGTCCACTGGTATTCAACGTCGCCGAACAGATGCTGACGATCCTTGTCCTGTGCGGACAGTTCGGTCAGGTCGGTGCGGTATTCGCTGAAACGTTGTGCGGCGCCGACTTCCGCCTTGAGCAGCGTGGTGTCGAACACCCAGTTCACCGCTTCGATGTTGGTGTCGTGCCATTGGCCGTCGTCGTTGCGCAGACGCTGGCGACCGACCTTGAGGATCTCGCCAGGGTAAGGCGTGAAACCGCTGTAGCCGATCCAGAATTCGCGCAGTGCGGCGTAGCTGTCGTCCACTTCACGGCTGCTCGACGTCTTGCGAGCGCGCAGGGTGGACTGGCCGTTTTCATCAGTGACCTGCTGATCCAGCGGGTCGGTCTGGATGGTGTCCGTGGCAGTGACCACCTGACCCATCGCGTAACCGCTCCAGTTGCCCCATTGGCCATACATCCATGGGCGCAGGTCCAGACCGACACCGTTGACATCGCCACCATCACGGGTGCCCAGGTCACGGTCGTCTTCCAGTTGCCCAGTCAGCTTTACTTCAATACCGAAATTCTGGGTATCGGTCAGGGCTGCCAGTGTCGGCGTAGCCCAGACCAGAGTGAAACCCAGACCCAGTCCGGCTGCCATCAAGGGGTTCAACTTAAGCTTCATAGAGGTGCGTCCTCGCCGTCTTTTTCTTCTTGCAGGGTCTGCAAGGCCAGCGCGTTTTGCGCTGTGGTGCCCCGGACCTGCTGTTCTCGCTGGAGAAGACTTTGCGCTTGGGCACGCTTCTCAGGCGGCAATTGATCGTTGAGTTGCTGTGCAAGTTCCGTGGCCTGAGGAGTGCCCTGGGCTTGCGCCAGCTGACCAAAGACCCACGCATTCACCGGGTCGGGCTTGATGCCCTTGCCTTGCGAGAACAATTGCGCGAGGGCGAAGTCGGCGCTGTTCTGGCCACCGCGTGCGGAGGTCAGCAGCTGGTCGACGGCTTTTTGCGGGTCGGGATGGCCGAGGTAGCCACGGCGATACAGCTGACCCAGGTAGTAATGCGCCGAAATCTGCGTCGGGGCGGCCTTGGTCAGGTGCTCCTCGGCTTTCTTCGCATCAGGCAAAACCAGCTTGCCTTCGTAATACAGTTTGCCCAGCAGCAGCTCGGCGCGCGGTTGATCCGCAGCACGGCCGTTGTCCAGGTATTCCATCATCTTGTTGACGTCGCCGAGCTCTGGATAATCGTAGAGCAGTTGCGCCAGGCTGACCCACGAAGCGGGGTATGCCGGTGCGACTTTTTCCAGCAACTGCTGCGCGGTTTTTTCGTCCGGCTTGCCGATGGTCGAGTCGGCCAGCACACGGGCTACGGTGTCGACACGCATGGCCGGCACGGTGCCTGCCGAATAGCCGCGCTGCATCTGGTCCAGCAACGCCGCCTGTTTGTCCGCTTCGCCACGTTTCTGGTAGACCGTCGCCAGTTCCATGTAGCAGACATCGTTGGCGCGCAGGGCTTCCTTACAGATGCTTTCGACTTCACCCAGATGCTGGTCGTAGGTGCCTTGGGTGCGGAACAGCAGCACCTGGGCAAGACCGGCTTCCGGATAACCCTGCGCACGCCATTCGCTGATCTTCTGCTGCGCGTTCACGTTGGGGAACGTGTGCGGGTATTGCAGATAAAGCATCGCCAGCGGAATCAGCGTGCCGGCCTCGCCATTGGCGAAAGCTTTTTTCAACAGACCTTCGGCTTCGCGTTGCTCGGCCTCGGTGGAGTTGGGTTTGACCGCGAGCAGTTTGCCCAGGCGCGATTGCGCCCGTGGCGACGTTTCAGCGGCAGCGCGGTAAGTTGCCTCGGCCTGCTTGATCAGTTCAGGGTCGCGAGTACCGACCTGAATGTCTGCAAGACCTACCTGTGCATCGCTATAACCCAGGTCCGCCAGTTGCCGATAGTTTTGCTCCGCCAGCGCGGTATCGCCGCGTTTCAGGGCCTCATTGGCCAGGCGCTGATCGGGCAGGCCGGCACAGCCGCCCAGACCGATCGCGATCGCAAGGCTCAACAACGTAGGGGCTGACAAGCTTCGTAGTGGGCTAGCCATGTTTAGAGACCTGCGGCCGTGGCTTTGTCGATCAGCCAGTTCAGCGAAGGACCGCGATCGCTGACCACTTCTACCGGACGACCGGCCAGGGTGCTACTCAGGGATTCATCAGGCTGGATCTGTACGCGCAGGTCCGAAGACAGGTCAGCGGGGCTCAGCGCAGTGGAGCTGACGATCTTGCCGCTGTGAGTGCCTTCTTCGCCGGCCACCTGGAAGTTGACGCGAGCGCCCGGCTGCACATCGGCAAACTGGCGGTAGGTGAAGCGGGCATCGATGTTGGCGGCGACGTTGCGCGGCACCATCTGGAAGATCACGTCGCCTTTGGCAGCGTATTGACCGTTGGCAACCAGTTGCTTGCCGATGATGCAATCACATGGGCTGGTCAGAGTACCGGCGAGCTGGCGACCGAAGAGCTCTTCGATTTTCGCGGGCTGCATTTCGTCCGGGTCCAGGTTGCCCTTGAGTACGTCGAGCATGCTGGTGTTGAACGAGGCCAGTGGTGCGCCTTTGGCGACCTGACCGTCCGGTGCGACCAGGCTGGTCACGGTGCCGTCGCGTGGCATGGTCACATCCATGGTCGGCACGCTGACCAGACCGGACGTGGAGTGGCTGACGAAGTACATGCCGTAAACGGACTTGGCCACGAAACCGAATGCCGCCAGGCCGACGATGAAGATACCGGCGCTGAAGGTCACGGCACGCAGGCGACCGAAGGCGCTCATGCCGCTGCCGGTGTCCTTGTTCTTGCGGGCCTTGGTGAAGTTGTCGCGCTGCAGGGTGGCCAGCACTTCACCCATGCTGACGATCTCGCCGCTCAGGTGGGAAGTGATCAGGTGACGCAGGGTCGCGATGTCCTGAGCTTCCAGATGCTGGAACTGGCAGCCGACGCGGCCGGTCGTCGAATCGATCGCGCGAACCTGCAGTTCGACGTCCATCGCCAGGCCCAGGTTGTCGATCAGGAATTGCAGACGGCCCTTGATCACTTCACCCACGGAAGGGCGCTGACCAGCCGGTGCGACATAGCTCAGACCGCCAGCGGAGAGGTCTTCGACCCGAACCAGCGGCGCGTTGGGCTGGCCGTTGAGCAGGCGCAGCTTGGCAGGGATTTTGACCCGGGCGTGCTGACGCTGGGCTTCGGATTCATGGACGACGTTCACATTCACGGCTGTATTCATGGCGGTAATTCCTGATTAATCGAGTTGATCCATTGGTGCGGTCAGAGACCCGGGTCAGACCATTGTCAGCAGCACGGCAACAAAGATGCTGCCAGCCGAAAAAGTCATGGTCCGAGACGACCAGGTGTTGAACCAACCCTGGAAGCTGGCCATGTCACGGCTCAGTTTTGTGTCCTGGCGAGTCCAGGACTGGCGGTCGAGGCGGAAGAAAACGTAAATCTTCATCAGCGCACCGACGATCTGGTTGTAATACAGAATCATGGGGTAGGCCGGCCCGATGGCGTGGCCGGAGCACGACAGCAACAGCGTGAGAATCAGACGCGTGATACCGATCCACAGCAGGTACGCCAGCAGGAAACTCACGCCGTATTTGAGGCTGGCGAGAATCGCGACGGTCAGGCCGAGAATCGAGGTCCACATCGACACGCGCTGGTCGAACAGCACGATGCTGGTGAACACACCCAGGCGACGGACACCCAGGCCAAGCGCTCGAGAGTTCTGGCGGAGGTTGTTACCGTACCAGCGATACATAAGCTTGCGACTGGCCTTGAGGAAGCTCTTCTCAGGCGGGTGCTCGACGGTGTTGATCGCGGCGTCCGGCACGTAGAACGTGTCGTAGCCCAGGCGCATCAGGCTGAACCAGCTGGACTTGTCGTCACCGGTCAGGAACTTGAAGCGGCCAAGGCGCCAGTGCTGGAGCGAATCGCTCTCCACGTCGGCGATGAAGTCCGGGTCGGTGACCACGGTGGCGCGGAACACAGACATGCGGCCGGTCATGGTCAGCACGCGCTTGGACAGGGCCATCGAGCACATGTTGATATGACGCTGGGCGAAACGCAGCTTGTGCCATTCGCTCATGATGTAGCCGCCGCGTACTTCGCAGAACTCGTTGGTGGTCAGGCCGCCGACGTTGCCGAACAGCTGGAACCACGGCACGGTCTTGCGAACCACGCCTTCTGCCAGAACGGTGTCGCCGTCGATCACCGCAACCACTGCACGGTCATCCGGCATATGGCGCGAGATCGCGCGGAAACCGAAGGCCAGACCGTCACGCTTGCCGGTACCGGCGATGCGCACGAAGTCCAGTTTCACATGCTCGGGCGGGTTGTACTTGGCCCACAGTGCCTTGACCAGCAGCTCGTCCGACATCTCGACCAGCGAGCAGACGACGGTGGTCGGGTAGCCGGAATTGATCGCTTCCTGAATCACCGAGCTGTACACCTGAGCGGTGGTCAGCGCGTCGATACGGAAACTGGTGACCATCAGAAACACGTGGGATGGATCGGCCGCCTTGCCCAGCTTGCGCACTTTACGACGCAGGTGTGGGTAGACGATGTAAAGAAAAATCATGCCGCGCACAAAGTGCGTTGCGCCCATCGAGTAACGCCAGATACCGACGATACCGACCAGGAAAATAAAGTCTTTCGACTGAGAGTCGAATAGCGACTTGGGCAGCGCCATTGCAATGGCTGCCAGCAAACTCAGATAAAACAGCCAACCTGCGGCTTGAAGCAAGCCGTGCTTGAGCCTTTGCATAGTTCGTATCCCTTGAAGTCAGTTGCAACCAAGCCGCAGGCCTCAAACCTCAAGCTGCAAGCGGATGACCGCTTGCAGCACTGAGCATGAAACTTGAAACCTGCAGCTTGTGGCTTGGCGCTTGCCGCCGCCTCTTACCAGCAAATGCCTTCGGTCTGACCGTCTTCGGTGGTGGTGCCTTTCATGAAGCCCACCAGGTCGATGACGCGCTTGCCAGCTGGCGCTTCGTTGGCCAGTGCACGGAAACGCTCGTCACGGTTGCCGAGGATGATCACGTCGGAGTTGTTGATCACGGCGTCGAAGTCCGAGTTGAGCAGGGACGAAACGTGCGGGATCTTGGACTCGATGTAGTCCTTGTTGGCGCCGTGGACGCGGGCGTATTCGACGTTGCTGTCGAAGATGCTCAGGTCGAAACCTTTACCGATCAGCATTTCTGCCAGCTCGACCAGCGGGCTCTCGCGCAGGTCGTCGGTACCGGCCTTGAAGCTCAGACCCAGCAGGGCAACCTTGCGGGTGTCGCCGGAGGCAACGATGTCGAATGCGTTCTGAACCTGGGAGACGTTACTGCGCATCAGCGAGTTGAGCAGTGGCGCTTCTACGTCCAGCGAGCTTGCGCGGTAGGTCAGGGCGCGAACGTCTTTAGGCAGGCAGGAACCGCCGAAAGCGAAGCCTGGGCGCATGTAGTACTGCGACAGGTTCAGGGCCTTGTCCTGGCAGACAACTTCCATCACTTCGCGGCCGTCGACGCCGACTGCCTTGGCGATGTTGCCGATTTCGTTGGCGAAGGTGACCTTGGTCGCGTGCCAGACGTTGCAGGTGTACTTGATCATCTCGGCAACGGCGATGTCCTTGCGGATGATCGGCGCGTCGAGTTCTTCGTACAGGGATTGCAGAACGTCACCGGACGCCTTGTCGAATTCGCCGATCACGGTCATCGGAGGATGATCGTAGTCTTTGATCGCGGTGCTCTCGCGCAGGAATTCAGGGTTGACCGCTACGCCGAAATCGACGCCGGCTTTCTTGCCCGAGCAGTCTTCCAGGATCGGGATGACCACGTTGGCGACGGTGCCTGGCAGCACGGTGCTGCGCACGACGATGGTGTGGCGGGAAGTCTTGTCACGCAGGACGAAGCCGATTTCGCGGCAGACAGACTCGATGAAATCCAGCTCCAGATCGCCGTTTTTCTTGCTGGGCGTACCCACGCAGATCATCGACAGGTCAGTGGCGCGAATCGCCTCGGAAAAGTCGGTGGTGCCGCGCAGCTTGCCAGTCTTGATGCCGTTCTCCAGGAGTTCACCCAGACCCGGCTCCACGATTGGAGATTTGCCCTGGTTGATCAGATCGATCTTGGCGGCGGAGATATCCACGCCAACAACATCATGACCACGCGCCGAGAGGCAACCAGCACATACTGCACCGACATAGCCCAAACCAAAGATGCTGATATGCATCGTAATCTCCTCGATTTTTACGCCATTTAGTTGGCTGGATATAAATACTGTCTAACAACTTTTTCGCGCACTCGTCCGCACGGCAAAGATTGTCGTGACACAAGCACAGGCAGAATTTAAATAGGGGCGGCCTGATTCCGTAGGCGGGCCCGAATATTACAGATTACTAGCGTCGAATAACCTATATATAAATATGTAAGTTTTCGATCTGAGATGTGGCATAGCACTCCATCGAACGGTTGCGAGTCGCTGTCGCGCCTCTGGCTCAAGGCTTTTGGCCATGGTCAGTCATATCCTGCCCGGCAGTAACTGCAGGCACCCGATTGGTGCTTGCTCGGTTTACTTCAACTAGTTTGGTGCGTTCTCTCCTTGCACGTACCACATTGACCGACTGGTCTAACTACGTTGATAAGCAACTTTCAGATCTGTCCTATTGCCATGTAAGAGATGTCTCACAAGGTGGACGAGAATTGTTACGGGATGTAGGAGCCTGAGCATTCCCCATAAGTTCCTGGCCGCTCGTCCTCTTTTTGAGATTTTTCGAAATACATCTGCAATCCTGAATGGCGGCACTATGATGTCACACTTCGGTCCGGCCCTTAGTTACAAGGGGTTTGCGGGGAGTGCATGTAACTCTGCCACTAGTGCGGAGCAGCAATGTGCTACCAGTCAAAAATGTTGTTAAATTTTTGAGAAAAATTCTGGGAACTTATTTTCGCCTGAATATTGGCGTCAAAAGGCTGTTTGCTCCGCCGTTCGTCAGCCAAACGGGCGTTCAGGGAACTTCAAAACCACCCTTTTGAGGGTGTAAATGTTCCTCCAAACGGAATGATCCGATGCGCTGTTAACGCGCACTGCATCTCATCGGGAGAAGTTGGAGTGAGACCGGCGCCGAAATGCGCCGTTTGGGAGAGTCAGGAGAGCACTGGATCGGCGCGCTCCTGTCGGTTGTCAGGCTTGTTGCTCGTCACGCAGGAACACCAGTTTGTCCGCTTTGGACAGCTCTTTGCTGTATCGATAGCCCTGAACATCGAATTGTTTCAGGTCGTCAGGCTTGTCGATTCGCTCCGAAATCACGAAGCGGCTCATCATGCCGCGCGCTTTTTTCGCGTAGAAGCTGATGATTTTGTACTGACCGTTTTTCTGGTCACGAAACTCGGTGTCGATCACGCGGGCGTTGAGGGCCGGGCGTTTGACCGCTGAAAAATACTCGTTTGAAGCCAGATTGAGCAGCACGTCATCGCCCTGGTCGGCCAGTGCTTCATTAAGCCATTCGCTGATCCGGTTGCCCCAGAATGCGTAAAGATCCTTGCCGCGCGCGTTGGCGAGTTTGGTGCCCATTTCCAGACGATAGGGCTGCATCAGGTCGAGCGGGCGCAGCAGGCCATACAGCCCAGACAGCATGCGCAGGTATTGCTGGGCGTAATCGAGATCAGCCTGACTGAGGGTCTCGGCGGCCAGACCGGTATAAACGTCGCCTTTGAACGCCAGCAGCGCCTGCTTGGCATTCTCTGGCGTGAAGGCGGGCGTCCAGCTGCCGAAGCGCGCGGCGTTCAGGCCGGCCAGTTTGTCAGACAGATCCATGAGCTCGCTGATCTGCGACGGGGTCAGCTCGCGCAATTGCGTGATCAGTTCCTGAGAGTGATCCAGGTACTGCGGCTGGGTAAATTTCGTGGTGGTCGGCGGTGTTTCGAAATCGAGGGTTTTCGCTGGGGATATCACCATCAGCATGCGGTCGTCTCCTTTGATCGTGACGGCGATTCTAGGGGTTGTGCCCGGATGACTCCAGCTATGGTGATGATAGGTGCGGCGCAGATCAGGTCGGTGTGACCTGCAACCTGCAAGGGCGTCAGCCAATCCGCTATAGTGCTTCGCCGGTTTCGGCCTCTTTATTCAAGGATTGGGAGCACGTCGTTTTGCGCATGCTGTTATTGATTGGCGCCTGCCTGGTAGGACTCAACGCACAGGCGGCGACTGGCGACATCGCGACACTGGATCGCAGTGTCTGGCCTGAAGCGCTTGAAACACCGCAACTGTTCGATGTCGCCTCCCGGGCGCAAATATTAAGCTTCGCCCATCAACTGCTGGAAAGCGAAAACCTCAGCGATGCTCAGCTCGCGGGGCGGTTGGGCCTGCGGCAAGTCAACTCGCCAACCATCAATCTGATTCGCACCCGTCTGTGGTCGCGCCTGTTCGAAAACTGGAAGGCAGCAGAGAAGTCGTGCGACGCCGACGCCTCTTTCTGCGTGCTGGTCGATGACGTGCCGATGCTGCGTCAGCGCGCGGCGGAATATAAAGTTGCCGACGACTCGTTCTACGCCGGTTGGGCAGCGCCGGCCGATGCCTTCAGTCAGCGTTATCTGAACGAATTGCTGCGCATGGCAGCGTTGTTTCCGCAGACCAGCAGCGAGATCGAGCGCTATAACTCCGATGAGTTGAGCGGCGAAGAGATGCCTGATCGAACCTTCCTGCTCAACTTCGAGAGCGGTCCGACAGTGGCAGACGGCGCGACCGACTGGCTGGCGGACTTCATGCGTCAGCAGAAAATCAACGCTACGTTCTTCGTCCTGGGCAAGAGCCTGCAGAGCCGTCTGGACGCCTCGTCGCCCCAGGCGTTGCAGAATGTGTACCGGCAACAATGCGTAGGGCTGCAAGGCTGGGAGTACCGCTCACACGCGCACTGGGTCGACTGGCAGGATTCCATCGAGCGTACGGCGGCGCTGGCGCAGCAGGTGCTGCCGGACAACTTCGTGCCGCTGTTCCGCCCGCCCTACGGTCATCGCCGCGCCGACAGCGGGGCGTTCTTTCGCGATCAACAGATTCGCGTGTCGTTGTGGAATATCGATTCTCAGGACAGCTCGGGCCGTATCAGCGCCGAGCAGACCGCCAATCGCGTGTTGACCCTGATGCTGCTGTGGCGGCGAGGCAATATCGTGTTCCACGACAGCACCGACAAGGCGCAGCAAGCCGTGCCTTGGCTGATGGCCAACACCGCGCAAAGCGGGGTGTCGTGGGAGGACTGTCATATTTATCCGCAGCAACTGACGGACGAAGACGATGCGTCGCAAGAGGAGTCCAACGACCCGGGTGATGCGCCCACGGACGAACAACCCGCGGATTCGGCGGATCAGGCTGCAGAGCCCGTGGATCAAGGCGAGTAGAGGTTCTGATGAGGAGGCCGGTGGGAATTTTCCGAGGATTTCTTCCCGACCGGACTTCCGACTGTAAACGCGTGTGATCCATCCGCCAAGGGCTATTCGTCACGCCGTGAAATAAACTTGGAAAAGCCATCAAAACGCTTTTTCATGTCATCGGTTTTGCGGTATTACGACAACAGACCGCCGAACCCTGCAACACAGGTGGCGTCACCCAGACCCCACTTTGCGCAATTCTCTCCTGCCCTAAGGGGAGAGCCTCGGCGGCCTTTTCAGCGCAGCATCGCTGTGTGCTGCGTTACCTGGCTACTACAAAGGTGAGCGAGTATGGATGACCACGGACGCACCCCTTCCTCTAACCAGCCAATCCTCTATGTGCTCGATACCAATGTATTGATTCACGATCCAAACGCGCTTCTGAATTTCGAAGAACACCACGTTGCACTCCCCATGACGGTCCTGGAAGAACTGGACAAGCTCAAGGCGGGCAAGCACTCGGTCGCCGCCGAATGTCGGCAGGCGATCCGGTTGATAGACAAGACGCTCGGCGAAGCGACCCCGGAGGAGGTCGAGCAAGGCGTACCGATCGATCGCGGTACAGGTGTTTTCAAGGGTTACCTGTCCATTCTCATGACCAAGCGGCAAGAGCCCAACAGCCTGCTGCCCGACAACCTCAACGACAACATCATCATCAACCAGTTGATCGACCTGCATGCGCGTAAAAAGGACGTGCGTATCGTGCTGGTCACCAAAGACATCAACATGCGCCTGAAGGCGCGCGCCTGTGGCATCGAGGCAGAGGACTACAGCACCGACCAACTGGTTGATGATGTGTCGATGCTGTCTCGCGGTTATCACACGATGACCGGGTCCTTCTGGGACCGCGTCAGCAAGGTGGACACCCGCCAGGATCATGGTCGCACCTGGCACAAAGTGCAGATGACCGAACAGATTCCGGCGGTTCACATCAACGAGTTCATCATCGACGAGCAAGGTTTCGTCGGTTGGGTAAAAGGCGTCAAGGCCGATGAAATCCTGCTGCTGGACATGCATCAGGAACCGTTGCTGCATCAGGAAGCCTGGGGGCTGAAACCTCGCGATATCTACCAGGGTCTGGCGTTGTTCGCGTTGCTCGACCCCGATATCCATCTGGTCAATCTGTCCGGTGCCGCAGGTTCGGGCAAAACCATTCTGGCGCTGGCTGCGGCCATCGAACAGACCATGGTCAGCAAGCGTTATCGCCGTATCATCGCAACCCGCAGCGTGCAGGGGCTGGACCAGGAGATCGGCTTCCTGCCGGGCACCGAGGCGGAAAAAATGGAGCCTTGGCTCGGCGCCATTACCGACAACCTGGAAGCGTTGCACATGGATGATGAAAACACCCATGGCAGCGTCGATTACATCCTCAGCAAAGTACCGCTGCAGTTCAAATCCCTTAACTACATTCGAGGCCGCAGTTTCCAGCAAAGCCTGATCCTGATCGACGAATGCCAGAACCTGACGCCGCACCAGATGAAGACGATCATCACCCGTGCCGGCGCAGGCTCCAAGGTGGTCTGCCTGGGCAACCTTGCGCAGATCGACACCCCTTATCTGTCGGCCACCAGTTCTGGTCTGACTTACCTGACGGAGCGTTTCAAGGACTTCCCCAACGGCGTGCACATCACCCTGCAAGGCGTGCCGCGCTCGATCCTGGCTGAATACGCGGAGAGCCATCTTTAAACTGTTGCGTGAATCAGTGGGCGCCGACGTTCCGGCGCCCCTTTATTTCGCGGACCACTCCAGTTACGAGCCCCTGGATGGACATCCCATGTAGGAGCGTGGCTTGTCCCGCGATTGCGAGTTAGATCATCTACATCATCGTTAGCTGACCCACCCCGATGGCGGGACAAGCCACGCTCCTACAGTTTCCGCGTCGCAGGGTTTACAATCGCGACTCCTGTCCAGGAGTCATCCCGTGCTTACCCATCTCGATTCCCAAGGTCGCGCCAATATGGTCGACGTCACTGAAAAAGCCGTGACGTCCCGTGAGGCGGTGGCCGAAGCGCGTGTGCGCATGCTGCCCGAAACCCTGCAAATGATCGTCTCAGGCGGTCACCCGAAAGGTGATGTGTTCGCCGTTGCACGCATTGCCGGTATCCAGGCTGCGAAGAAAACCAGCGACCTCATCCCGTTGTGCCACCCGCTGATGCTGACCAGCGTCAAGGTCGAGCTCAACGCTGAAGGCCAGGATGCGGTCCACATCGTGGCGCGCTGCAAGCTTTCCGGGCAAACCGGCGTGGAAATGGAAGCCCTGACCGCTGCCAGCGTCGCCGCTTTGACGATCTACGACATGTGCAAGGCGGTCGATCGTGGCATGGTCATCGAGCAGGTGCGGCTACTGGAAAAACTTGGCGGCAAGAGCGGGCACTTCGTGGCCGATGAAAAGGCGGAGGCGCAATGACCATTCACGTTCAGGTTCAATTCTTCGCGCGTTTTCGCGAGACGCTGGGGACCGAAAGCGAGCAACTGGAAGGCAGCTTTGCCAATGTCGGCGCGATTCGTGAGCACCTGCTCGCCCGGGGCGGGGTGTGGGACGTGCTGGCTGAACAGAACATCATGTGCGCGCGCAATCAGGAACTCTGCTCGCTGACGGAACCCGTCGAGCAGGGTGACGAAGTGGCGTTCTTCCCGACTGTCACGGGAGGCTGAGCATGACCGTCCGCGTGCAGGCCGCACCGTTCGATCCAGGCGTTGAAGTCAATGCGATGCACGATGCCAATGTCGGCGTGGGCGCCGTGGTGAGCTTCGTCGGCTACGTCCGTGATTTCAACGACGGGCGAGAAGTGGCCGGAATGTTTCTCGAGCACTACCCCGGCATGACCGAAAAAGCGCTGGCCACGATCGTCGATGAAGCCCGGCAGCGCTGGCCGCTGCTCAGGATCGAGGTGCTGCATCGCATCGGCGAGCTGGCGCCTGGTGAGCCGATCGTCTTCGTCGGCGTCGCGAGTGCTCATCGTCAGGCCGCGTTCGAAGCCTGCGACTTCGTCATGGATTACCTGAAAACCCGCGCGCCGTTCTGGAAGAAGGAAAACACCTCACAAGGCCCACGCTGGGTGGAAGGGCGTGACAGCGATCACCAGGCGGCGGATCGCTGGAAATAAAGCCGACGTCCTTGAGGCGGCTACAAAACAACGTGGGAGCGAGCTTGCTCGCGAATACGTCGGATCTGTCACCCTTCTGGGGACTGGCCTGAACATTCGCGAGCAAGCTCGCTCCCACAGATTTTTTGTACCGCTTATTCCGCAGCAGGCTGCGCGCGTTGTTTGCGCACTACCGCCCGCAACAATTCGGTCGGTGGCATTTCGCAGCTGATCTTGCGGCCCAGTTTTTCTTCGATCGAAGGCAGCTGGTACGAATCGTCTTCCCCGGCGAAGCTGATCGACACGCCGTCGGCGCCCGCGCGGCCGGTACGACCGATGCGGTGGACGTAGTCGTCCGGCACTTCAGGCAGGGTGAAGTTGATCACGTGGCTGATGCCGTCGATGTGAATCCCGCGTCCAGCGACATCAGTAGCCACCAGCACGCGAATCTTGCCTTCACGGAAACCTTCCAGCGTCTTGATCCGCTTGTGCTGAGGCACATCGCCTGACAGCTGCGCGGCGTTGACGCCATCACGCACCAGTCGCTCTTCGATGCGGCGGACTTCGTCCTTGCGGTTGGCGAACACCATCACGCGTTCCCAGCCATTATCGTTGATCAGGTTGAACAGCAACTTGTACTTGTCAGCTGCAGCAACGGCATAGATATGCTGTTCGACGTTATCGCTGGCAACGTTTTCAGCCTCGATCTCGACGATGGCAGGATCGGTGGTCCACTGCTTCGCCAGGTTCATCACGTCTTCCGTGAAAGTGGCCGAGAACAGCAAGGTCTGACGCTCGCCCTTGTGCGGCGTCTGGCGAATGATCTGACGGACCTGCGGAATGAATCCCATGTCCAGCATGCGATCCGCTTCGTCGAGCACCATGACTTCGACCATGTCCAGGTGCACTTCACCACGCTGGTTGAAGTCCAGCAGACGGCCCGGTGTCGCCACCAGAATGTCGCAATGGCGGGCTTCGAGCTGTTTGAGTTGCTTGTCGAAGTCCATGCCGCCGACGAACGTCATCACGTTCAGATTGGTGTATTTGGTCAGGGCCGCTGCGTCCTTGGCGATCTGCACCACCAGTTCGCGAGTCGGCGCGATGATCAGCGCACGTGGCTCACCCATGTAACGCTCCTTGGGAGGCGGCGTCTGGGTCAGCTGGGTGATGATCGAAATCAGAAACGCGGCGGTCTTGCCGGTACCGGTCTGAGCGCGGCCGATCGCATCCTTGCCCTTGAGCGTGAAACCCAGGACGCCTGCCTGAATCGGCGTGCAATAAGGGAAACCCAGGTCATGGATGGCGTGCATCAGTTCCGGCGCGAGCGGGAAGTCGTGGAAACGAGTCTTGCCTTCTTGTGGCTCGACTTTGAAGTCTTCGAGGTTCCAGGCCGGGACGACAGGCTTGGGCGCTCGTTCGCGACGTGGCCTTTCCGTTTTTGGCCGCGTGTGCGCAGGCTTGCCGGCGGCTTCAGGCTCAGCTTCGGACACGACAGGCGTGGCGGTTTCCCGATGCGTCGTTTCGGTCGGGGTTCTGGAAGCGGGGAGGGGTGCTGGTGCGAGCTGCTCAGCCTCGCTTTTACCGAACATCTTTTTAAGTGCTTTGAGCACGGTCATCTCATCGATTGATTAAGGAATGTACGCCGGGCAGTGTAAAGCAAGAACCCGGCGCGGCGTAGTGCCATACCAAATCCGCAAGACAATTGGAAGGATCAGGCGTCTGTTTTAGCGCAGCCGATCCCCGAGCCAGACGCCTATGTCGGAAATTTCCTGCGGTAACACTTCGTGCCCCATTGGGTATTCCTGCCATGTCGCGGTGACGCCGTGGGCTTTTAGCTGCTCGTAAGCGGTTCTGCCCATCGGGTTGTGGACGACTTCGTCATGGCTGCCATGCAAGCAATACACCGGAATACGTTGCTGGCTGGCGGACAGGCTCATTTCATCGCTGAAGGTCGGCGCGTAGGTCGACAGTGCCAGGACCCCGCCCAGCGGGCCTTGCCAGCGCAGGAAAGCGGTGTGAAGCACCACCGCGCCGCCCTGCGAAAAACCCGCGAGGAAGATGCGCGCAGGGTCGATGCCGCCATCACGTTGTGCCTCGATCAGGCTGAGAATGCGCTGCGCCGAGCCTTCCAGCTGTTCGCGGTCGATCGCGCGGGCCGGACTCATGGCCTTGATGTCGTACCAGCTGGGCATCTCGTAGCCGCCGTTGACCGTCACTGGGCGGGTCGGCGCCTGCGGCAGCACGAACCGCGTGGTCTTCAGCGATTCCTGCAACGCTTCGGCGACCGGCAGGAAGTCAAAGCGATCTGCGCCCAGGCCGTGCAGCCAGATAACGCAGGCATCGGCGGGCTGTTCAGGCTCGATGATCAACGGTTCGCTCATGTGTGCTCCATTTGTGTGCGGCGGCTCTGGCGCGATGCTTTAAGGCGGTGCGCGAGCATTGGCGGATATGAAAGAAGATGTCGCAAGGTTACAAGTTTTGCGCTTGACCTGTCGCTAATTCGACTTTGCCAGCATGGTGGTACGGGCTTTGCTACAAAACCCCCGGAGTGAAGGCGCTCACCTCTGCGGTAACACTGATGCGGCTTTTCAGAGTCAGTCTATCGTTACGTCGCAGGCAACAAGGAGTCCATCGAGCGGGATTCCAGGCACGATCCGCTTTGAACCTCGTGGTTCAAGGACATCATGGGGCTTCAGTCCGTTTGACCCGATCGATTCCGAAGTCTGCACTGGGCAGGCAGCCCTGCATGACCGGAATCGGGTCTTACGTCGCATGACCCAAAAACAAGCCAGCACGGGTCATTAATGCCTCACAAGGGTGCGACGGGACTAAAAGCTCCTACACAACAAAGAGCAAACTGGAGGTTTGAATGAAGATGTTGAAATCCACCCTGGCTGTAGTGGCCGCCGCGGCAGCACTTGGTATGACCGGTTTCGCTCAGGCGGGCGCCAAACTGGACGCCATCCAGAAGAAAGGCTTCATCCAGTGCGGCGTCAGTGACGGTCTGCCAGGTTTCTCGGTCCCTGACAAAAGCGGCACCATCCAGGGTATCGACGCGGACTTCTGCCGTGCAGTCGCGGCTGCTGTCTTTGGCGACGCCAAGAAAGTCAAATTCAGCCAGCTGAACGCTAAAGAGCGTTTCACCGCGCTGCAGTCCGGCGAAATCGACATCCTGTCGCGCAACACCACCTGGACCAGCTCCCGCGATGCGAGCATGGGTCTGGAGTTCCCGGGCTTCGTGACTTACTACGACGGCGTTGGCTTCCTGGCCAACAGCAAGCTGGGCGTGAAGAGCGCCAAGGAACTGGACGGCGCGACCATCTGTATTCAGGCCGGAACCACCACCGAGCTGAACGTGTCGGACTACTTCCGCGCGAACAACCTGAAATACACCCCGATCACGTTCGACACCTCCGACGAAAGCGCCAAGTCGCTGGAATCCGGCCGTTGCGACGTGCTGACCTCCGACAAATCGCAGCTGTACGCACAGCGCTCCAAGCTGGCTTCGCCGAAAGACTACGTCGTTCTGCCTGAAACCATTTCCAAGGAGCCTCTGGCACCGGTCGTGGCCCGTGGTGACGACGAGTGGACTTCTATCGTTCGCTGGGTCGGTTATGCCCTGCTGAACACTGAAGAAGCCGGCATCACTTCCAAGAACGTGGAAGCCGAAGCCAAGGCCACCAAGAACCCAGACGTCGCTCGTCTGCTGGGTGCTGACGGTGAATACGGTCCTCAGCTGAAACTGCCGAAGGACTGGGTCGTCAAGATCGTTGCTCAAGTCGGTAACTACGGCGAAATCTTCGAGAAGAACCTGGGCAAATCCACTGCTCTGGAAATCGAACGCGGTCAAAACGCTTTGTGGAACGCCGGCGGTATTCAATACGCGCCACCAGTGCGTTGATTGACCTGTGCCCGGCTGCGTGAACCGCAGCTGGGTACTTCGTTGCATTTCATCCGGGGCACTCCATGCAAAATCAAATCAGCGCACCAAAGCAGAGGCTATCCCTCAGCGATCCCAAAGTGCGTGCGTGGCTATTTCAGATAATCACGGTTATCGCTGTAGTCGCGATGGGTTGGTATCTGTTCGATAACACCCAAACCAACCTGCAACACCGGGGCATCACCTCAGGTTTCGGTTTCCTTGAAAACAGTGCCGGCTTCGGCATCGCGCAGCACCTGATTCCTTTCAAGGAATCGGACAGCTACGCGCGGGTTTTCCTTATCGGTTTGCTCAACACGCTGCTGGTGACTTTCATCGGCGTGATCCTCGCGACTCTGCTCGGCTTTATCGTCGGCGTGGCGCGTTTGTCCAACAACTGGATCGTCAACAAGCTGGCAACTGTCTACGTCGAAGTGTTCCGTAACATTCCGCCGCTGCTGCAGATCCTGTTCTGGTACTTCGCCGTGTTCCTGACCCTGCCAGGCCCAAGGGCGGCGCATGGTTTCCTGGGCTCGTTCTTCGTCAGCAGCCGTGGTCTGAACATGCCTGCGGCGATCACCAATGACGCCACCTGGCCGTTCGTGATCAGCATCGTGCTGGCCATCGTCGCGATCGTCATCATGACCAAATGGGCGAACAAGCGCTTCGAAGCCACCGGCGAGCCTTTTCACAAGTTCTGGGCGGGCCTTGCCCTGTTCATCGTGATCCCGGCGCTGTGTGCATTGATCTTCGGTGCGCCCGTGCATTGGGAACTGCCGGAACTCAAGGGCTTCAACTTCGTCGGCGGCTGGGTGTTGATCCCCGAACTGCTGGCGCTGACCCTGGCCCTGACGGTCTATACGGCGGCATTCATTGCCGAAATCGTGCGTTCGGGTATCAAGTCGGTCAGCCACGGCCAGACCGAAGCCGCGCGCTCGCTGGGTCTGCGTCCCGGCCCGACGCTGCGCAAGGTCATCATTCCGCAGGCCATGCGAGTGATCATCCCGCCGCTGACCAGCCAATACCTCAACCTGGCGAAGAACTCCTCGCTGGCGGCCGGTATCGGTTACCCGGAAATGGTTTCGCTGTTCGCCGGTACCGTGTTGAACCAGACCGGTCAGGCCATCGAAGTCATCGCTATCACCATGAGCGTATACCTGGCGATCAGTATCAGCATTTCTCTGCTGATGAACTGGTACAACAAGCGCATTGCGCTGATCGAGCGGTGAGGAAACGCGCATGACATCCCATACTTTCAAACCCGACATGCCGCCGCCGAGTAAAGTGTTCGGCCCGATGGCATGGATCCGCCAGAACCTGTTCTCGAACTGGATCAACACCCTGTTGACCCTGTTCGCGATCTATCTGATCTGGCTGATCGTTCCGCCGCTGTTGAGCTGGACCATTTTCGACGCCAACTGGGTCGGCACCACGCGCGCCGACTGCACCAAGGCTGGCGCCTGCTGGGTGTTCATCGAGCAGCGCATCGGTCAGTTCATGTACGGCTACTACCCGCAAGAACTGCGCTGGCGGGTCGATCTGACGGTCTGGCTGGCGATCATCGGCGCCGCGCCACTGTTCATCAAGATGATGCCGCGCAAAGCGATCTACGGCCTGTCTTTCCTGGTGATCTACCCGATCGTGGCTTTCTTCCTGCTGCATGGCGGCGTTTTCGGCATGACCGAAGTCGCCACCAGTCAGTGGGGCGGGTTGATGCTGACTCTGGTCATCGCCACCGTGGGCATCGCAGGGGCCTTGCCGCTTGGTGTGATCCTGGCGCTGGGGCGTCGCTCCGACATGCCGGCGATCCGCGTGATCTGCGTGACCTTCATCGAGTTCTGGCGCGGCGTTCCGCTGATCACCGTGCTGTTCATGTCCTCAGTGATGTTGCCGCTGTTCCTGCCTGAAGGCATGAACTTCGACAAACTGTTGCGCGCCCTGATCGGCGTGATCATGTTCCAGTCGGCCTATGTGGCCGAAGTGGTGCGCGGCGGCATGCAGGCGATCCCGAAAGGGCAGTACGAAGCCGCCGCCGCGATGGGCCTGGGTTACTGGCGCCGCATGGGCCTGGTGATTCTGCCGCAAGCCCTGAAGCTGGTCATTCCTGGTCTGGTCAACACCGTGATTGCGTTGTTCAAGGACACCAGCCTTGTGATCATCATCGGCCTGTTCGACCTGCTCAACAGCGTCAAACAAGCAGCCGCCGACCCCAACTGGCTCGGCATGGCGACCGAGGGCTACGTGTTTGCAGCCCTGGTGTTCTGGATTTTCTGTTTCGGCATGTCCCGCTACTCCATTCATCTGGAGCGTAAGTTGGACACAGGCCACAAGCGTTAGGAGTTTTGTGATGAGTGAAGTTATCAGTAAGCCTCTGGGCGCCGAAGGCATGATCCGGATGGAAGGCGTACACAAGTGGTACGGCCAGTTCCACGTGTTGAAAGACATCAACTTGAACGTGCGTCAGGGCGAGCGTATCGTCCTGTGCGGCCCGTCGGGTTCGGGCAAGTCGACCACCATTCGCTGCCTCAACCGTCTGGAAGAGCACCAGCAAGGCCGCATCATCGTCGACGGCACCGAGCTGACGTCAGATCTGAAGCAGATCGAGACCATCCGCCGCGAAGTCGGCATGGTGTTCCAGCACTTCAACCTGTTCCCGCATCTGACCATCCTGCAGAACTGCACGCTGGCGCCGATGTGGGTGCGCAAGATGCCCAAGCGCAAGGCTGAAGAAATCGCGATGCATTACCTGGAGCGCGTGCGCATTCCGGAGCAGGCACATAAATTCCCGGGTCAGCTTTCCGGTGGTCAGCAACAGCGTGTCGCCATCGCGCGCGCACTGTGCATGAAGCCGAAAATCATGCTGTTCGACGAGCCGACCTCGGCGCTCGACCCAGAGATGGTGAAAGAAGTGCTCGACACCATGGTGGGTCTGGCCGAAGAAGGCATGACCATGCTCTGCGTGACGCACGAGATGGGCTTTGCCCGTACCGTCGCCAACCGCGTGATCTTCATGGACAAGGGCGAAATCGTCGAACAGGCCGCACCGAACGACTTCTTCGACAACCCGCAAAGCGACCGCACCAAACTGTTCCTCAGCCAGATCCTGCACTGAGTCGACAGCCGCAGCACTGAAAAACCCGGGCCTGATGCCCGGGTTTTTTGTTTACGGAGGACGCGAGGCACCGCCTCTTCCCGGCTAAAGCCGGTCCTACAGGTGCCGCAGCTCTTCGTAGGACCGGCTTTAGCCGGGAAGAGGCGGTCCTACAGATG
>NZ_JARVSK010000007.1:0-79961 GCF_030209235.1 Pseudomonas sp. efr-133-TYG-103a
CTGTGACCGCTCGGTTCGTAGCCGAGTACTCTATCCAGCTGAGCTACGAGTGCATTTGTTGCCGCGCATTATAGGCCGTCAAATCTTTTGGTCAAGAACTTTTTCTAGTAAATTCAACAACTTACCGATCAAGCCAGATTACAACGTACTACGCAAATAATGGCGGAGAACGGGGGATTCGAACCCCCGACACCCTTTTGAGGTGTACTCCCTTAGCAGGGGAGCGCCTTCGGCCACTCGGCCAGCTCTCCGCAACACGGGGCGTATAATAACCACCCTTTTCCCCGTTTGCAAACCAAAAATTCAATAAAAATTAATGGCTTGGTTCCTGGTCCTTCTCTTTCTTGATGCGCAGGTAAATCTCTTCACGATGGACAGCCACTTCCTTGGGGGCGTTGACCCCAATTCGGACTTGATTGCCTTTTACGCCGAGCACCGTCACGGTGATTTCACCATCACCAATTATCAGGCTCTCTGCGCACCGACGAGTCAGAATCAGCATAACTATCTCCTCACGCCTTACATTCAAGGGACTACAGTCTGCACAACCAAAAGGCACCAGCCCGGCCATGACGGCATCAAGCCTGTGCCTGAGTATTGACTAGCGCCGGGAAAAAAACAGGTTTCTGGCGCAGATCACAAACAAAAAGGGCGCAGTGTCGACCGCGCCCCTTTCAAAACCCTTACTCGCCCTGGCGGGGAGCGTCGAGTTCGAAGGCGGTGTGCAGGGCGCGCACGGCCAGCTCCAGGTACTTCTCTTCGATCACCACCGACACTTTGATTTCGGAGGTGGAGATCATCTGGATATTGATGCTTTCCTTGGCCAGCGCCTCGAACATGCGGCTGGCAACGCCGGCGTGCGAACGCATGCCGACACCGACGATGGAAACCTTGGCGATCTTGGTGTCGCCAACGACTTCACGGGCGCCGATTTCTTTCGCGGTGTTTTCCAGGACGGTCAACGCGGCCTGGTAGTCGTTGCGGTGCACGGTGAAGGTGAAGTCGGTGGTGTTATCGTGCGCAACGTTCTGCACGATCATGTCGACTTCGATGTTCGCGCCGCTGATCGGGCCCAGAATCTTGAACGCAACGCCCGGGGTGTCTGGCACGCCACGGATCGTCAGCTTGGCTTCGTCGCGGTTGAAGGCGATGCCAGAAATGATCGGCTGTTCCATGGATTCCTCTTCATCAATGGTAATGAGGGTGCCTGGACCCTCCTTGAAGCTGTGCAGTACGCGCAGCGGGACGTTGTACTTGCCGGCGAACTCGACCGCGCGGATCTGCAGCACTTTGGAACCGAGGCTGGCCATTTCCAGCATTTCTTCGAAAGTGATCTTGTCCAGACGCTGAGCCTGGGACACAACGCGCGGATCGGTGGTGTAGACGCCATCGACATCGGTGTAGATCTGGCACTCGTCTGCCTTCAAGGCAGCGGCCAGTGCGACGCCTGTCGTGTCGGAGCCACCGCGACCGAGGGTGGTGATGTTGCCGTTTTCATCGACGCCCTGGAAACCGGCGACGACGACAACACGACCGGCCTTCAGGTCGGTGCGAATTTTCTGATCGTCGATCTGCAGGATACGCGCCTTGTTGTGCGCGCTGTCGGTCAGAATGCGAACCTGATTGCCAGTGTAGGAAACTGCCGGCACACCGCGTTTGATCAAAGCCATCGCCAGCAAGGCAATGGTCACCTGCTCACCGGTGGAAACGATCACGTCCAGTTCGCGTGGAACCGGTTGATCGCTGATCTGCTTCGCCAGGTCGATCAGGCGATTGGTTTCGCCGCTCATGGCCGACAGAACGACCACCAGATCATCACCCGCATCGCGGAATTTTTTGACTTTGTCGGCCACCTGCTCGATGCGCTCTACCGAGCCCACGGAGGTGCCTCCAAATTTCTGTACGATTAAAGCCATCTCAAAGCCGCCTCAGCCCGTGAAGGGCGCCCGTTAAACATTCAAACCGCGAAGCGCCGCAGCCCGCGGGATAGCGGGCTGCGGTGGGTCGACTTAAATTCCCTGTTCGGCGAATGGAACGGCCAGCGCAAGCGCCGCGTCCAGGCCTGCGGCGTCGACGCCGCCGCCTTGCGCCATATCAGGACGACCACCACCTTTACCACCTACGGCGGCGGCCGCTTGCTTCATCAAATCACCGGCTTTGAGTTGGCCAGTCAGGTCTTTGGTGACGCCTGCCACCAGCACGACCTTTTCCTCATGCACCCCGCCGAGCAGGATCACTGCGCGACCGAGTTTGTTTTTCAGCTGATCAACCAGCGCCAGCAGCGCCTTGCCATCCTGACCGTCGAGACGGGCAGCGAGGACTTTGGCGCCCTTGACGTCCACCGCCTGGGCCGACAGATCGTCGCCCGCCGCGCTGGCCGCCTTGGCCTGAAGTTGTTCCAGCTGTTTTTCCAACAGGCGATTGCGTTCCAGGACAGCGGAAAGCTTGTCCAGCAGGTTGTCGCGATTACCTTTGACCAGGTTCGCGGCTTCCTTGAGTTGTTCTTCGGCACCGTTGAGGTAGGCCAGCGCCACCGCACCGGTCACCGCTTCGATACGGCGTACGCCCGCAGCGACGCCACCTTCGCTGACGATCTTGAACAGCGCGATGTCGCCGGTGCGGTTGGCGTGGATACCGCCGCACAGCTCGACCGAGAAATCACCGCCCATGCTCAGCACGCGAACGGTGTCGCCGTACTTCTCGCCGAACAGCGCCATGGCGCCCTTCTTCTTGGCGGTGTCGATATCGGTTTCTTCGGTTTCAACCGCGGTGTTCTTGCGCACCTCGGCGTTGACGATCTCTTCCAGCGCCTTGATCTGCTCAGGCTTGATCGCTTCGAAGTGGCTGAAGTCAAAGCGCAGGCGCTGACTGTCGACCAGCGAGCCCTTCTGCTGAACGTGATCGCCCAGCACCTGGCGCAGCGCAGCGTGCAGCAAGTGGGTCGCGGAGTGGTTCAGCGACGTGGCCTGACGCACTTCGGCGGCGACTTGAGTGCTGACAGTCGCGCCGACCTTCAGGCTGCCGGACACCTGAACACCGTGGTGCAGGAATGCGCCGCCGGTCTTGGTGGTGTCGCTCACGTCGAAACGCACGTCGCCAGACGTGAGGTAACCGCTGTCGCCGATCTGGCCGCCGGACTCGGCGTAGAACGGGGTGCGATCGAGAATGACCACGCCATCTTCGCCTTCGCTCAACTGCTCGACCGCCACGCCTTCCTTATAGAGAGCAACGACTTTCGCGTCGCCCGCGGTGGCGCTGTAGCCGGTGAACTCGGTCGCCACATCGACCTTGACCAGACTGTTGTAGTCCATGCCGAAGGAGCTGGCCGAACGCGCGCGCTCACGCTGGGCGTCCATCTCGCGCTCGAAACCGGCCTCGTCGAGGGTCAGGTTGCGCTCGCGGGCGATGTCACCGGTCAGGTCCATCGGGAAACCGTAAGTGTCATAGAGCTTGAAGACGACATCGCCAGGCACGACGGTGCCTTTGAGCTCGGCCAGATCCTGCTCGAGAATCTTCAGGCCCTGCTCCAGGGTCTTGGCGAACTGCTCTTCTTCTGCTTTGAGCACGCGCTCGATGTGCGCCTGCTGGGACTTCAGCTCAGGGAAGGCTTCGCCCATCTCGGCGACCAGTGCCGCAACGATCTGGTAGAAGAAACTGCCCTTGGCGCCTAGCTTGTTGCCGTGACGGCAGGCGCGACGAATGATGCGACGCAGCACGTAGCCACGGCCTTCGTTGGACGGCAGAACGCCATCGGCGATCAGGAAGCCGCAGGAACGAATGTGGTCAGCCACCACTTTGAGCGATGGTTGCTCTTCGTTGCTGCAGCCGATGGCCTTGGCCGCTGCGGCGAGCAGGCTCTGGAACAGGTCGATTTCATAGTTCGAGTGCACGTGCTGGAGCACGGCGCTGATCCGCTCCAGGCCCATGCCGGTGTCGACCGACGGCGCTGGCAACGGGTGCAGCACGCCATCGGCGGTGCGGTTGAACTGCATGAATACGTTGTTCCAGATCTCGATGTAGCGATCGCCGTCTTCTTCAGGCGAGCCCGGTGGGCCACCCCAGATGTCGGCGCCGTGATCGTAGAAAATCTCGGTGCAGGGACCGCACGGGCCAGTGTCGCCCATGGTCCAGAAGTTGTCGGACGCGTACGGTGCGCCCTTGTTGTCGCCGATGCGGACCATGCGTTCGGCCGGCACGCCAACTTCTTTGGTCCAGATATCGTAGGCTTCGTCGTCCGAGGCGTAGACCGTGACCCAGAGTTTTTCCTTGGGCAGGTTCAGCCATTTGTCGGACGTCAGGAAGGTCCACGCGTAGGTGATCGCATCGCGCTTGAAGTAGTCGCCGAAACTGAAGTTGCCTAGCATTTCGAAGAACGTGTGGTGACGTGCGGTGTAACCGACGTTCTCCAGGTCGTTGTGCTTGCCACCGGCGCGCACGCACTTCTGGCTGCTGACGGCTCGCGTATAGGCCCGTTTTTCCTGGCCCAGGAAGCAATCCTTGAACTGGTTCATGCCTGCGTTGGTGAACAGCAGGGTTGGGTCATTGCCCGGAATCAAGGAGCTGGAGGCTACACGGGTGTGGCCTTGCTCTTCGAAGAAGCGAAGGAAGGCTTCACGGATTTCTGCGCTTTTCATAGGTTCTTCCACGGGAACTGCGGCCTGAGGCAAATGCATAACGTCATTCGACGTAGCGACGGCAAAGGGCCGCATTATATAGGCGTTGTACGTGCGGTACAGCGTGTTTATTCGATAGAAACAGGCAATTGGATTATCGGTCGTCTGCGTGTCCGGTCATCGCGCGCCAAATTCGGCAAATGCCGTCACCACCTTCTCCAGTTGCGCAGCTGAAACATCCAGATGCGTGACCATGCGCAGGCGCGGGGCCGCGCTCAGGACGATTCCACGCTCGGCACAGAAGGCCTTGAGCAGCTCTGCACGCTTGCCGATCTGCACGTACACCATGTTGGTGTGCACAGGCTCGACGTCGAAACCCAACTCGCCCAATGCTTTACCCAGGAACGCTGCGTGCGCGTGATCCTCGGCCAGGCGCTCGACCTGATGCTGCAGCGCATAGAGCCCTGCGGCTGCCAGCAGACCGGCCTGACGCATGCCGCCACCGACCATTTTGCGCAGCCGACGGGCCTTGGCGATGAACTCATCGGAACCACACAGCACCGAGCCGATCGGCGCGCCCAGACCTTTGGACAGACACACTGACACCGAATCGAAATGCTGCGTGATCTCGCGGGCATCGACGCCCAGTTTGACCGCGGCGTTGTAGAGTCGAGCGCCGTCCAGGTGCAGGCCCAGACCGTTCTCGCGGGTCACCCTGCGGGCAGCGGCCAGGTAATCCAGCGACAACACCTTGCCCTGCATGGTGTTCTCCAGCGCCAGCAGGCGGGTGCGCGCGAAATGGAAGTCGTCGGCCTTGATCGCCGCGACGACCTGCTCCAGGTCCAGCGAGCCATCGGGCTGATTGTCCAGCGGCTGGGGCTGAATGGAGCCCAGCACTGCCGCGCCACCGCCTTCGTATTTATAGGTATGCGCCTGTTGACCGACGATGTATTCATCACCCCGCTCGCAATGCGCCATCAGGCCGAGCAGGTTACTCATCGTGCCGGTGGGGACGAACAGGGCAGCTGCGAAGCCCAGATGCTCGGCCAGCCAGGACTCCAGGTGGTTGACGGTCGGGTCCTCGCCATACACGTCATCGCCCAGCGGCGCACGGGCCATTGCTTCGCGCATGCCTGCAGTGGGTTGAGTCACGGTGTCGCTGCGCAGATCGATAACGGTCACGGTCGAGCTCCCTGGAAAGTGGTCGATCCTCAGTTCTGAGGCTTAGACCCTCGATAATCAAGGCTTCGGCCAGCAATTCCAAGTTCTGCTTATAAGAAAAGCTGATCAGAACCATCAAAAAGGCTCCATGCACATTCTGAAAATCTGTGTTACAAACTGCACGCCGACGCAATGTGCCGTCGGCAACGTTCTCAGGGCGGGGTGCGATTCCCCACCGGCGGTAATGGCGCGCAAAGCGTCTAGCCCGCGAGCGCTCATGTTTTAGGTCGGCTCCAGAAGTCGGCGAGCGAAGGTCAGGCAAGGCAAAAAGCAGCGAGCAAGCGGAGTTGAGGGGCCTCAATGAGCATTGCGAGCTGCTTTTTAACGCAGCATGACCGAGCGCAGCCACTTTTGGTGCCGAGCTGGTGTGAGGTCAGCAGATCTGGTGCGATCCCAGAGCCGACGGTCATAGTCCGGATGAAGAGAGAACGGGATTGGCACCACAGGATCGTCTCGCAGCATGGTCGCGTGGGCATTTTGCCCGGACCGCTGACGACCCGTACCCTGGCATCCCCTTCGATCCAAAACGCCCTGTTTTTTTATTAAACAGGAGTCAGAACATATGCAACCCACCGCTATCCACGCTCACGAGCGCATCGCGTTCATTCAAGCCTGCTGGCATAAAGATATCGTCGACCAGGCGCGTAAGGGCTTTGTCGCGGAAATGGCCAACCATGGCTATGCCGAGAGCGATATCGATTTCTTCGAAGTCGGCGGCGCCTTTGAAATCCCCTTGCATGCCAAACTGCTGGCCAAAAGCGGTCGCTACGGCGGCGTCGTGGCGGCGGGTCTGGTGGTCGATGGCGGGATCTATCGACACGAATTCGTTGCGCAATCGGTGATCAGCGCGTTGATGCAGGTTCAGCTGGAAACCGAAGTGCCGGTGTTCTCGGTGGTGCTGACCCCTCACCACTTCCATGCCGGTGAAGAGCACCACAACTATTTCTTCAACCACTTCGTGCACAAGGGCCAGGAAGCGGCCAAGACCTGCGCCGACACCCTGAGCAAGCTGCGCGCAGTGCGCCGTTTGGGTGAATCGCAGAAAGCGGTGGGCTGAGGGAATGGCGGCGTCCCTCAGGACGCCGGCATGACTGTGTAGGAGCGCGCTTGCCCGCGAATGCGGTGGGTCAGTGACAGATATCTGGCTGACACACTGCAATCGCGGGCAAGCGCGCTCCTAAAAGGGATCGCGTCAACCCGAGGCATGGCTCACACCAGCCCATCCCCGGTCGTCGGCACGATCAGAATCCCTGCTCGCAAACCATTCTTGACCTTCGGGTTGGGGAAGATGATTCGCGCGCCCTCCTCTTCCACCACCCAGCGTGAGTCGGCCAGGTCCTCGGCCAGCACGAACCCCTTGTCCAGCTTGGTGAAGTTCTCGATGTCGGCCGGCAGGTTCAGGCGAAAGGCGTCACTGTGCTTGATGATTTCGCGGGCGACGCTGAACAGCTTGAGCCCGTCGATCTGATCCCCCACCAGCGGCTCGGTGCCCCGAATCAGGTGTTCCAGCGCGGCCTTCAACGGCGAGAGGTTGACCTGCTGGTTCTGCCCGAAAGGCCGCGCCTTGCCCAGCTCCAGGGTGAAAGCCTCGGCCTCCAGCTTGTCGTAGGTATAGGCGCTGAACACAATCGACGGTTTGTTCTGCAACAGCACCGCTTCCATGCCCGCCCGGTGTATCCGCACCAACTCACGGCGCGAATGCTGGCGCCCTTCTTTCCACGGATACAGGGCGAACTGTTCGATCTTCGAGCCGCGAATGGCAGTGTGCAGGTCGTAATGCAGTCGATAACGGTCCGGCAAGCTGAAAAAGCTCGCGGCCAGACGCTCCAGCTCGCAGGCCCGCAGCGCTTCATTTCCACTGCTTTGCTCGTGACGACCATTGAACAGCCGATTGATGTCCTGCTCGATGTACCGCTCGCCGCGACGCATCGCTTCCGGGTTGCCGAACAGGAACAGGATGCGCGCGCGCGGCTTGAGTTCACCGCGCGCGATGGCGTGGATCAGTTCGTCGAGCAGCTCGATCGGTGCTGTTTCGTTGCCATGAATGCCGGCAGACAGCAGCAGATCGGTGCCGTTGTCCCGAGCCTCGGGCGGGCGGACTTCCAGCGCCCCTTCGGCGAGCCAGCGCAGGCGCACGCCGTCGACGGTCAGTTGAGTCTTTTCCGCGGGTTCACGACCCGCCAGGGTCAGTTCAAGCAGTTTGCCGAGGGCGAGCATGGGACGAGCTCCTGATCAGTGATTGCAGTCAGGACCGTGGACGTGACCGTCTTCGTCGTCGCCGCTCATGTCAGCCGGTTCCATTTCCAGCTGCAGGCTGACGAGGTTGGTCGCCAGCGGGCGCAGCAACAGGTTGGCGTATTCGGCATCGCCTTCTTCAACGTCAACACCGATCAACAGTTGCCCGCGACCGTCCTGCTGAATCCAGACTTCTTTGCCCTGCCAGATAACGGCAAAACGTGTGCAGGAAGTTTCCAGCTGGGTGCCGTCGGTGTCTTCAAGGATCAAACGCAGGGCGTCGGTCATTTCAAAAGCTCTCTCTATAAAAGGCAAAAGCCGCGCTGGCTGACCCTGGGTCAGCCCCGGCGCGATGCTTCGGATACGTCAATTGATCTGGAAAGGATAGACAGCACCGAGCTTCAGGTGCCGGGTCAGTTCATCCAGTGCCGTTCGGCATTCGTCCAACAGCCGCGGGTCGGCGAGGTCGTTCTCGCTGATGCGGTCGCGGTAATGCTTGTCGACCCATTGCGTCAGCGTGTCGTACAGCGGCGCCGTCATGATAACCCCTGGGTTGACCGCCGCCAGTTCCGTTTCATTGAGTGCCACGCGCAAACGCAGGCAGGCCGGGCCACCGCCGTTCTGCATGCTCTGCTTGAGGTCGAACACTTTCACTTCACGAACCGGGCTTTCGTCGGCGATCAGGCGCTGCAGGTAGTTCCACACGCGCTCGTTGCCCCGGCATTCTTCCGGCACGATCAACAACATCGAGCCGTCAGGGCGCGAGAGCAGCTGGCTGTTGAACAGATAAGAGCGAACGGCGTCTTCCACGCCCACTTCGCTGCGCGGCACGCAAATGGCCTGGAAACGCCCGCCGCGCTGCCCGAGCTTGTCGTGCAATTCGCTCAGCATGTGCTCGGTGTTGAGGAACGCGTCCTCGTGGTAGAAGAGCACTTCGCCATTACCCACGGCGATCACGTCGTTATGAAACACGCCCTGATCGATCACTGCGGGATTCTGCTGGGCGAACACCACGCCGTCATCGCTCAGGCCATGCAGGCGCGCAACGGCCTGCGAAGCTTCCAGCGTCTGCCGGGCCGGGTACTTCTGCGGCGCGGGATAGCGGGTGTCGAAGGCCGAGCGGCCGAACACGAAGAACTCGACGCCGGCCTCGCCATAACTGCGGCAGAAACGCGTGTGGTTGGCCGCGCCTTCATCACCGAACTGAGCGACGGCGGGCAAGGCAGCGTGATGGGCGAAGTGTTGCTGATCGGCGAACATCGCCCCCAATACACGACTGGTGGTCGGGTGTTCGATGCTGCGATGGTATTTGCAGTTGAGGTTGGCAGCCGTGAAATGCACGCGTCCATCGGCGGTGTCGGCGCTGGGGCTGACCGTCGCTGCGTTCGCGACCCACATGCTCGACGCCGAGCAACTGGCGACCAATAACGGCATGGCCTGCTTCGCGGCGCGCTCGATGACCTGTGCATCGGTGCCATCGAAGCCCAGCTTGCGCAGGCCTGCGATGTCCGGACGCTCCTGCGGCGCCAGCACACCCTGGGTGAAACCCATGTCGGTCAGGGCCTTCATTTTTGCCAGACCTTGCAGCGCCGCCTCACGCGGGTTGGAAGACTGCTGGCAATTGCTCTGCGACGCGACGTTGCCGTAGGACAGCCCACCGTAGTTGTGGGTTGGCCCCACTAGACCGTCAAAGTTGACTTCACAGGATTTCATCGGTGAGGCTCCGTGGATCTGTTTTTATAAACATCTATGTTCAGTTACACCATGGCGCCTGTAGGAGCGTGGCTTGTCCCGCGATGTGTCGCGAAGCGACAGCTAAATGGACGAATGCGGTGTTTCATGCAGACCGCAACCTCTGGGTTTACGACGGGTTCCCCGCCGATCGCGGGACAAGCCACGCTCCCACAGTCCAATTCAGCTGTTTCGACTCAACGTAATACCCGGCGTTAGGCTCGCAGGCAGCGCCAGCGTCTCGCTTTCCAGCGACGCCACCGGATACGCGCAGTAATCCGCCGCGTAATAAGCGCTGGCGCGATGGTTGCCCGACGCGCCCACGCCACCAAACGGTGCCGTGCTCGCCGCGCCGGTCAGTTGCTTGTTCCAGTTGACGATCCCGGCACGGCTGAGCAGCCAGAACTGCTGATAGCGCGCCTGAGAATCGGACAACAAACCCGCGGCCAGGCCGTACTGCGTGGCGTTGGCCTCGTCGATGGCGGCATCGAAATCAGCGTAGCGAATCACTTGCAGCAGCGGGCCGAACAACTCCTCGTCAGGCCGGTCGCTGACATCACTGACATCCAGAATACCGGGGGTCAGCAACGCCGACTGCGCCTGCGGCTGGGTCATCTCCAGCAACGCCACCGCGCCCGTTGCGAGCAACTGTTCCTGAGCCTCGAGCAGCGCACGGGCCGCCGCCAGAGAAATCACCGAGCCCATGAACGGCGCGGGCTGTTGATCGAACGCACCGACCTCGATCGTCGACGTCACTTCAACCAGCCGCGCCAGGAATGCATCGCCCCACGCGCCTTGTGGCACCAGCAGGCGCCGGGCGCAGGTGCAGCGCTGGCCGGCAGAGATGAACGCTGACTGAATGACGGTGTACACCGCAGCATCGACGTCGGCGACCTGATCGACGATCAGGGGGTTATTGCCGCCCATCTCCAGCGCAAGGATTTTGTCCGGACGCCCGGCAAACTGCTGATGCAGCGAGTTGCCGGTGCGGCTTGAGCCGGTGAAGAACAAACCGTCGATACCGGCGTTGGCCGCCAGGGCGATTCCGGTCTCGCGCCCGCCTTGCACCAGATTGAGAACGCCCGCCGGCAGCCCGGCTTCAATCCAGCATTGCACGGTCAGCTCGGCGACCTTGGGGGTCAGTTCGCTGGGCTTGAACACCACGCTGTTACCGGCCAGCAACGCGGGAACGATATGCCCGTTAGGCAGATGCCCGGGGAAGTTGTAGGGACCGAACACCGCGACGACGCCATGGGGCTTGTGGCGCAGGACAGCCGTCGCATCACCCAGCGGGCCGCTCTTCTCGCCGGTCCGTTCACGATAACTCTGGATCGAGATGGCGACCTTGTTGGCCATGCTGGTCACTTCCGTGGCCGATTCCCACAGCGGCTTGCCGGTTTCTTCACCGATGCAGCGGGCGATTTCATCGGCGCGGTTTTTCAGCGTGGCGGCAAACGCCTCGAGGACCGCAATGCGATCTTCCAGCGAACGGCTGGCCCAGGCAGGAAACGCCCCGCGCGCCGCTTCGACAGCCGCGTCCACTTGCACGGCGGACGCGCCGTTGCCCGACCAGACCACGTTTTGCGTGACCGGATTCAGCGAATCGAACGCTTCACCCTGCCCGGCCTGCCAGGCACCTGCGATATACAAAGTCGTCATCAAATGCCCTCCCGAGCCGGAGACAGCGGCACGGCGCGCACTTGATCGCCGGCGTTCAGGCGCAGGCGCTTGGCGGTCTTCGGATCGACCACCAAAGTGCCGGCGGCAAAGCGCGCAGGGGCCGCGGTGATGCGGCAATCTTCGCGCTTGCGGTTGTGAATGAGAAACGGCGTGGCGTCATCGCCGGGCGTGCCGACCGCCAGCACCAGCGCCTGGCTGTCACGAACGGCGCGGATCTTGGTCGTTTCGCACTCGATCGCCGGTCCCGCGTCGAAAATATCGACGTAGCCCTGATAGCTGAAGCCCTCGGCCTTGAGCATGGTCAACGCAGGCTCGGTGCTGGTGTGCACACGACCGATGACGTTGCGCGCCGCCTCGGACAGGAAGCAGCTGTAGAGCGGGAATTTCGGCATCAGCTCGGCGATGAACGCGCGATTGCCAACGCCGGTCAGGTAATCGGCCTGGCTGAATTCCATCTTGAAAAAGTGCCGCCCCAGGCTCTCCCAGAACGGCGAATGGCCTTGGTCGTCAGACATGCCGCGCATTTCGGCGATGATCTTGGCGCCGAACAGCTCCGGAAATTCAGCGATGAACAGCATCCGCGCCTTGGACAACAGTCGTCCGTTCAGGCCATTACGGAAGTCGTTGTGCAGGAACAGCGAGCACAATTCCGAGTTGCCGGTCAGATCGTTCGCCAGAAACAGCGTCGGAATCTCGCGATAGATATTCAGTTCCTGTGAGGCGCTGACAGTCAGCCCGACGCGGTAGTTGTACCAGGGCTCGCGCAGGCCCACAGCGCCTGCGATGGCGGAAATGCCCACCACGCGGCCGTCGTCGTCCTCGAGCACGAACAGGTAATCGGTGTCGCCCCGCTCGGCTTCGCCACGGAAGGTCTTTTCGGCCCAGCCGACCCGATGCGCCAGACGCTCTTCATTGGCCGGCAGCGTGGTCAGGCCAGCGCCTGTGCTACGCGCCAGATCAATGAGTGCCGGTAGGTCACTGCTGCGTACGGGACGAACAATCATGCTTTCTCCTCGAGCCGGCTTCGGTCAGAAGCCGGCGAACTCGCTAATCTGCGATACGGCGTCAGGCGCTGAACGCCTGGGGTCGCCGCCACTCAACGGTCAAACCGCGACGATACGGACGCTGGCACCCTCGCCGACACCCAGTGCCTCGGCGGCGGCCAGGCTGAGGGTCACAGGCTTGCCCGGCACCCAGTCCAGTTCCAGCATCACCGCGCGGTAGTCCTGCAACTGGCCATTGGCGACCAGATACGGGCGTCCGCCCTTCACCGCATCGCCGCTGTCGACGGTATCGACTTTCACCGGCACCACGCGGCTCTGAGCGATGGAGCGGATGCCAGAAACACGAGCATGCAGCGTCGGGCCGCCGTCGAAGATGTCGATGTAATGATCGGTCTCGAAGCCCTCGCGCATGAGGATGTCGAAGGTGATCTGCGCGCGCGGATGCACTTGCCCCATGGCCTCTTGGGCTTCGTCGGGCAGCAGCGGCACATAGATCGGGTAATGCGGCATCAGCTCGGCGAGGAAAGTCCGGCTTTTCAGGCCGCACAGGCGTTCGGCTTCGGCGTAGTTGATGTCGAAGAAGTTGCGACCGATGGCGTCCCAGAATGGCGAGTCGCCGTTGTCATCGCTGTAACCGACGATTTCGGTGACGACCGAATCGGCGAAGCGCTCGGGGTGACTGGCGACGAACAGCAGGCGAGCCCGGGAGTTGAGCTCGGACCACAGCGTGCCAACCAGCTCGGGCAACACGTAGAAACTGGTCAGCAGGCTGTTTCCGGTCAGATCGTGGCACTGCGAGAGCACGTGAATCTTGTTGTGAATCTTCAGCTCGCGGGAGGCGTGAACGAAGGTTTCGTTGCGGAAGCTGTAGAACGGCTCGGAGTATCCCGCCGATGCGACGATGCCCGAGCAGCCCACCAGACGCCCGGATTCGGTGTCTTCGAGCACGAAGAAATAGGTTTCTTCGCCATTGAAACTGACCTCGGCGGCGAAGGACGCTTCGGACGCGGCGATCTTGTCACCGAGGCGTCCAGCATCGTCCGGCAAGGACGTGACACCAATCGGGCTGTCCGCGGCGAGTCGTTGAACCTCGCTCAGATCAGCCATTTGCGCGGGGCGCATCACCAGCATGGTGTCACTCCTTGAGAAAAACAGGCCGGGGAAATCCGGCATGGAGAAGAAAAAAACAAATCCCGAGATTGCTCGCCCTTGTAGGAGTGAGCTTGCTCGCGATGACTCTGTATCAGACAACATTGATGTATCTGACAAACCGCTATCGCGAGCAAGCTCACTCCTACAGGAGATCTATGGCGTCTATCAGGCTTGGGTCAACCTGGCTACAGCACGCTCGAAACGGTTCAGGCCTTCGGTGATGTCGGCATCGTCGATCACCAGGCTTGGCGCAAAACGCACGACGTCAGGACCGGCTTGCAGAATCATCACGCCTTCGTGCTCGGCCGCGTTGAAGAAATCCTTGGCCTTGCCTTTCCAGGCGTCGGTCAGGACACAGCCGATCAGCAGGCCCATGCCCCGGACCTGGCTGAACACGCCGTACTGCTCGCCGATTTTTTCCAGGCGCGCTCTGAACAGGTCATGTTTGGCGTTGACGCCTGCCAGCACTTGCGGGGTGTTGACCACGTCGATGACCGCTTCGCCGACCGCACAGGCCAGCGGGTTGCCGCCGTAAGTGGTGCCGTGCACGCCGACCGACAGGTGCTTGGCGAGCTTTTCGGTGGTCAGCATGGCTGCCATCGGGAAACCGCCGCCAATGCTCTTGGCGCTGGACAGAATGTCCGGCGTCACGCCGTAGTGCATGTAGGCGAACAGGTGGCCGCTACGGCCCATGCCGCTCTGCACTTCATCGAAAATCAGCAGCGCATTGTGGTCGTCGCACAGCTTGCGCGCGCCTTGCAGGTATTCGAGTTCGGCCGGCAGCACGCCGCCTTCACCCTGAATCGGCTCAAGCACGACGGCGCAGGTCTTGTCGCTGACGGCGGCTTTCAGCGCGTCGAGGTCGTTGTACGGCACGTGCGTGATGCCGGTGATCTTCGGACCGAAGCCGTCGGAGTACTTCGGCTGACCGCCCACGCTGACGGTGAACAAGGTACGCCCGTGGAAGCTGTTGAGCGCCGCGATGATTTCGTACTTCTCGGTGCCGTACAGGTCGTGGGCAACGCGACGGGCCAGTTTGAACGCCGCCTCGTTGGCCTCAGCCCCGGAGTTACAGAAGAACACGCGCTCGGCGAAGGTGGCGTCGACCAGCTTTTTGGCCAGACGCAGCGCAGGCTCGTTGGTGAAAACGTTGGAAACATGCCACAGCCTGTTGGCCTGCTCGGTCAATGCGCCGACCAGAGCCGGGTGTGCGTGGCCCAGTACGTTGACCGCGATGCCGCCCGAGAAATCGACCAGTTCACGCCCCGACTGATCCCAGACGCGGGAACCCTGGCCACGCACGGGAATGAACGCTGCGGGGGCATAGTTGGGGACCATCACCTGGTCAAAATCGGCACGTTGCACCGGTACTTGCTCAACGGACATCGGAGTCTCCTGAAGAGGAACGCCTGCCTGGACTGGCGAGCGATGGAAGGATTGTAAGGACTGATTTCGGTCCGGCCTTGCCGCCAAGCGACAACTTCTTATAGCGCCAAACCGGCTTTTTCCGCGGTTTTCGGCAATGCGACAAATTGCGTCGGAAAGGCGCAGTTTAAACGTTGGCGGCCCGATGTAGCAGCGTCCTGTCGATTTGAATTGCATCACTTCAGAAACTGCACTGACAACAGCACCCTGTAGGAGTGAGCTTGCTCGCGATAGCAATGCGTCAGATACATCAGTGTTGTCTGACGCGACGTCATCGCGAGCAAGCTCACTCCGACAGGAGAGATCCGGCGAGGCTTGAGATCACCCGCGCTCGGCAGGCACGGAGGACAGTTCGAACGGGCTGCTGCTGCGACGCTGGTTGCGGTCTTCGCGCGGGGTTGCGCCGAAGAAGTTGCGGTAGGCGCTGGAGAAATGCGGACCGGAAGAGAAGCCGCACGACAGGCCGATCTGGATGATCGACTTGCTGGTCTGCATCAGCATCTGTCGGGCCTTGTTAAGACGCAGCTCAAGGTAATACTGACTGGGAACGCGATTGAGGTACTGCTTGAAGATCCGCTCCAGCTGTCGTCGCGAGACGCAGACATGCTGGGCGATCTCGTCAGTGGTCAATGGCTCTTCGATGTTGGCTTCCATCAGCAACACGGCCTGGGTCAACTTCGGATGACTGGAACCCAGACGGTTCTGCAGCGGGATGCGCTGGCGCTCGCCGCCTTCACGAATGCGCTCGACCACCAGTTCTTCGGAAACCGCCCCGGCGAGCTCCGCGCCATGGTCACGGGCCAGCACCGCCAGCAGCAGATCCAGCACCGACATGCCACCGCAGGCGGTCAGACGATCGCGGTCCCAGTCGAACAGATGACTGGTGGCAATGACCTTGGGGAAGCGCTCTGCGAAATCGTCCTGCCAGCGCCAATGCACGGCGGCACGGTAACCGTCGAGCAGCCCCAACTGCGCAAGCGGATAAACGCCCGCCGAAAGACCGCCGATCACGCACCCTGCTCGCACCAATTGCTTGAGCGCGCCACCCAGTGCCGAAGACATGGGCGCGGGCGGCTCGTCGGCCAGCAGGAAAACTTTCTGACACCCCTCCAGGCGCCCCGTCCACGGCTCGCCCGGCAACTGCCAGCTGGCGCCTTCGACCGGCGGTTCGGCCTGCATGAACGACAGCTCGTAGACCACGTCGGGATGAACGCGCTGAGCGACACGCAGGGCTTCCTCGGCCAGCGCCAGAGTCAAGGCTTTGGTGCCGGGCCAGATGAGAAATCCGATTCGATGGGCAGTCATGGCGTGCAATCCGAAACGTGTCGCTGTTATGGGTCACACGCTCGGGCGTGCGAAGTGAATCTGTTGCATTCAGTTCATGGCGGCGCTTTGAATGACGCGCAGCATGAACTGTTCTGACACAAAACGCACCGTTGGTGACGGCAGCAATCTTTACTTCAAGCTGCCGGACAAGAACTGCTGGAGACGCTCCGATTTCGGATTGACCAGCACCTGGCGCGGGTCGCCGCTCTCTTCCACCAACCCCTTGTGCAGGAAGATCAACTGGTTCGACACCTCGCGGGCGAAGCCCATTTCGTGGGTGACGACGACCATCGTGCGGCCTTCCTGGGCCAACGCCTGCATGACCTTCAACACGTCGCCAACCAGTTCGGGGTCGAGCGCCGAAGTCGGCTCGTCGAACAGCATCACCTCAGGCTCCATCGCCAATGCCCGGGCAATCGCCACGCGCTGCTGCTCGCCGCCGGACATGTGCCCTGGAAAGGCGTCCTTGCGATGCGCGACGCCGACCTTGCTCAAGTAATGCTCGGCCTTTTCCAGCGCTTCTTTCTTCGGCACGCCCAGCACATGAACCGGCGCCTCGATGACGTTTTCCAGCGCGGTCATGTGCGACCACAGATTGAAATGCTGGAACACCATCGACAGACGCGAGCGCATGCGCTGCAGCTGTTTCGGGTCGGCAGCCTTGAGCCCGCCGTCCTTGTTGGCGACCAGTTTGAGCTCCTCGTTGTTGAGCAGAATGCGGCCTGACTTCGGTTGTTCCAGCAGATTGATGCAGCGCAGGAACGTACTTTTGCCCGAGCCGCTGGAGCCGATGATGCTGATCACATCGCCAGCTTTGGCGGTCAGCGAGACGCCTTTGAGCACCTCGTGACTGCCGTAGCACTTGTGCAGGTCCTGGACTTCCAGTTTGTTCATGGTTTGGGTTCTCACAAGTAATCAGTCACTGAGCAGGCGGCCGCTGCGCAACGGGGTGCGGCCTGCCACTTTGGCCATCCAGAAACCCGGCTGGGCGTAACGCAGTTTTTCGATGGCGAACAGCACGCCTGCGGTACCGGCGCACACCGTGGTCGCGCGATCGTTCAGCGGGTCGATGACCTCGAACAGCGGCTCGCCGGGCTCGACCCAGGCGCCCGCAGGTCGCAGGAAGGTCAGCACGCCAGGATGCGGCGCGTAGATCATTTCGGTGCCTTCGAACGGCATACCTTCACAGGCTTCATGGCCCGGCTGCGGCCACTCGCCACTGATCAGGCCCTGCTCGGCGAGGAACGCGAGAATGCCCTCGGCGTAGGCTTCGGCCTCGTCCTTGCCGGTGTTGGACTGACCGCCCAGCTCCAGCGTCGTGGACATGCAGGCCAGAGGAATTTGGGCATCGGGAAACTGCTTGGCCAGACGCAACCACGGCAGCGAACAGGCCTCGTCGAACGAGCTGCCACCGGAATCCTCGGCCAGCAGACCGACACTCACGCCCAGGTGGGCCGACAGCGAGCGCCACTGCGGCCAGTGCTGGGGCAAGGCGTACATGTGCAGCGAGGCGTCGGTGTCGCAATGCAGATCGAGCACGATGTCAGCGTTGCAGGCGTGGCTCAGCAGCACGCGCTGCATACCCGCCAACTCGCTGCCCGCGGCTGGCAACTGCGCGAGCACATCGGCCATCGCCTGACGAATCAGCCTGACGTTGGCGTGCGGATCATCGCCCAGCTTGCCTGCAAGCCTGTCTGCGACGGGACCGCTCAATTCGGTGAAATCGCGATTGAAGTTCTTGCCGCTGCCGTACTCGAATCGCCCCTGGTGATTGCCTTGCAGCAACTGGCCCAGACCGATCGGATTGGCCACCGGCACCAGCTCGACGACACCCTTGAGCAAGCCCTGTTCTTCGAGCTGCACCAGCCGCTGTTTCAAGGCCCAGGCGGTGCGCATGCCCGGCAGTTCGTCGGCGTGCAGGCTGGCCTGAATATAGGCTTTGCGCTCGCCATGGCCGAAGCGGAAGACCGTCAGCGTGCGCTGCGTACCCAGGTTGCCCCACGGCAGGCTGTGATCGATGCGTTGCATATCAGTGCTTCCTCGGCGCGAGATAGCTGAGCCAGCGGCGCTCAGCCAGCTTGAACAGTTTCACCAGAATGAATGTCAGGCACAGGTAGAACACCCCCGCGGTAATGTACGCCTCGAACGGCAGGTAAAACTGCGCGTTGACGGTGCGCGCCGCGCCGGTGATGTCGATCAGCGTGACGATGGACGCCAGACTGGTGGTCTGCAGCATCATGATCACTTCGTTGCTGTACTGCGGCAGCGCCCGGCGCAGGGCCGACGGCAGCAGGATGCGGCGATACATCTTGGCTTTCGACATGCCCATCGCGCGGGCGGCTTCGATCTCGCCGGGCGGCGTGGATTTCAGGCTGCCGGCGATGATTTCGGCGGTGTAGGCGCTGGTATTGATGGCAAAGGCCAGGCACGCGCAGAAGGTGGCACTCGACAGCCACGGCCAGAGAATGCTTTCGCGCACGGCCTCGAACTGCGCCAGACCGTAGTAGATAAGGAACAGCTGCACCAGCATCGGCGTGCCGCGAATCACGTAGGTGTAGCTCCAGGCGAGCAGGTTGACCCAGGCGACTTTCGACACCCGCATCAGCCCGAGCGGCAGAGCGGCCAGTAGACCGAAGAACAGTGACAGCGCGAGCAGTTTCAGGGTGATCAACAGACCGCCGAAATACAGCGGCAGGTTTTCCCAGACGACGTTGTAATCGAAAATCATAGCTCTGCCACCCTTACGCCGGCCGAATAGCGTTTTTCGATGCGGCGCAGGATCAGCAGCGAGACGCTGGTGATCACCAGGTACATGGCCGCGACTGCGAGGAAGAACGTGAAGGGTTCGCGGGTGGCGTCGGCTGCCTGCTTGGCCTTGAACATCATGTCTTGCAGGCCGACGACGGAAATCAGCGCGGTCGCCTTGGTCAGCACCAGCCAGTTGTTGGTGAATCCCGGAATCGCCAGACGAATCATCTGCGGCACCAGGATGCGAAAGAATACGCGCGAGCTGCTCATGCCATAGGCCATGCCGGCTTCAGCCTGCCCTTTGGGAATGGCCATGAAGGCGCCACGAAATGTTTCGGAAAGGTAGGCACCGAAAATGAAGCCCAGCGTGCCGATGCCGGCCATCAGCGGGTTCAGGTCGATGTAGTCGTCATGGCCCAGCAAAGGGGCGACGCGGTTGAGCAGGTCCTGACCGCCGTAGAAGATCAGCAGAATCAGCACCAGGTCGGGAATGCCACGAATGACGGTGGAATACAGGTCGCCCAGCCAGGCCAGCCAGCGTACCGGCGACAGCCGCAATGCCACGCCGATCAGGCCGAGCACGATCGCCAGCGCCATCGAGCACAGCGCGAGCTGCAACGTCAGCCATGCACCGTCGAGGATGACGGCTCCGTAGCCTTTCAACATGTTGTTTGGCCCTCGAGCGCGGGATAGAAAAATGGCGCATTCAGGAGGTTTGAGAACCCACTGCCTGCGCCATTGGCGACATCAGATCGATTTACTGACCGTAGATGTCGAAATTGAAGTATTTGTCCTGGATGGCTTTGTATTTACCGTTGGCGCGAATGGCTGCAATGGCCGCGTTGATCTTGTCCAGATCCGCTTTGTCGCCCTTGCGTACGGCGATGCCGACGCCGTCGCCGAAGTAGTTGACGTCTGTGAAAGCCGGGCCGACGAACGCGTAGCCCTTGCCCGAATCAGTGTTCAGGAAGCCGTCCTGCAGCAGGGTGGCGTCGGCCACGGTGCCATCGAGACGACCGGCGCCGATGTCCAGGTAGATTTCGTTCTGGGAACTGTATGGCTTGACTTCAGCACCCAGCGGAGCCAGCACTTCCTTGGCGAACCGCTCGTGGATCGAGCCGCGCTGCACGCCGATGTTCTTGCCCTTGAGCTCGGTCAGGCCGTCGCTGACGACGGTGCCCTGCTTCATGACCAGACGGGCCGGCGTGTTGTAGTACTTGTTGGTGAAGTCGACGGATTTCTTGCGGTCTTCGGTGATGGACATCGAGGACAGGATGGCGTCGATCTTGCGCACTTTGAGCGCCGGGATCAGGCCGTCGAACTCTTGCTCGACCCAGACGCACTTGACCTTCATTTCTTCGCACAGGGCGTTGCCGATGTCGTAGTCGAATCCGACGATGCTGCCGTCCGGGGCCTTGGAGGCGAATGGAGGGTAGGCTGCCTCGATGCCGATTTTCAGAGGCTTTTCATCGGCGAAGGTCGGCTGAGCCAATACGGACAGCGCCAGCGCACCCAGCAGCATGAGCTTTTTCATTCTTGGAACTCCATCGGTAAAACGCGACAAATGGCAGTGAGCGAAACGCCCAATGTGCAGAAGGAATATCTGAATTGCGACGCGAGGTGCCGTTCGAGCTCAGCGCCCGACAGGCCTTCGGCGAGTGATCGGCATTTTAGCGGCAGGCTGAAAGTCGATATTTCTTCAATGCGACAACAAGTTACAGAAGCACAGAGAAACGCGATCAGCCTGATTGACAGCCCAAAAGGTTTATGCAAGGACCGCGAACGACAAACCTATCAACGAAGCAAGTAACGCGCCCATTATTGGCAAAGCCTTCTAATCCGGCAAGTCTAGCGTGGCGGGAGAGGCCCACGGACCGATGAACCGCTCAATCGCAGGGGTGATTCGCCTCACCTTCGCGCAACGCGTTACAGAGGTAGGGGTGTCCGGTAACATTCGATATATCCCGATATCACCTACAAAGATCGTACACACAAAAACGCCCCGCCCGGTTTTCACCGAACGGGGCGTTGTGAACCCGATGACGTCAGGCGGCGGTCATGGTCTTGTGGGTCTCGACCAGATGCGCGACTACGCCCGGATCAGCCAGCGTCGAGATGTCGCCCAAGGCGTCGTACTCGCCGGTGGCGATCTTGCGCAGGATGCGGCGCATGATCTTGCCGGAGCGCGTTTTCGGCAGACCCGGCGCCCATTGAATGACGTCCGGCGAGGCAATCGGGCCAATCTCCTTGCGCACCCAGTTGCGCAGCTCGATGCGCAGCGCCTCGTCCGGTACTTCACCGCCGTTGAGCGTGACGTAGACGTAAATGCCCTGCCCCTTCAGATCGTGCGGCACGCCGACCACTGCGGCCTCGGCCACTTTCGGGTGCGCAACCATCGCGCTCTCGATCTCGGCGGTGCCCATGCGGTGACCGGAAACGTTGAGAACGTCATCCACCCGGCCGGTGATCCAGTAGTAGCCATCTTCATCGCGGCGTGCGCCATCGCCGGTGAAGTACATGCCACGGAAGGTCTTGAAGTAGGTGTCGACGAAGCGATCATGATCGCCGTACAGCGTGCGCGACTGACCTGGCCAGGAATCGAGAATCACCAGATTGCCTTCCGCCGCGCCTTCGATCAGGTTGCCCAGGTTATCCACCAGCGCCGGAATCACGCCGAAGAACGGCCGGGTCGCCGAACCGGGCTTGAGCGCAGTGGCACCCGGCAGCGGGCTGATCAGGATGCCGCCGGTTTCGGTCTGCCACCAGGTGTCGACGATCGGGCATTTCTGGTTGCCGACCGTGTTGTAGTACCAGTTCCAGGCCTCCGGGTTGATCGGCTCACCCACCGAACCCAACAGACGCAGGCTGGAACCGTCTGCGCCTTCGACAGCCTTGGTGCCTTCGGCCATCATCGCGCGGATGGCGGTCGGCGCGGTGTAGAGGATGTTGACCTTGTGCTTGTCGATGACTTTCGACATGCGCGTGATGTCCGGGTAGTTCGGGATGCCCTCGAACAGCAGCGTGGTCGCACCGTTGGCCAGCGGACCGTAGACGATGTAGCTGTGGCCGGTGACCCAGCCGACGTCGGCAGTGCACCAGTAAACTTCGCCCGGCTTGTAGTCGAACACGCGCTCGTGGGTCAGCGCCGCGTACAGCAGGTAACCGGCGGTGGTGTGCAAAACGCCTTTTGGCTTACCCGTCGAACCCGAGGTGTAAAGAATGAACAGCGACTCCTCGGCGCCCATCTCTTTTGGCGCGCAGGTGGTCGATGCCACTTCCAGCAGCGCGTGGTACCAGATGTCGCGGTGACGGTTCCACTCGATCTCGCCACCGGTGCGCTTGCACACGATGACTTTCTGCACACTGCTGGTTTCAGGGTTGGTCAACGCGCGATCGACGTTGGCCTTGAGCGCGGTTTTCTTGCCGCCCCGCAGCCCCTCGTCAGCGGTGATCACCACTTTGGATTTGCAGTCGATGATGCGGCCGGCCAGCGCCTCGGGCGAGAAGCCACCGAACACCACCGAGTGAATCGCGCCGATGCGCGCGCAGGCCAGCATGGCGACCACGGCTTCAGGAATCATCGGCATATAGAGGGTGACCACGTCACCACGGTGCACGTCCTGACCTCGCAGGGCGTTGGCGAACTTGCAGACTTCTTCATGCAGTTCGCGGTAGGTGATATTGCGGCTTTCGGAAGGGTCGTCGCCTTCCCAGATGATCGCAACCTGATCGCCACGTTCTGCCAGATGGCGGTCAAGACAATTGTAGGAAACGTTCAAGGTGCCATCGGCGAACCACTTGATGTCGACGCGATGGTCGTCGAAGGAGGTCTGTTTGACGGTGGTGAAAGGCTTGATCCAGTCAAGGCGCTGGGCTTGTTCACGCCAGAAGCCATCGGGGTTGACCACCGACTGCTGGTACATGGCCTTGTAGGTCGCCTCGTCAGTCAGCGTCTGGGCTGCCACTTCAGGGCGGACGGGGTACAGGGAAGCCGCACTCATCTTTCTTACCTCGGTGGAAATGTTGTTTTTGTATAGCGCCGTTGTATCCGCCGATGGCCGTAAAAGCCATTCGACGATGGTCTTACCGGATCAGAGCATAACGCCGAATTCCGCTGAAGTGCCCGGTTTTCAGCAAATCTTCATGCAGGCACTACGACCAAAGAACTAGACGATTGTAACCATCCGCCGCGAAAACACCGATTGTTGCCGATTCACTCAATAGTCTTTATCAGAATGGTTTCTATATAACCTTTGGGCAGCGGCATAGAATTCATTCCGCCAACACGGCAAATGATTGACAACTAACAGCCCCCCACACCGGCTTGCCAATCATGTCATCAAACCTGGTAATCAACTGGCTTCACGCAGAGCCCCACAAGGGTTCTGTGCACCCTGACGATCGCACTTCCTGCATCGCGGAGTTGATGAAGCAACTTAGAGGAAACATGTAATGAAAGCTGCAGTGGTTGTAATGGCTCTTTGTGGTTTCAGCGTCGCCGCAATGGCGCAGGACGGACCGAATGAAGTCTCCAGCCAGGCACAACCGGTCGAGCAATACACTTACTCGACTCATCTGGACATCGCGAAAGTCATCTCCGTTGACGAAGTGCCCAACGTCTGCGCCGTGGTCCCGCAACGCATGACTTACGAAGACTCTGCTGGCAAACGCCACGTCCTCGAATACCAAGTGATGGGCAACGGCTGCAGCAACGGCTGACCGACGCATCAACCCTCATGCCTCGCAGACAATCGTCGCGAGGCTTGATGCGTGGCGATTGCCCATTAACGTTTATTTTAAATATATATATGTAATACCCGGCGCTTCTTGAAATAACGAACATCTTCTGACATCAGTCGCCAGTCGTCACTGGGGACAGAAGGTTCGAGATTAAACAGGAAGCGCAATACATGAGTTCCAACATCCCCCGCGATACATCCGCCGACATCAGCGCGAGACTGCAACGTCTCAAGGCTGAGGACATCGTTGTGCTCAACGACATCACCGGCCCTCAATCCATCACTGTCTCTCTTGCCGATGTATTCAAACAGTATCTGGCGGCCGATCACGTCGTTGAGCAGACGCTGCACGACCGTGACTACCTGACGTTGATCAATCGCGGGCTCGCCGCCGACGAGACAGGCCGTTATATCAGTAGCGTGCTGTACGACGGCGATACAGACAAACCTGTTGACCCGCAAAGCCGTGTGACATTTTTCCGCACTGTCTGCCGCCTGGTCATTGAGCATAGCGTGCCGGGCACACTGGATGCGGCCTTGACCGAGATTCGCGAGAGCGCTTGCACGTACAAGACGTTTTCCCTGGCTGACCGGTTGTGGAAAACGTTGCCGCAGTTGCGCCGCGTTGGCGCTTTATGGGCCGCGGCGTTACTGCTGTACGACGAGTTAAACCATGGTGTGCCGACAACCGAGACGCCAGCCCTACCCCCGCCCCTCGATCTGCACGGTTATCAGGACCTGCATGCATTGATGAGCCACCTGCTGACCGAGGCGCCTGGAGACTCGCTCTGCGACAAGCTCCTGAACCTGCTGCCGATGGACCTGCTGAGGGTGGCCAGCGGTGAATTTCGCTGTGCCAGCCTCCAGGAAATCGCAGCAGGCGCGGACCTGGTTGCTGGCAGACAGGACAGAATGGCGTTTTTCCCCGGTGCTACCTTGACCCACCCGGCGAACCTCGCCCTTGATGCCGTGCTCAACTGCGCGCCGTTTGCTGCCTTGCAAAACCAGCTGATTGAGGCGCTGGAGTGGTACAACCCGCAGGACAAACGTCAGGCGTCGGACTCGATGGCGCGGCAGCTGACGATCCAGGCATTGATCGACTGCATTTATCCCATCCGTCAACGACGCATCGGCTACGTGCTGGACTTTGACCTGTTTGCCGAAGACAACGCCGACTGTTCGCTGTACGACATACGCATCAATTTGACCAACAGCCTGCGCAGCACGCTGGGCTGCCGTCACGCCGACGCCCAGATCATCATGCAGTTGCTGGCGGCGCGCTTTGCGCCGGAGCTGCTGCTGACCGACGCACCCGACGATTTCCGCTACCAACCCGACCTGCGCTGGGCCAACCTGCGCCACGCCATGACGCTGGACCGCGCCGCGCCGGACACCCGCACATTCGCTGAATGGGAAGCGCTGCCAGCCGGTCTTGCTGCGCAGGCCGTCACGACGGAGGAAAAGCTGCACGTCGCCACGACGCAAGTTGAGGCCATCCTCGTGTGGAATGTTTATCAGAACAACGTCAGCGAACATCCCCGGTACACGGCCGATGAAATCGCTCGCATGACCCGATACTTCGAGTCCGCATGTGGTCGACAGGCCCTCAATGATCTTCCCGACCGTCTTAATGAGGCTCGACGATTGCTGATCAAGGCGGGCATCGACCCGGACGCTGCCAGCACGTCGCCCCATGAAAAGAGCACCGAACTTGAAGCTTATCTGGACAATGGCACTGCGTATCGCCCTCCACATCCGCTGACACAGCCACTGCCCGATGCCACATTGCAATTCAATCTGGCCTTCGATCGGTATTTACAGGAGGCCCGCCGCACCTACACGGACCTGATGACGCTTTTTCTGGACGAACTGCCCGCGCTTCACCGCGATCGTCTGTCAAGTGCGGACATCGTCTGTTACGCGGTCGAATGGCGACAGTACGTCGGCCCGGTGGAGGGCGCGGTTCCCTCGGTCGACAACAGTCCTGCGAGTGACTGGCAGGCCTGCCGGGGCGGGCATGGCGGGTTGGTCCATGTCGCTCGACGGGGCGAACATTGGGTGTACGAACTGTTCCCGGAGCGCCACACATTTGAGTGCATGGCTGTCGATGCCAGTTGGGCCACGCGGCTTGATGATTCGAGCCTCGCCGCCGCAGCGCTGAACGCTTTACTCGACCCGGATCATGAGCACTACAACGGCGTGCCTCTGCCCTATGTGAAATCCGGCCTGCCAAACGCCGTGCCGCTGCACCGAGCCCCGGACACCGACAATCTGACGTATCTGGTACAGGGTTTCGTTGAAGGGATTTTCTTGCACCACAGCCAGGCATTGCGCGACACCTGCAAAGGCGCCACCCGTTGGGAAGCTTACAAGCGGCACCGCGAGTCGACCTCCGACGCCTCATATGCCTGGAATCTGATCAAATCGGTGATCCCCCTCGTCGGGTGCGTTGACGTCAATACCGGTGGCGAGGCTTTCTCCTGCGTGACCGACGTTGTCGGAGAGGTCGGCACGGTGATGAACATCGCCGGACGCACACTCAGCCCGCTGATCAAGCTGGGCAATAAAATGCGTCTGTGGTCGCCTCATCCGCCTTCGCCGGCCCGTCCGCGCCAGCAGACCGCCAAGTGGTTTGCCGGTCTGGAAGCCGAGCGCGTGAGCTTCGAGCAACGGGTGCATGCTGCCCGCGCCTCGGTGGTCACTGGCAAATTCACCCAGCGCAGCGGCATGTTCCAGCGCATCCCTGACACCGAGGCAACGGCCGACTCAGCCTTGATGCTGGCAAAGGTGGATAACGTCAATCAGGTCCTCGTCCGAAACATCTCCGACGCCCAGAGCCCGGACTACCGCTGGTGCAATCCCCACGATCTGAAGCCTTACGGCCCCCGGCTCTACCTGGAGCCAGCGACCGGCATGAATGATCCAGCGGTCTTCATCACGACCCAGAAGCACTTGCTGCCAGGTCAGTTTCCGGGCGCCGTGCACCTGAACGAAATCGCCGGGCATGGGTACGACTTATCCGTAACCAGTGGCCGAAACATACGTGTGGCACGTCGGGAGCAAACGATTACTGACTTGATCATTGATGATGTCAGCTACCGCTTCGACGAGCAGAAGCCTTCCGGCTTGTTACGCAAAGTCGAACTGGAACCCACCGATGCGGGGCTCAGACAGTGGGAAAAAGTGCCCGCGCACTGCGTCGTCCGCAGGGGGCTGGAGCAGGCAAGCTGCTCCGGCGCACTGGTCTTGCTTTCGACGACGCGCCCGGCGATCGATCCGGCGCTCGAGCCGTTCAAGCTCGGCGAACAGGCCAGTCACGCATTCATGACCCGCCGCTTCAGACCTGCACTGCGGTTTACGCCAGTGCGCGGGCAGACGACTCCTCAAGAGACTCACCTGTTGGTAGACGACGGCAAGGTCGGCACTTGGGTCGACGACGTGCCCGGGGGAGCAGGCGCATCCAGGGCGAAAACCGCCGGGCGCAAAAAGCTCGCGCCCTTGGCCGAGGAAACAGCCCTCCGCATGGGCATCGCCACGCCGCTGCAGTACCGCCCAACCGTCCAGGGCCGACTGCTGAAGGACCAGACCCTGGGCCTGCCGGACAACCTCGATGCCGACTGGCGGGTACGGATCAATCAGGAACTGCCCGTAGTGCAACTGGATTCGATCTGCAGGACGGTCAACGATCAGCGTGAACTGCGCGCGATCAGGCTGACGTTCGAGGAGGTTGAGTATCTGGCCGTTGAGGCCGACACCGGCCAGTTCTATAAAGCCACGGTGCGACCGGAAAGCACGCCACTCACCTTTGAGCGCATCATCTGCGATGAGGAAATTGACGCCTATCTGTCCCTGAGCGAGGGCTACCGCCTTGGCGCGGGCCGACGCACCCTTGATCAGGACATGGATAACATTGCCCGCATGCTGTTCGAGCTGGAAAGGCCCGGCGTTGACGTGCAGCACAGTTATCGCTCCTACAGCTCAATCATGGAGGGCTACGCGCGAAACATCCTCACTCAGGCGCGTGCGCTTGAGAACTTCGTCGCGCTGACCAAGAGCAGCATCGCAAACTTCAAGCAGCTGGCCGAGACTGATCCGTTAATGCGTCAACACATCACGGTCGTGCTCGATCGGCTTCTGCCCGCCTCCACCTCCAGGCACCTTTGGGCTCCAGTGCCTGCCGCCGACATCGGCTTGATAGCGACCGGCGAGATGATCCGCAAACATCTGAACACGACCAACCTGGCGTTCCTTCTGGCTCAGACTTCTGACGGCAAACACCACGTCTTCTACGCACTGGCGGGCGGCAAACGGGGCAAGGGCCTGACGCTGCGAGCCCCCGAACCTCGTGAAGACGCCCCGGTCAGGTTCGTGGATGCGCGCGAACGTATGCGCGGTCAGGCTCCGGACCCGGCGTTCACCAGCCTGCCGGTCCTGCGCACTGCCAAAAAACTCCAGATACGCGAGCATGACCGCTACCTGGATGCCGAGCGCCTGATCGTCACGGCGTTCAAACGGGACATGCCGGCGGACACGGCGATCAGCAAAATCCACTTCTTCACCCTGATGGATACCTGCAACTCGTGCGGAGGATTCGTTCTGCCGCGTCTGAAACTCGACTACCCACAGGCCGATTTTTCGGTCAGTTACATCTTGCCCTATACCGCGCCGAGCTGAGCACCGAGCGTTGACCAGGTTGATCCGCGAATCTCAAGCCAATGCTTGAGGTTCGCGGGTTCAGCCTGTTTCGGCGGGCCGCTACGAAAGATCTGACTTAGGGCCCAGATGGTACTGACGCAGCTTGTTGGCAATGGTGGTGTGTGACACCCCTAAGCGTTTGCCCAGCAAGCGGCTGCTCGGGTGCTCGGCATGGAGCCGCTCGAGCAGCGCTTTCTCAAAACGTCCGACAATGTCTTCCAGGCTCCCGTCGAGAGAAAAACCGTCCAAGGGCTGACGCTCACCATAGTCGGGGAAACGGATGTGCTGCGCAGTGACCACCCCGCCCTCGCACAAAGAAACCGCCTGAAACAATACGTTCTCCAGTTGCCGGACATTGCCGGGCCAATGGTATCGGCGCAGCCGGTCCAGCGCCTCGGGGCCGATCTTCGGAAGCGGACAGCCGATCTGCCGGCTGGCCTGATCGAGAAAGTGCTCGATCAGCGGCGCCAGTCCGTCCAGGCATTCGCGCAGCGGTGGAATGTGCAGCGACAGGACGTTCAGACGATGATAGAGGTCCTGGCGAAACTCCCCGCGACTGCACAACTCGGACAGGTCCACCTGCGTCGCGCAGATAACGCGTACGTCCAGATACACTTCTTCGTCGCTGCCTACACGGCGAAAGCAGCCGTCCTGCAGATAACGCAACAGTTTCGCCTGCAAGCGCGCGCTCATTTCCGCCACGCCGTCGAGAAACAACGTACCGCCTGCCGTCAGCTCCAGCAGGCCCAGCTTGCCCTCGGCCCGCGCGCCTTCGAACGCGCCCGGACCGTAGCCGAACAGTTCGGTCTCGGCCATGGATTCGGACAGCCCGGCGCAATTGAGCGCCATCATCGGCGACTGCCCGCGAGGACTGGCCAGATGACAAGCGCGCGCCAGCAATTCCTTGCCTGTGCCGGTTTCCCCTTCTATTAATAGCGGCGCGTCCAGCGGCGCCATGCGCCTGGCCTCGCGCACCACGGCCGCCATGACCTTCGAGCTCTGGAAAATGCTGTCGAAGCCTCGCAGCTCCTGCTTGCGCACGTTGTAGATATGCTCGCCGACACGGTCGGCTCGGTGCAGGGTCAAGACTGCGCCGGCCATGGCCTCGCTGTCTTCGTGCTCGGACTGCAAAGGCGCGATGTCGGCGAGAAAAATTGCCCCTCTTATCTGAACTCGCAGCCCGTTGATCCGCGAGCGATTGGCGCGCACCAGTTGCGGCAGATCGAAGTCCTCGGCATAACGCGCCAGCGGAATTCCCGGCACCTCGTCGACACGTACGCCGAGCAGCTGCGCCGCGGCGCGGTTGGCGGCGACGATGGAGCCGCCCATGTCGATGGACAGCACCGGAAATTCCAGCGCGCCCAGCAGCGCATTGAGCTCCATGTGCCTGCGCTCGCTGGGCATCAATCCCACGCGCTTCACGCCGAATACGCCGGGAATCGTCTCGAATTTCGGAACGAGCGCCTGAAACTGAAGGTTGATCAGGTTCGGACAGCGTAAATAGATGGCATCGCCATGCTCACCCCCGACTTCGCCTCCCGACACATTGACGCCGTAAGCAACAAGCAATTCGAGGATGTCGCGCAGAATCCCGACGCGGTTCTGGCAGTGCACTTTGATGCGCATGAAGATTCGGCTCTCTGATCAGGCGATTTTTATAGTTGCGCAGATTTTACCGTCAAGAATACGTGACAGCCCAGCGACGTTCCGGCCTTCCCGCACGCAGATTGGCGACGAATTCCATGCAACCGTCAGGATTTCTTTACAGCCGGCGCCTGTCAGCCACCCGGCTCAGCTCCCACAGGCTCGGTTTGAGGGCCAGGGATCGGTTATCAATAGCCACAAGCAGTCGATCTGCACCCATCGCTCCAGAAAACAAAAGCCATTCAGGAGAGCAGCATGAGTACGAAGTACGTTGCCCGTGAGCCGGACGCAACAGGGTTTATCGATTATCCGCAGGCTGATCACGCCGTGTGGAACACGCTGATCACCCGTCAGTTGAAAGTCATCGAAGGCCGCGCCTGTCAGGAGTACCTCGACGGCATCGAGAAGCTGAATCTGCCCCATGATCGCATCCCGCAACTGAGCGAAATCAACCGGGTTCTGGAGGCCACCACGGGCTGGCAAGTCGCGCGGGTTCCTGCACTCATTCCCTTTCAGACGTTCTTCGAGCTGCTCGCCAGTAAACGATTTCCAGTGGCGACCTTCATACGCAGCGAAGAAGAACTGGACTACCTGCAAGAGCCTGACATCTTCCACGAGATATTCGGACACTGCCCGCTGCTCACGAACCCCTGGTTTGCAGAATTTACCCACGCGTACGGCAAGCTCGGTCTTGCAGCCAGCAAAGAACAACGCGTGTATCTTGCCCGCCTCTACTGGATGACGATCGAATTCGGGCTGATGGAAACGCCACAAGGGCGCAAGATATACGGCGGGGGGATCCTGTCCTCGCCCAAGGAAACGGTGTACAGCCTCTCGACCGCGCCGACGCACCAGGCTTTCGACCCGATCGAGGCCATGCGCACGCCCTATCGAATCGACATCCTGCAACCCCTGTATTTCGTGCTGCCAGACCTCAAGCGCCTGTTCGACCTCGCCCATGAAGACATCATGGACATGGTCCAGACCGCCACCCGCCTCGGCCTGCACGCGCCGCGTTTTGCACCTAAACCAGAAGCTGCCTGAACAAGGACATCCTTTATGACCACGTTTAACCCTTCATTGAATCAGGCTCACTGTGAAGCCTGCCGCGCTGACGCCCCGCAGGTCAGCGAAGCCGAATTGCCAGAACTGCTGCGCCAGATCCCGGACTGGAATATCGAGGTTCGCGACGGCGTGATGCAGCTTGAAAAGGTGTATCCCTTCAAGAATTTCAAATTTGCGCTGGCGTTTACCAACGCGGTCGGCGAAATTGCCGAAGCCGAAGGTCATCACCCGGGTCTTCTGACCGAATGGGGCAAAGTGACCGTGACCTGGTGGAGCCACTCGATCAAAGGGCTGCACCGCAACGACTTCATCATGGCCGCCCGCACCGACGAGGTGGCGAAAGGCGCCGAGGGCCGTAAGTAAATGCACTTTTCACAGATTCAGCGCGTACCCGATGATCCGATCCTGGGCTTGATTCAGGCTTACGCCAAAGACCCGAATCCGCACAAGTTCGATCTGGGCGTTGGCGTGTACAAGGACGCGCAAGGCCTGACCACCATTCCGCGCGCGGTCAAGCTGGCCGAGCAGCGTCTGGTGGACTCGCAGCCGACCAAGACCTACATCGGCGGCCATGGCGAGCCTCGCTTCGGTACGCTGATCTGTGAACTGGTGATGGGCGCCGACTCGCCGTTGATTTCAAGCAAACGCGTGGGCGCCACGCAGACCCCGGGCGGCACCGGTGCCCTGCGCCTGAGCGCCGACTTCATCGCCAATTGCCTGCCGGGCAAGGGCATCTGGTTAAGCGATCCGACCTGGCCGATCCATGAAACCATCTATGCGGCAGCGGGCCTGAAGGTCAGTCACTACCCGTACGTAGGTCGCGACAACACGCTCAACGTGGCGGCCATGCTCGAAACGCTGAACACCGTGCCGGAAGGCGACGTGGTGCTGCTGCACGCTTGCTGCCACAACCCGACCGGTTTCGACCTGTCTCATGAGGACTGGCAACAGGTGTTGAAAATCGTCAAGCGCCGCAACCTCCTGCCATTGATCGACTTCGCCTACCAGGGCTTCGGCGACGGACTGGAGGCGGACGCCTGGGCCGTGCGCCTGTTCGCGGCCGAGCTGCCGGAGCTGCTGATCACCAGCTCCTGCTCGAAGAACTTTGGCCTGTATCGGGAGCGTACCGGCGCATTGCTGGTCTGTGCCGACAACAGCGAAAAACTCGCGGACGTGCGCAGCCAGCTCTCGGCGACGGCGCGCAACCTGTGGTCGAATCCGCCGGATCATGGCGCCGCAGTGGTGGCTGAAATCCTCGGCGATCCAGAACTCAAAGCCTTGTGGGCCGACGAAGTGGAAGAAATGCGCAGCCGTATCGCGCAACTGCGTCAGGGTCTGGTGGAGGCACTGACGCCGCTGGGTCTGGGCGAACGTTTCGCTCACATCGGCGTGCAACGCGGCATGTTTTCCTACACCGGCATGAACGACCATCAAGTCGAACGCCTGCGCAAGGAACACAGCGTGTACATGGTCGCGGCCGGACGAGCCAACGTGGCAGGCATCGATGCAACCCGGCTCGACGCACTGGCCGCAGCGTTCGCGGCGGTGTGCACGGACGAATAATCAGGACATCCAAATGGCCTCTTCCCGGCTGAAGCCGGTCCTACCGGAGCAACGCACAATCCGTAGGACCGGCTTTAGCCGGGAAGGCGTCAGTCGCCTCACCGCGAAACTGATGTTGCACATACCGGCCTCTTCCCGGCTGAAGCCGGTCCTACCGTAGCAACGCACAATCCGTAGGACCGGCTTTAGCCGGGAAGGCGTCAGTCGCCATACCGCGAAACTGATGTTGCACATACCGGCCTCTTCCCGGCTGAAGCCGGTCCTACCGGAGCGACTCACAATCTCGTAGGACCGGCTTTAGCCGGGAAGGCCGGTCCTGCCAGGCATCTACCTACCCGGCGCGCGCCTGTTGTAGCGCCCTGTCCTCACTACATGACCAACGGCCAGCATTAAAAGTCTGATTGTCATGTCGCGTGCTGTATCCTCCCTGAGCGTTTTTGGACGCGCTGTTCAAATCAGCAGAAAAACTTGTGAGGAGCGACGCTATGCATGAAATCCCAAACTTCCCCTTCCCAAGCCAATCGCAGCAAAGCGCAGCAGCCCGTCAGGAACTCGGTCAGCCGATCGAGATGCAAGCCAGCGGGAAACGTGATGACAGCAAGAAAGCCCAACGCCCACGCTGAAGGCTGATTTTCAGCCCCTATGCAAGAGCGTCTTTGAGGCGTACTTCCATAAGGGCTGAATTGTTCGATCAAGGTCAGTCCACACGACACACAATAAAGCCGCCTGATTCAGTCCCGATTCAACCTTCTGCTGCCATGAGCGGGCTTGCCTCGTTATCATGTGATCTATCGCTTGGCTTCAAGCGTCTACGCTTCATTCTGTTTCACCCCCGCTGTTCCCCTTCTGTCGTAATCGTGGATTAGATGCCCATGCCAGACGCTTCGAGCGCCTCCCCTCAACGCCCAATGGCCGTGACACTGCAAGTCGTTTCCATTGTGCTGTTCACCTTTATCGGTTATCTGAACATCGGCATTCCCTTGGCCGTATTGCCTGGCTACGTCCACACCGACCTGGGCTTCGGCGCCGTCGCAGCCGGGCTCGTGATCAGTGTTCAATACCTCGCGACACTGCTCAGTCGGCCCTATGCCGGCAAAATCATCGACAACAAAGGCCCCAAGAAGGCAGTCATCATCGGCCTGTTCGGCTGCGGCCTGAGCGGCGTATTCATGCTGCTGGCGGGATGGCTGGACGCATGGCCAATGCTCAGTCTGATCAGCCTGTTCATCGGTAGGTTGGTACTGGGCAGTGCGGAGAGCCTCGTAGGCTCGGGCTCCATTGGCTGGGGCATCGGCCGCGTGGGGGCGGCCAATACCGCCAAAGTGATTTCCTGGAACGGCATCGCCAGTTATGGCGCACTGGCAATCGGCGCGCCACTGGGCGTGTTGCTGGTCAATGCCATGGGCCTGTGGAGCATGGGTGTAAGCATCATGCTGCTCGCCGCGCTGGGTATTTCGCTGGCGTGGAAAAAGACCCCGGCGCCTATCGTGCACGGTGAACGGATGCCGTTTCTGCATGTGCTTGGCCGTGTCCTGCCTCACGGCACCGGGCTGGCATTGGGCTCGATCGGATTTGGCACAATCGCAACGTTCATCACGCTTTATTACGCAAGCCATGCATGGCCCAACGCGGTGCTGTGCCTGAGCCTGTTCGGCGCCTGTTTCATTGGTGCGCGTCTGCTGTTCGGCAACATGATCAACCGCATCGGCGGCTTCCGCGTGGCGATCGCCTGTCTGTCGGTGGAGGCGCTTGGCCTGTTATTGCTGTGGCTGGCACCCAACCCTAACCTCGCGCTGGCAGGTGCAGCGCTGACCGGATTCGGCTTTTCGCTGGTGTTCCCGGCGCTGGGGGTCGAAGCGGTCAATCTGGTGCCTGCGGCCAGTCGGGGCGCGGCGGTGGGGGCTTACTCACTGTTCATCGACCTGTCGCTGGGGATCACGGGCCCGGTTGCGGGTCTGGTGGCGTCAGGCTTTGGCTTCGCGTCGATTTTCCTGTTCGCGGCCCTGGCATCGCTGGGCGGGCTGGGGTTGAGCATCTACCTGTATAAGCAGGCCAAGGTCATGCGGGAAAAACCAGCGGCGGTGTGACCACGCAGGACTGCCAGACCGTCGGTCGAAGCAGTCCTGTCAACACGCTCAAAAATCGACTTTGCCCCGCCCTGCCTTGATCGACCCGCGCTTGGATTTGGATTCGAGTCTGCGCGTCTTCGAGCCCAGTGTCGGCTTGGTCGGCCGGCGCTTTTTCTCAACCTTCGCGGCACTGACGATCAATTCGCTCAGCCGCTCCAGCGCGTCCGCGCGATTCTGCTCCTGCGTCCGGTATTGCTGAGCCTTGATGATCACCACGCCGTCGCCGGTGATGCGGCTGTCACGCAGCGCCAGCAAACGTTCTTTGTAAAACGGCGGCAGGGACGATGCGTTGATGTCGAATCGCAGGTGCACCGCGCTGGACACCTTGTTGACGTTCTGGCCGCCCGCGCCTTGTGCGCGAATGGCGGTCAGTTCGACTTCGTTGTCTGGCAGGTGCACGTTGTTGGAAATGATCAGCATGGGACTTGCCTGAGCCTATGAGGGGCGACTATCAAACCTGTGGGAGCGAGCCTGCTCACGAATGCGTCCGGTCGAATGATACTGATGAGCCTGACGTTACGCCTTCGCGAGCAAGCTCGCCCACAAACGTTGCAGCCTGCTGAAAATCGCGGCGCACCCTGCGCCGCGTTCAGCTATTTGATGATCGACGTGCGCTGCGCCATGGACTCGCCGCTGGGCAGGCGTTTGTTCTTGATCACGTAAAACACCCACATCACCACCAGCCAGACCGGAATCGCAAAGACCGAAACCCGGATGCCCGGAATCATCAGCATGATGCCCAGAATCAGCACCACGAAGGCCAGACAAATGTAGTTGCCGTACGGATACCAGAGCGCCTTGAACAGCGGTTGCTGGTCTTTGCGAGCCAGATGCTGACGGAATTTGAGGTGCGAATAGCTGATCATCGCCCAGTTGATCACCAGGGTCGCCACTACCAGCGACATCAACAGTTCCAACGCATTCTGCGGCATCAGGTAGTTGAGCAGCACGGCAATCAGCGTCACCGCGGCCGACACCAGAATGGCCCGTACCGGCACGCCGCGTCCGTCTACCCGCGCCAGCGACTGGGGTGCATCGCCCTGCTCGGCCATGCCGAACAGCATCCGTGCGTTGCAATACGTGCCACTGTTGTAAACCGACAGCGCCGCAGTCAGCACGACAAAGTTGAGGATGTGTGCAGCCACCGTACTGCCCAGCATTGAAAACACATGCACGAACGGGCTGCCGCTGTAAGCGTCACCAGAGGCGTTGAGGTCGGCGAGCAAGGCATCCCACGGTGTCAGCGACAGCAGCACCACCAGCGAACCGATGTAGAAAATCAGGATGCGATAGATAACCTGATTGATGGCCTTGGGGATGATGGTCCGCGGCTGGTCCGCTTCTGCCGCTGTGAAGCCGAGCATTTCCAGGCCGCCGAAGGAAAACATGATGAACGCCAACGCCATCACCAGCCCGCCGGCGCCGTTAGGGAAGAAGCCGCCGTGATCCCACAGGTTACTGACCGACGCCTGAGGTCCGCCGTTGCCGCTGACCAGCATGTAACTGCCCAGCGCGATCATGCCCAATATGGCGACGACCTTGATAATGGCGAACCAGAACTCGGCCTCGCCGAACACCTTGACGTTGGCCAGGTTGATGACGTTGATCATCACGAAAAACGCGGCCGCCGACGCCCATGCAGGAATTTCCGGCCACCAGTACTGCACGTATTTGCCGACCGCGGTGAGCTCGGACATGCCCACCAGAATGTACAGAACCCAGCAGTTCCAGCCCGACAGGAAGCCCGCGAAACCGCCCCAATACTTGTGTGCGAAATGGCTGAACGAGCCGGCAACCGGCTCTTCGACGATCATCTCGCCCAATTGACGCATGATCATGAAGGCGATGAAACCACACAGGGCATAGCCGAGGATCATCGACGGACCCGCCGATTTGAGAACGCCCGCCGACCCCAGGAACAATCCCGTGCCGATGGCGCCACCCAGGGCGATCAGCTGGATATGACGGTTTTTAAGACCACGTTTCAAGTCACCCGAATGGGACATGTGTTCACTCATTGCATAGTCACCTTGTTGTTCTTGTCTGTGACGGAATCGAACCCGACGCGCTCATGACGCGCCGGAATGGAAGACAGGGTGGGTAAACCCCGAGTCTGGTTGGCGGCCATGCGCCGATGGATCACAGAAAAAACGCGGCGCATTGTACACCCTCAGCGCCGCCGCTGGCCGTGAAAACCTGCGCATTCGGTCAGGCCAGGGCCGGTTGAATACGGGGCTCGGAAGTCAATGTCCGACTATTCGAAAGGATGCGCTGAAGGAGAAATGTACAAAAACCGACACAAAACCGACGGAAAAAAAATTTCAGCAGAAACGCTTCAGCTCAGGCGTTGTTTTTTCTGCAAGTTTTTGTTTTCACAGGCCAATTGCCAGCATTTTCAGGGCAAATTCGCTTTTGCAACAGTCAGACTATTGAACTAGCTTTTTCCTCGCTTGCTGGCCACGAAGGTCAGCGTGCTTCCTAGACGAGTCAGTCGCAGGCGCCGGCCAGACTGTTCTCGTCGCATTCGGCAAGTACGTCATTCTCAGGAGATTCACCTATGCAATCTGTGGAAAACACTCTGGAAGAAGAACTGCAACTGGACGACTGGTTTGAAGCACCCACTCATGATGCTGCTGTGGAGATGATGCAAGCTGACGCCGTGGTGGCGTTCGGCACCGCGATGTGGCCGTTCTAAGGCAACCGGGGGCGAGCGCGGCTGACGCGCTCGCCCTTTTTTGTTTTCAGCCTTCGCAAGGGAGCGCCCCATGACGGAACAGAGCAGCGCCATCGAGCATTTTCTTTATTACCTGCACCATCATCCAGCAGTCGCCGGCATGCCTTCGCCCAATGTGCTGCTTGCCCACACCGAAGCGTACAGCGCCATGGTCGGCGCCATCGTCGAAAGCCCGACGGCTCGCGACAGCTTTCACTTCAGCACGATGCCTCTGGACAATTCTCCCATCGAGGAGCTGACGCAAGCCATCACCCGCGCCGACCTGTACGTCCTGTTCTACGATGCCTCGACCCTGCCCAACCCGAGCGCGGAAGGCCCGGCGTTCATCCGTTCCTTGCAGACCGTGATGTCGGAACAGTGGAAAAAATCATTGCTGTTCAAGGATTACGGCCTTTATTTCTACGACACCTTCAGCATCAAACCTGAGCGGATCGCCCAGTTGAACGCCGCGCTCATCGACACCATGAATCAGGGCCAGACCTTGACCTTCAGCGATGCACGCGGCTCGCATTTCGACGCACCGCTGCGTGAGCTGAAGAAGTGGACCAATATCAACGGCGTCGGCAATTACGACCTGGCACCCGGTGAGATTGCCACTCACAGCGACTCGATCAACGGCCAGGTGAAGTTCGTCGGTACCTTCCTCAGCACGATTCCGTTCGCGCGTAAGTACGGGGTCATCGACTCGCCACTGGAACTGTGGATCGAAAACTCGACGATCACGCGCGTCGCAACACAAGTGCCGGGGCTTGAGAAGGACTTCAACAAGTATCTGGATGCCAATCCGTCGAACCGGCGGGTCGAGGAGTTGGGCATCGGCACCAATGAGGGCGTCAGACAGTTATACGCGCGCAATGCCGGCTTCGAAGAGCGTCACTGTGGCCTGCACCTGGGGCTGGGCGGCGGCGCCAAAGGCAGTCATCACCTTGATCTGATCTTCAACGATGGCGCGCTCGCGGTCGATCGCAGGGTCGTATTCGACGGCACCCAATACGTGAATCTGTAAACCGCGCGCAAAGAAAAACGCCAGTCGTTCGACTGGCGCTTTCATGTTCACCCCAACCTTACTCGGGCTTGCGACGACCGAAGCCCGGACGCTGGCCAGAGCCGGCCGGTGCGCCACGACGCTTGCCCGAAGGCGTTTTGTCGTCAGCCAGCTTGATGCCAGGACGCGTGGTTTTTGGTTTCGCCGGGCGCTTGTTCATCTCGCTCGGACGTTCCGCCACTGGCGTGCCACGGCTGCTGTCCGTGCGGCTGTCGCTGCGACCACCGGCGGCCGGACGAGGCGAGCGCGCTGGGCGACTGCTGTCAGCCGGCTTGCGGGCTGGACGTTCGCCATCGGCCATGCGCGGCTCACGGGCCGGACGTTCGGCAGGCGCTGCGTCCTTGGCCGGACGCAACTGACGAACGCGCTCGCCTTTGCCCAACGGACGCGACGACTGGCGCTGCAAGCGCTCCAGTTTGTCCTTGGTCTTGGCGTTCATCTGCGGCATGGCGACAGGTTTGAGGCCCACTTCGGCGCTGAGGATATCGACTTCCTGCTGGGTCATTTCGCGCCAGCGGCCCATCGGCAGATCCGAGTTCAGGAACACCGGACCGAAGCGCACGCGCTTCAGGCGGCTGACCACCAGACCCTGGGATTCCCACAGGCGACGCACTTCGCGGTTACGGCCTTCCATCACCACGCAGTGATACCAATGGTTGAAGCCTTCACCGCCCGGCGCTTGCTGGATGTCGGTGAAACGCGCCGGACCGTCTTCCAGAATCACGCCGTTCTTGAGGCGCAGCAGCATGTCGTCGTCGACCTCGCCACGGACGCGCACTGCGTACTCGCGGTCCATTTCGAACGAGGGGTGCATCAGGCGGTTGGCCAGTTCACCGTCGGTGGTGAACATCAGCAGACCGGTGGTGTTGATGTCCAGGCGACCGATATTGATCCAGCGACCTTCTTTAGGACGAGGCAGGCGGTCGAACACGGTCGGACGGCCTTCAGGGTCGTCGCGGGTGCAGATTTCGCCATCGGGCTTGTTGTACATGATGACGCGACGGACCGTTTCGGCCGCTTCTTCGCGCTTGATCACGCGACCGTCGACGCTGATGGCGTCGTGCAGGTCCACGCGCTGACCCAGGCTTGCCTGAACGCCGTTGACCTTGATGCGGCCTTCGCCGATCCACGCTTCGACGTCACGGCGCGAGCCGACGCCAATACGGGCGAGGACCTTTTGCAGTTTCTCGCCTGCTGGGCCGATCTCTTTGTCCTGCTTGTCTTGTTCACTCATCTGGGCACCTCCCGGTGTGTCGATCAGACCGTGCGGAGTGGGCACGGCCTGTTGCCCTGCTCGCTGACCGAAGCGACGCTCGGTTGCGAAACGGGGCTGAAAACTGGAACCAGTGGCGAGTGCGGATCGCCAAAAGGTCGCGAATCATACGCTCATGTCACGCGTTGCGCATCACAGACTAGACGAAAACCCTGACCGCATGATCGCGATCACTTCTTTTTCCGTCGACCGGCACGCTTGAGCTTACTCAGGCGGGCCACCGACTCGGCCAATACCGCGCGTCTTTCGTCCTTGTCCATCTTCTTCCACGACTTTATTTCGCGCTTGCTGCGCCCACAACCGATGCAGATGTCGTCGTCGAATTTGCAGATGCTGATGCAGGGGTTTTTGCTGCTCATGAAAAGCCCTGAAGAGTGGATTTATCCGTTGTAGGAGCGCGCTTTCCCGCGAGGGCGGCATGCCCGTCACCCTTGTACTGGCCGACACGCCCCAATCGCGAGCAAGCTCACTCCTGCAATGGGCTGCGGATGAACATCCGAGACAGTTCTGTGGCGACCAACCGTATCGCGGGCGAGCGCGCTCCTACAGGTCTACGGCAAATTGAGCCTTGCCGCGTCACCGGGGATCTTCGTCGTCCGTTCGCTCATCTTCCAATTCAGACTCTTTATCGGCGTCATCGAGCAATAAATCGTCGAAGTCGATTTTCAGGCCGTGTTCCATCGTGTCCAGCTCGGCCAGCAGGCTGCGGAAGCTGGTTTCGTCGCGCGGCGCTTCCGGCTCCTGCTCCGTTTCGTCCGCAAGGCTGGCATCGGCCAGCGCCTGCAGATGCGCCGGCACGGGCGCGTCATCGAAATCAAGGACAGGCTCGGCCTCCATTTCCCGCAGATCGGCCAACGGCGGCAGTTCGTCGAGGCTCTTGAGGTTGAAGTGATCGAGGAACGCCTTGGTGGTCGCGAACATCGCCGGCTTGCCCGGCACATCGCGGTAGCCGACGATCCTGATCCACTCGCGCTCCAGCAAGGTCTTGACGATGTTGCTGTTGACCGCAACGCCGCGCACATCTTCAATCTCGCCGCGGGTGATCGGCTGGCGATAGGCGATCAGCGCCATGGTTTCCAGCAGCGCCCGCGAGTAACGCTGCGGGCGCTCTTCCCACAAGCGACCGACCCACGGCGCGAACTTCTCGCGGATCTGCAGGCGGTAGCCGGTCGCCACCTCCTTGAGCTCGAACGCACGGTTATCGCACGACTTGCCCAGCAAGGTCAGCGCCTTCTTGAATACCGCAGGCTCCGGACGCTCACCTTCTTCGAACAGCTCATAGAGCCGCTCCAGCGATTGCGGTTTTCCGGAGGCCAGCAGGAACGCTTCGAGCAGCGGCGCGAGTTCGCGGGGTTCGTTCAGGTTCATCGATCAGCTCTTTATTCGGCTCGCGCGCGCACATGAATGACAGCGAAGGGTTCGTTCTGCACCAGTTCCACCAACTGCTCCTTGACCAGCTCAAGCACCGCCATGAACGTGACGACCACGCCCAGCCGCCCCTCCTCTGCCGTGAACAACTCGGCAAACGGCACGAAACCCGCGCCCTTCAGGCGCTCCAGCACATCACTCATGCGCTCGCGGGTGGACAGCGCTTCACGGCTGACCTGATGGCTCTCGAACATGTCGGCGCGCCGCAGGACCTCGGCCATGGACATCAGCAATTCTTCGAGCGCAACGTCCGGCAGCAGCTTGCGCGCCCGCGCTTCAGGCGCATCCAGCCTGGGCACCACGACGTCCCGGCCGACACGGGACAAACCGTCGATGCCCTCCGCCGCGGCCTTGAAGCGTTCGTATTCCTGCAGACGACGAATCAGCTCGGCGCGCGGATCGTCCTCTTCCTCCTCAGCCGTCTCGGAGCGCGGCAACAGCATCCGCGACTTGATTTCGGCAAGCATGGCGGCCATCACCAGATATTCGGCGGCCAGCTCCAGGCGGACGGTTTTCATCAGCTCCACATAGCCCATGTACTGGCGAGTGATTTCCGCCACCGGGATGTCGAGGATGTTGATGTTCTGCTTGCGGATCAGGTAGAGCAGCAAGTCCAGCGGACCTTCGAACGCCTCGAGGAAGACTTCCAGCGCGTCCGGAGGAATGTACAGGTCGACCGGCATCTGCGTGACGGCCTGACCGTAGACCATCGCAAACGGCAATTCCTGCTGAGCGTCGGCCTGAGGATCCAGAGATTGCGCGTCGGTCACTCGACTTCGACCCCGAACGGTGTCGGATCGCCACAGCCGACGCGTACGACTTGTGGATCGCCCTCGGCCAGATTGATCACGGTAGACGCCGAGATACCGCCCTCGCCCCCGTCGATGATCAAGTCCACCTGATGCTCGAGGACTTGGCGCATCTGCAGCGGATCACTCATCGGCAGTGTTTCGCCGGGCATGATCAGGCTGACACTCATCAGCGGCTCGCCCAGTTCCTGCAACAGTGCCTGGGCAATGGGATGCTGCGGCACTCGCAGACCGATGGTGCGACGCTTGGGATGCAAGACCAGCCGTGGCACATCGCGCGTGGCGCCGAGGATGAAGGTGTAGGGCCCCGGCGTATGCGCCTTGAGCACCCGGAACGCGGCGGTGTCAACCTTGGCGAACAGCCCCAGTTGCGACAGGTCGCAGCACATCAGGGTGAAATTGTGCTTGTCGTCGAGCTGGCGCAGGCGGCGGATACGCTCCACCGCGGTCTTGTCGCCCATCTGGCAACCCAGCGCGTAGGACGAATCGGTGGGGTACACCACCAGACCGCCGGCCCGGATGATTTCCACGGCCTGTTTGATCAGGCGCGCCTGCGGATTGTCCGGATGGACCTGAAAAAATTGACTCACGGTATCTTCCTGTTCAGACGGCAGTAGGCTGGTCATTTTGTTTGAACCGACACCAAAGCGGCGGCAGATCCTCCGGCAACGGGCGATACACGCCAATTTCGGACCAGGCGCCCGGGGCATGAAAATCACTGCCGGCACTGACCAGCAGACCGAACTCTCGGGCCAGAATAGCCAGGCTGCCGACTTGATCGGCAGGCTGCAGACCATTGACTACTTCGATCGCATGGCCGCCAGCCTGAATGAAGTCGGCGACCAGTTTGCGACGTTTGCTGCGAGTGAAATCGTAATGCCAGGGATGGGCCAGGCTGACCCATGCACCCGCCGCGCGCAGGGTCGCCACGGTGTCTTCCAGCGTCGGCCAGTGCTGTTTGACGTCGCCCAGCTTGCCTGCGCCCAGCCATTTGCGGAACGCTTCGGCGCGATCTTTCACGAAACCTTCATTGATCAGGAAATCGGCGAAATGCGGTCTGGCCGGTGCATTGCCGCTGTCACCCAAGGCCTGCTGCACGGCCCGCGCACCTTCGAGCGCGCCAGGCATACCTTTCATCGCCAATTTGCGACTGATTTCTTCCGCGCGCAACCACCGCCCGGTGTGCAATTGCTCAATGGCATCGAGCAAAGGCCGGGCATCGACATCGAAGCCGTAGCCCAGCACGTGGATGGTGGCACCGCCCCAAGTGCAGGACAACTCGATGCCATTGATGAGCTGCATATCCAGCGCAAGCGCCGCCGCACGGGCTTCTTCGAGGCCTTCGATGGTGTCGTGATCGGTCAGTGCAAGCACTCTGACGCCGTTTTCGTGAGCACGTGCGACAAGTGCCGCAGGCGCAAGCGCGCCATCGGAAGCGGTGCTGTGGCAGTGCAGGTCGACATTCATAGGGGCGCTTTCGCAGTCATTGATGTTTGTTATTATGCCGTCACATCCAGCTTCTGGCTCTCACTGTGAAACAATTCATCGACTTCATCCCGCTTATCCTGTTTTTCGTCGTCTACAAAATCAGTCCCCAAGCCGTCGACATTCTTGGCCACAGCTTCATGGTAGGCGGAATTTTCAGCGCCACCGCGATGTTGATCGCCAGCTCCATCGTGGTCTACGGCATCCTTTATGTGCGTCAAGGCAAGCTTGAAAAAAGCCAGTGGCTGACCCTGATCGCCTGTCTGGTCTTCGGCAGCCTGACGCTGGCGTTTCACAGCGAAACCTTTCTCAAGTGGAAAGCGCCGGTCGTCAACTGGCTGTTCGCGTTGATTTTTGCCGGCAGCCATTTCATCGGTGACCGTCTGCTGATCCAGCGCATCATGGGCCACGCGCTGACCCTGCCGCAGGCGATCTGGACCAGACTGAACATCGCCTGGATCGTGTTCTTTCTATTCTGCGGCGCCGCCAACCTGTATGTGGCGTTCACTTATCAGGATTTCTGGGTCGATTTCAAAGTCTTCGGCAGCCTGGGCATGACCCTGCTGTTCCTGATCGGCCAAGGCATTTTCCTGGCCCGACACATCCACGACGCCGATGCGTCCACCCAGCCTTCAACAAAAAAGACCGAGGACTGAAATGCTCTACGCAATCGTCGCAACAGACGTCGCCAACTCGCTGGAAAAACGCCTGGAAGCGCGCCCCGCGCATCTGGAGCGCCTGACGGCACTCAAAGCCGAAGGCCGCATCATCCTCGCTGGCCCCAACCCGGCCGTCGACAGCAACGACCCGGGCGCGGCGGGTTTCACCGGCAGCCTGATCGTCGCCGAATTCGAATCGCTCGCCGCCGCGCAGGCCTGGGCTGATGCCGACCCTTACATCAAGGCCGGCGTTTACGACCACGTCGTGGTCAAGCCTTTCAAACAAGTCCTGCCGTAACCTGCCGCACCGTGCCCGGCTCCTTGAGACCGGGCATTGCGCACGCCCGCTTCTGATTGCTCATTATTCGCATCCTGCTGCCGATAACCTGCCAAATGCCCAATAAAAACGGTGCAGTTGCCAGGCGCCGCAAAAAAGTCAGGAGTTCAGATGCGTCCACGTCTGTGGTGTGTACTGACGGCCGCGCTGGCCGTTTCGGCAATCAGTTTCGATGTGCAAGCGGAGGAAACGAGCGACACCATCAGCCACGCACTGCCGCTGCCCAGCGCGGCGAGCCAGTTGACCGATCTGCGCCAGCGTCTGGCGGAAAGCGAGAAACAACGCGAAGAACTGACGCGGCAGATGCAGAATGCCGATGCCGAACGCGAAAGTATCCAGCTCGGTCGCCTGCGTCAGGAGAACCAAAGGCTTAAACTGCAGCTCAAAGAAGCTCAGTCGGTCATGCCTCCACGGGTGCTGACCGAGCAACAACAATGGTTCGTCACTGGGGCTGGCGTTGCAATGTCGGCCCTTCTGTGCGGTATCTTTGCCAGCGGCTGGCGTAGACAGCGTCGGCAATGGCTAAATTGAGTGAGTCATGAGCGAGCTGTTACTTATTGATGATGACCAGGAGCTCTGCGAGCTTCTGAGCAGTTGGCTGACCCAGGAAGGGTTTGTGGTCAGGGCTTGCCACGATGGCCAGAGCGCCCGCAAGGCACTGGCCGAATCCGCTCCGGCGGCCGTGGTTCTGGACGTGATGCTGCCCGATGGCAGCGGTCTTGAACTGCTCAAGCAACTGCGCACCGATCACCCCGACCTTCCGGTCCTGATGCTGTCCGCACGCGGGGAGCCGCTGGACCGCATTCTGGGTCTGGAGCTTGGAGCCGATGATTACCTTGCCAAGCCCTGTGACCCTCGGGAACTGACCGCACGCCTGCGCGCCGTCCTGCGCCGCAGCCACCCCACGGCAGTCTCTTCGCAGATCGAACTGGGCGACCTGTGCTTCAGCCCGGCCCGTGGCGTCGTCACCATCGACGACCAGGAATTCACCCTGACCGTCTCCGAAGCCCGCTTGCTCGAAGCCTTGCTCGGCCAGCCGGGCGAACCTCTGGACAAGCAGGAGCTGGCGCAGCTGGCGCTGGGTCGCAAACTTACCCTCTACGACCGCAGCCTGGACATGCACGTCAGTAACCTGCGCAAGAAGATCGGACCGCACGCCGACGGCCGCCCGCGCATCGTCGCGCTGCGCAGTCGGGGTTATTACTACGCGGTGTAGTTCATACGAAATAAATGCAGGAGCACGATTGCCCGCGATGGCGGTGTGTCAGCCACATTGCAATGTCTGACGAATCGCCATCGCGGGCAAGCCCGCCCCTGCAGGTAACTGCGCCGACATCGATCTGTCAGCCGCATCATGAATCCTCTTTACCCAAGCTTTACCCACACCTGACCTCGCTTGACCTTGATCTCCCTAAACTGGCCACAACCGGCACAGAGCCGGATTCGAGACAAGGAGATACACCATGCGCAAGACTCTGATGGCTTTGATGTTCGCTGCTGCCCTGCCTACCGTTGCAATGGCAATGCCTCCGGAAGGCGGCCCGATGGCAGGTCCCGGCGGTCCTGGCTTCGATGGCCCGGGCATGCATCACCGTAAAGGTCCGTTCGACAAGCTGAACCTGACCCCGGAACAGCGTCAGCAGGTCGGCAAACTGATGGGCGACCAATGGCGCGGCCGCTCCGAGATCACCCACAAGTACCTGGCCAAGCTGTCGCCGGCCGATCAGAAAGCGATGCAGGATGAGCTGGCTGCCAAACATGCGAAAACCCAGGCCGACATCCGCGCCATGCTGACGCCTGAGCAGCAGAAGACCTTCGATCAGATCCAGAAGGATCAGGCTCAGCGCCGGGCCGATCGTGCCGAGTTCGAAGCCTGGAAAGCGCAGAAAGCGCAAAAAACCCAGTAATTCGCGGTCACCGCTGCTGGCGCGGCATTACACTCCCTGACCCGACACGCTCTCCCCGGCGTGTCGGGTTTTCTGATTGAGGGGCGTGACCGAGGGCTTCAAGTGCGTTCATTGTTCTGGCGAATTCTCGCAAGCTTCTGGCTGGCGATCGCGTTGGTGGCGGGTCTGTCGATCCTGTTGGGCCATATGCTCAATCAGGATGCCTGGATTCTCAGCCGTCATCCCGGCCTGCATAACCTGCCGGAAAAATGGACTCAGCTTTACGAGAACGAAGGTGAAGGCGCCGCTCAGGACTTTCTGCAAGGCCTCAAACGCAAGTATCACATCGACGTCCAGGTGCTCAACGACAGCGGCGAAGCGGTGATTCCCGGCACATTTCCCCCACGTGCGGCCGCCTTCGAAGCCCGTCAGAAGGACGATCCCCGGCAACTGCCATGGCGTCGTCTGACCAGTGAATACACCAGCCCCAAGACCGAAGAAACCTACCTGCTGATCTACCGTATCCCACATCCTGAACTCGATGCCTGGCACCGCGAAAGCCTGCTGTGGCCGCTCAGCGCACTGGGCATTGCGCTGGTTGTGCTGACCTTGTTCAGTCTGCTGGTGACGTTGTCGATCACGCGTCCGCTGAGCCGTCTGCGGGGCGCCGTGCATGACCTTGGTCAAACCACCTATCAACAGAACAGCCTGGCCCAGCTGGCCAATCGCAGGGATGAATTCGGCGTTCTGGCCAACGATTTCAACCGCATGGGTGCGCGCCTGCAAAGCCTGATCGGCAGCCAGCGACAGTTGCTGCGCGACGTTTCCCACGAGCTGCGCTCGCCCCTCGCACGCCTGCGCATCGCATTGGCACTGGCCGAACGGGCCGAACCTGCCGAGCGGGAAAAGCTCTGGCCGCGTCTGACGCGCGAATGCGACCGGCTGGAGGAGTTGATCGGTGAAATCCTGGCTCTGGCGCGACTGGATGCGGACATGGGCAGCGCCACGGCGATCGATCTTCCCGGGCTGTTGCATCACCTGAAAGCGGAAACCGAGCTGGGCAGCACAGACCAGACCGTCGCCGTTCAGGTACAGGCTGATGTTCAACTGCAGGGTTGGCCGAACGTGCTCGAACGGGCGCTGGACAACCTGCTGCGCAACGCTCTGCGTTTCAATCCTGCAGGTCAGCCCATCGAACTGAGCGCGCGCAGCGAAGATGACACGCTGTTCATCAGCGTGCGTGACCACGGCCCTGGCGTCAGCGCGGATCACCTGGCTCAGCTGGGAGAACCGTTCTACCGTGCGCCGGGCCAGACCGCTCCGGGCTATGGTCTGGGTCTGGCCATCGCCAAACGCGCAGCGGAAAAGCACGGAGGCCATCTGCTGCTGGAAAATCATCCGCAGGGCGGCTTCATCGCCAGCATTGTCGTACCGCACGATCTGGCGACCGTGCACAGCTAACGGTCGGCCCCGGCTGGCTCGCGAACAGGTCCAGCCGGTGGTGACGAGGTGGCTAACGGACCGAAATCGCGAGCCCGCCTGCGACTGCGGAAATGCGCAGTGCCACCCTACCCCTGCCACTCGCTGACGAAGTCCACGACTTCAGGCTTCGCCGCCTCGCGCGGTGGGTTCAGCGGCGTGCCCAGATACAGGAACGCAACGACTTCTTCGTCCGCAGCCAGGCCCAGGCCTTTGGCCACATGCGGGGAGTAGGACAACTCGCCGGTGCGCCATACCGCGCCAACGCCCAGCGCATAGGCTGCCAGCAGCACGCCGTGGGCAGCGCAACCCGCGGTGATCAGCTGTTCGCTCCTGGGTACCTTGTAATGGTCTTGCAGCCTGGCGATGACGACCACCACCAGCGGTGCGCGCAAGGGGCCGGAGCGGGCCTTGTCCAGCGCTTTTTCATCGGCACCGCTGCCGCTTTCGATCAGCGCCTCGGCCAGCAGATTGCCCATTCGCTGACGCGCTTCACCTTCTACGGTGAGAAACCGATAAGGCCGCAACTGTCCATGATCGGGAGCACGCAAGGCGGCGCTGAAGAGGATTTCGCGTTGCGCCGCATCGGGTGCAGGCTCGATCAGCCGGGGGACGGACACGCGATTAAGCAATACATCAAGCGCTTCCATTGAATCGTCTCCTGAAATTTGATGGGGCATTGTAGTGCTGCAAACACATTCTTGAACTTCAATAACGAACAGCGGTGGCATTTACTTACAAGACACGCAGAAAGTGCCTCGGTTTACTTGGCTCTGCCCACGGGTAGAATGAGCGCCTTTCCATCACCTAGATCAGAGCGACTGCATGGCGTTGCCGACCCTTCGCATCATCGGTTTCATTATCGGCATCTTTCTCATCACCCTGGCCATCGCCATGGTCGTGCCAATGGCCACGCTGCTGATCTTCAACCGCACGGCGGACATGCCCTCGTTCCTCTGGTCCAGCATGATCACCTTCATCTGCGGCCTTGCGCTGGTGGGTCAAGGGCGGCCGGAACACGTCCACCTGCGGCCCAGAGACATGTACCTGCTCACGGTCAGCAGCTGGGTCGTGGTGTGCATTTTCGCCGCGCTGCCGTTTCTGCTGACCCAGCACATCAGCTACACGGACTCCTTTTTCGAAAGCATGTCGGGCATCACCGCCACCGGTTCCACGGTCCTCAGCGGGCTCGACAGCATGTCGCCGGGCATCCTCATCTGGCGCTCGCTGCTGCACTGGCTCGGCGGCATCGGCTTCATCGGCATGGCCGTGGCGATTCTGCCCTTGCTGCGCATCGGTGGCATGCGGTTGTTCCAGACCGAATCGTCGGACCGCTCGGAAAAGGTCATGCCGCGCTCGCACATGGTCGCCAAGTTCATCGTGCTGGTTTACGTCGGCATCACCGTACTGGGCAGTCTGGCGTTCTGGTGGGCAGGGATGAGCCTGTTCGACGCCATCAACCATTCAATGTCGGCGATTTCCACCGGCGGTTTTTCCACCTCCGATCTGTCTCTCGCCAAATGGCCGCAACCGGCTGTGCATTGGGTGGCTATCGTGGTGATGATTCTCGGCAGCCTGCCCTTCACCCTGTACGTCGCCACCTTGCGCGGCCATCGCCAGGCGCTGTTCCGGGACCAGCAAGTGCAGGGCTTCATCGGCCTGCTGCTGGTCACCTGGCTGGTGATGGGCGTCTGGTATTGGGCGACCACCGATCTGCCGTGGTACGACGCGTTGCGCCATGTCGCGCTGAACGTGACCTCAGTGGTGACCACCACCGGTTTTGCGCTTGGCGACTACAGCCTCTGGGGCAACTTCGCGTTGATGCTGTTCTTCTATCTGGGCTTCATCGGCGGCTGCTCGGGGTCAACCGCGGGCGGCGTGAAAGTGTTCCGGTTCCAGGTTGCGTACATCCTGCTCAAGGCCAACCTGCATCAGTTGATTCATCCTCGGGCGGTGCTCAAACAGAAGTACAACGGCCATCGTCTGGACGACGAAATCGTTCGTTCGATTCTGACGTTTTCGTTCTTCTTCACGATCACCATCTGCCTGATCGCACTGCTGCTGTCGTTGCTGGGGCTGGACTGGATGACCGCACTCACCGGCGCGGCCAGTACGGTGTCTGGCGTCGGGCCGGGGCTGGGGGAAACCATCGGTCCGGCGGGCAACTTCTCGACACTGCCCGATGCCGCCAAGTGGATTCTGTCGGTCGGCATGCTGCTTGGCCGGCTGGAAATCATCACGGTGCTGGTGCTGTGCATCCCTGCATTCTGGCGGCATTGATACAACGCCGCCGGACAGAACACGGCACGTCCTTGCAGCGCGTTCATGGGATCGAGGGTGACTAGTCGATCGCCTTACGTACCCGGTACTCGCCCGGCGTCTCGTCGAACCATCGTCTGAATGCACGGAAGAAGTTGCTCGGGTCGGCGAAGCCCAACAGGTAAGCGATCTCCAGCAAGGTCATCTGCGGTTGCGCGAGGTATTGCTCGGCCAGTTCGCGTCGAGTGTCATCGAGCAGCGTCTGAAAACTGGTGCCCTCCTCCTGCAAACGCCGCTGCAAGGTACGTTGCGACAAGTGCAGGCTCTGGGCGACCGCCTCACGTTTGGGCTCCCCCTGAGGCAGCAGCCTGCAAATCACCTGGCGCGCTTGATGGGTGACGCGGTTGTTGGCAAAGCGGGCCAGGAACTCCCCGGCGAAACGGTCATGCAGTTCAGCCATCGCCGCATTGGCCGTCGGCAAGGGGGCTTCCATGTCGGCGCGCTCGAACACCAGAGCGTCGTATGGCGCATTGAAGGTCAGCGGCGCGTGGAAGAACTTCTTGTACGGCTCGACATTTTTGGGCTGGTCACCCTGAATCAGTACCTGACGCGGGTGCAACGGACGGCCCGTCAGCCAGCCGCAAAACGCCAGTGCAAAGGCCAGCGAGGCCTCGGCGCTTTGCCGCGTCGGCGGCAGTCGATCGCCGTGCACGGTAAGGATCAGGGCGTAACCTTCCGGGATCAGCCGAAAACTCAGATCGGCGCTGTCGGCAATGATGCGCTGATAGCGCACCAGACGCTCGAACCCCTCTTTGAGGGTCTGGCTGGACATCAGCGCATACCCGGCCACGCTGAAAGACGCCGGCCTGACGACGCGAGCCATGTTCAGACCGATCGCCGGATTACCCGACAGCTCGACGGCACGCTGCCAGAGGCGAGTCATGGAGTCCTGGGCAAATCGGGCGTCAGGGTTCTCGAGGTCCGCGTAGATCAGGCCCAGCTCGCGGAACAGCGCCTGGCAGTCGAGCCCGTCCATCTCCAGAGACCTGACGATGCCCAGGGCCCAGCTCGAAGAAGTCGTTTTTTCCATGCTCACGTCTTCTTATTATGCTCAATCGCCCCCTGCGACTGATAGCCGAAGGATACTACGTTGGCACCCATTGTCACTGCCTGCAGCGAGGGCTGGACTAAACTGAGTCGACACAGCGCAGCCGAGCAAAGCCCCGTGGAAAACCTGAGAACGTTCGAGCGATTTGCCGATTTCTATCCGTACTACCTGCAAGAGCACCGCGACAGCACTTGCCGTCGCCTGCACTTCGTGGGCACCAGTCTGGTCATCGCGATTATGGCGATCGCGTTATTGAGCGCGAACTGGGTGTTGCTGTGGGTGTTGCCGTTGGCGGGATACACCTTTGCCTGGGTCGGGCATTTCTTTTTCGAGAAGAATCGACCTGCCACGTTCAAGCATCCGCTCTACAGCCTGCTGGGCGATTTCGTCATGTACAAAGACATGCTGATCGGCAGAGTGCCCTTCTGATGAAGGCGCCTGCCCTGAGCTGAGCGTTGCCCCCGATCATGAGCTGAACAAGTGCAGGCTTCAGACCGTCTCGCCCACGGCAGGCTCGATGACGCCAGCTTTTGCCTTCACGTGAGCATCGGCGAGCCTGAACAGTTCGATCGTGCCGTCCCAGTGCTCGATCAGCGCGGTGCACGACTCGACCCAGTCGCCGCAATTGAGGTATTCCACGCCGCCCACCTGACGAATTTCCGCGTGGTGAATGTGCCCGCAGACCACGCCATCTAGCCCGCGCTTCACGCATTCGTGAGCGATGGCTTCCTCAAAATCGCTGATGAAATTCACGGCTGTCTTGACCTTGTGCTTGAGGTAAGCCGAAAGCGACCAGTAGCCGTAGCCGTATTTCGCCCGCCAGTGGTTGAGCCAGCGGTTGAGGGTCAGGGTGAATTCGTAGGCGGAGTCGCCAAGAAAAGCCAGCCAGCGGTGATAGCGCGTGATCACGTCGAACTGATCGCCATGGATCACCAGCATCCGGCGACCGTCGGCGGTGGTGTGCACCGCCTCGTCCACCAGCTGGATGTTGCCCAGAATCAGTCTGGAATAGCGACGCAGGAATTCATCGTGATTGCCGGTGACATAGATCACCTCGGTGCCGCGCTTGCTCATGGTCAGCAGGCGGCGGATGACGTTGGTGTGCGCTTGCGGCCAGTACATGCCGCCGCGCAGTTTCCAGCCGTCGATGATATCGCCGACCAGATAAATCCTGTCGGCCTGATACTGCTTGAGGAAGCCGGACAAATGCTCGGCCTGGCAGTCCCGGGTTCCCAGATGCACATCAGATATCCACAAGGTCCGGACACGTTGCTTACGACTGGGTTTCACGTTCTCGGCAATGCTCATGGATGACCTCCACACTGGTTTCCCCAAGGGTGGACCGGGTCAGTGAAATGAACATGACGAGGCTGTTGAAATTTGATGACAAGGCCGCGATCGATCGAGGCAGCGCCAGCCAGAGGACTCAGCAGGTGCACACAGCCGTTACGTCAACACGAACTCCACCGGTTCAAGCAACGGCGGCAGCGGCTCGACGCCCAAGGCATCCAGCACGTCGCGCTCGACGACACGCACCAACGCATCCAGCGGCAGGTCGTTCTCGTCATAGCCGAACGGGTCTTCGAGTTCGTTGCTGATCGCATCAAGGCCAAAGAAGGTATAGCTGACGATGGCGATGAAAAACGGCGTCATCCACCCCAGCGGTTCCGCCATCGCGAAAGGCAGCAGGATGCAGAACAGGTAGATCGTGCGATGCAGCAACAAGGTGTAGGGAAACGGCAGCGGCGTGGTCTTGATCCGGTCACAGGTGGTGAGCACGCGGCTCAGCGCGCTGAGATGACTGGCCAGCAACGTGTAGCGCCACTCGTTGATCTGCCCGCTGTCGGCGGCCTGCGAACACTGGCGCCCGACTTCGCGCAGAATCCGGTCACAGGGATTGGCCGCACCGGCCGGCGGCATCTGGCTGAGCCACGGCCCGGCCGCTCGCTGGACATCCTGACGCCGGAGCACGGCGCCCAGTGCGTGAGCAAAGCCACACAGGTCACGCAGGATCGGTCCGCGCACACCGTCATCCTTCATCACCTGGGTTTCGCGAATGATCGACCGCGTTTCGGTGATCATTTCCCCCAGCGCCTTGCGCGCCTCGTACCAGCGGTCGTAGCAGGCGTTGTTGCGAAAACTCATGAAGATCGACAGCGACAGCCCCAGCAGCGTGAACGGCGTCGCGCTGACCTTGGCAAAGTAGTCCGGGTGCAGGTTTTCGATCAGGACGATGACTGCCGCCAGCAACGTGACCAGCAGGCTGCGCATGGCGATGCGCCGCGCAATCGAGCCCTTGAGCGCGAGCAGCACATTGACGAGGTTGGGATGAGGTCTGACGATCATGGAAGGGTCTACGGCTGACGAGCGCTGGGAAGGCAACTGAGCATAGGCGTGTTACGCCAGCAGCGTCCAATCGCTACTGGCAACCCCGTCATCGACGCGCTCGATCAACTGTCCTGATCGGCGCTGCGATCGTTGTGCCCCAGATCGCGGTCGGGGTCGATCTGGTCACGCACACGCTGTTTCAGGACTTTGGCTTCGGGAAACCCGCCATCGGCCTTGCGCTCCCAGACCTGCACGTCGTTGCAGGTGATGCGGAACACGCCGCCGGTGCCGGGGATCAGCGAGACTTTGCCCAGATCGTCAGAGAACGTACTCAGCAACTCCTGCGCCAGCCACGCCGCACGCAGCAGCCACTGGCACTGCGTGCAATAGGTGATGGCGATTTCCAGTTTCGTCGACATGGTCAATTGAGTCCTGCGAGCAGATCGCGGGCGGTTTGCTGTGGGCCGTCGTCGGACTCGTCGATCACCTCCTGCAGCAGCCGACGCGCCTCTTCGACGTTGCCTTCATCGATCAGCACCTGGGCTTCGTTGATTTTGCTCAGCGGCGCTTCGTCCAGATCCAGCAGATCGAAGCCGCCTTCGTCGTCCATGAAGCTGTCCAGGAAGGCATCGTCGATCAGGTCACTGTTGCTCTGAACCACCACCGGCTCAGCCTCGAACTCGACATCCATCTGTGCAGGCGCTTCTTCTTCGGCAAAATCACTGAGGAACTGCTCTTCGGGCATCTCGAAGACTTCCGGCAACTCGGTCAGGTTAGAGGCGAATGACGGATCCAGCTCAGGCTCGGCCTCCGGCGCCGGTTTGCGCGGGGCCGGGGTATTTTCGAACGGATCGACCAGATCCCAGTCGGCGTCCATCGACAGGTCATCCAGATTGAGCTGGAAATCGTCGGCGGCAGGCTGAGGATTCAGCGCTGCCGCTGCATTCTCGTCGAGCTGCGCCTGCGGTTCCGGAGCGGCGGCTGCTGCCGCGGCACCGGCGACCACTGCGGCAGCGACCGGCGCGGTCATGGCGGGCGACGCAGTTTCGCCAGGAGGCGCGGCAACCGGGGCCGTCTCGACGTGCAGTTTCGGATAGCGGCTGCGGATCTCCTGGAGTTTCTGCGCTTCGATGCCCTGACTCAGCAGGATCTGCTCTTCGCGGTCGAAGCCTTCGAGATCACCCTGCTCGCCCAGCAATTCAAGGACGCGCAAGCGCACATCGGTGCGCTGGGGCTGCTTGTCCAGCGCGTCGCGCAGGATCGCCAGGGCTTCGGCGAACCGGCCATAGGCGATATAAATGCTCGCGCCATCCAGCGCGTCGGTGGCGGCACCTGCCAGACGCTGCCCGGCGGGCGCCGAGGTGGCCGGACGCGGCGCTGTCACCGCAGGCACCTCGAACACCGGCGTGACGGTGGCCTGGGCAGGCTTGATGATCGGCTCGACCGGCTCCGGCTGCAGGGCCATCTGGTCTTTGAGCTTGTTGCGACGGACCGACCAGGCCAACGCCAGCAACAGCAGAGTCACTAACAGACCGGCCAGCAGGGTGGTCCACGGCAGACCCTCGTCTTCGACCGGTTGAACGGGCGCCGGCGCAACGACGACGGGTGCAGGTGCAGGTGTCGGCGCGGCGGCAGGGGTTGGGGTCGGCGCCGGCGCGGCCGTGACCAGGCCCGGTTCCGGGGCGGGCGCGGCATCCGTACCAGCAGGCGCACCCGAGGCCGGCGTCACCGGTGCCGCAGCGGGCCGTGAAGCCAGTGCCTTGAGTTCGGCCAGCTGCGTTTGCAGTTCGATGATCTGCTTGTCCTTGTCGGCCTCCTCGACGGACGCCTCCTGAACCTGCTGCTTGAGATCTTCCAGCGAGGTGTTGAGCTGCTGGTTTTCCAGCGCAGTGGCCGTCAGTTGCTCGTTGGCACCGGGTCGAGCGCTTGCCGCTCCCGAGCCGGATGCAGTCGGGGCGGGCGCGACGTTCGACGCGTTCTGCCCACCGGCTGGCGCGCTGTTCGCGGCTTTGGGCTCGGCGGCACTGTCGGGCAACAGCAGGCTCTGGCCGACTTTCAGCTGACTGCGTTCGCCGTTGGGAAAGGCCTGCGGATTGAGGGACTGAATGCCGCTGATCAACTCGCTGGAGGAGACTTTGCTGCCGGGGGCCTGCATCTGCCGGGCAATGCCCGCCAGCGTGTCACCGGACACCACGGTGTACCGCTTGCCTTGCCTGGCCTGTGGCGGCGCGACCGGCAAACGCGAGTCGCTGTCCTTCGCCCCGGAGGCGGGCGATTGGGTACGGCTGCGCGTCGCGGCGAGCCCGGAAGCCGAGGTCGGCGGGTCGAGGAGAACGGTGTATTCGTGCAGCTGGTCGCCGTTCGGGCGCACCAGTCGCACGACGAAATCCAGATAAGGCTCGGTGACCGCCTTGCGCGATTCGACATGGATCACGCTGCGGTTGCCACGCACCACGGGGGTAAAACGCAGATCGTTAAGGAAGAACACCCGCTCGACGCCCGCTTTGGCGAACGCCTCGGGCGAGGCCAGGCTGACAACGATTTCGTCCGACGTCAGACTGCCTGCTTCGATGAGTTCGATGTCGGCATTGAAAGGCTGCCCCAGCGCCGAATGCAGCGTGATCTCGCCCAGACCCAATGCCGCGGCCATTGAACTGTGGAGCAGCGAAGCCGAGGCGATCGCCAGTGTCAGCAACCCCGAGCGAAGACCCGACTGAACGCGATCTGGTGCAAAAGCCCCGCGCCGACTACCAGCCTGAAAACTCTTCAGCATGCGAACCCTTATAGAGAACAAGGCAGGCTTCCCTGCACTTTCGTTTACGCGCACGGACAGCGTGTCCGGCAGAATCAGTATGGGTGCAAATAGAACAGGATGTTTCGACAGGTTCAACGTATTTGTCGCGGGCGCCCGGCGCCGGCGTCAGGATTTTTCCAGATTGGCCAGAATTTTCGAGTGAACGCGCATGCACACACGCAAATCCTCTTCATCAATGCCGACGAACAGCTCGTGGCGCAGGGCGGTAGCAATGGTTTCGATCTTCTCGATCAGCGGCCGCGCGGTATCACTGAGCACGATCTTTTTCGCACGCCGGTCTTCCACCACTGCCTGACGACGAACCAGCCCTTGGTTCTCCAGACTGTCGAGCAGTCGGGCCAGGGTCGGCCCTTCTACGCCAACGCTCTGGGCCAGTTCGCGCTGGGTCGGAGGCTCTTTGAATCGCGCCAGATGCAGCAGCACCAGCCAGCGCGCCTGGGACAATCCCAGGTCAGCCAGTCGACGATCGAGCTCGGCGCGCCAGCCGCGGGAAAGATTGGCCAGCTGCATGCCAAAGCGGTGTTCTTCGGTTAACGGCATAGGTAACTCAATGGTTAAAGGCGATTCCTAATTAATAGGCAGCTAACCATGGACCTTCTATCGAGGCAAGCGTCTGGATGTGGTCTTTCGTCGCACAACGCTGTGCAGTCCAGCAAGCGGCAGGTTTGGCATGGAACGCGCTGCAGTGCATGAATGGTCGCAGGCTGCAGCGCCCACCGCATTCATGCCCGTTCAGACATTGGCGTCAGACTTCGAATTCGGACTGCAATGCCGCACGCACGCAATACAGCACGCCTTCCGGCACGCGGCCGGTGAACAGCTCGGCAATCGCCGCGACCGGCGGCAGCTCACCCTCGCCATCGAGGAAGGCGTCCTGAATTTCGCTGAGCAGGTCTTCAGGCAGATCCAGCGCCTGATCGAGTGATAACTGCTGCTTGCCAATGGCTTCAGCAAGCATCGTGTAGACGTTTTTCTCCGAACATTGCAGTTGCCCGGCGATCTGCATCGGGGTCATGCCGGCTCGCGCCAGACTGATCAGTTCGTGACGCAGGTCGGTGACGACCCGAGGCGCCGGGGCCGCGCCGCCGAGCACTTCCAGGAACGCCTCGCCGTAACGCTCCAGCTTGCGCGCACCGACGCCGCTGACCCGGCCCATTTCGGCCATGGTGCCTGGCTGGCTGCGCAGCATCTCCAGCAACGTGGAATCGGGGAAAATGACGTAAGGCGGCACGCCATGTTCTTCCGCCAGCTTGCGCCGCAGGGTGCGCAAGGCTTCCCACTGTTCGCGTTCCTCGCCGCGCACCAACTGACTGGCCGGGCTGCCGGACGCTTTCGGGGTCGTCTGCGGCTTGAGGTCGCGACGCAGCTGCAGCGTCACTTCGCCGCGCAGCAGCGGTCTGCACGTGTCGCTCAGGCGCAGGCCGCCGTAGCCTTCCAGATCGATGTCAGCCAGACCGCGCGCCACGAGTTGTCGGAACAACGAGCGCCATTCGCCTTCACTGCGGCTCTTACCGACACCGAACACCGAAAGATGCTGATGCCCGAAACCCTGGACCTTGTCGTTTTCCTTGCCCAGCAGCACGTCGACCAGATGGCCGACGCCGTAGCGCTGACCGGTTCGATAGATTGCAGAGAGCGCCTGACGCGCAGGTTCGGTAGCGTCCCAGGTCTGCACGCCGTCGACACAGTTGTCGCAGTGCCCACACGGGTTTGGCATGTCTTCGTCGAAGTAGGCCAGCAATGCCTGACGCCGGCAGCGGGTTTCTTCGCACAAGGCGAGCATTGCATCGAGCTTGTGATGCTCGACGCGCTTGTGTCGTTCATCGCCTTCGGAGTTCTGCAGCATCTGCTTGAGCATCAGCACATCCTGCAGGCCGTACGCCATCCAGGCATCGGCAGGCAGACCGTCACGCCCTGCCCGACCGGTTTCCTGGTAGTAGGCTTCCAGCGACTTGGGCAAATCCATGTGCGCGACGAAACGCACGTTGGGCTTGTCGATGCCCATGCCGAAGGCGATGGTCGCGACCATGATCAGGCCTTCCTCATTAAGGAAGCGGCGCTGGTTCTCCGAGCGCGTTTCGATCGGCAGCCCGGCGTGATACGGCAGCGCCGGATAGCCGTTGTCGCTGAGGAACGCAGCGGTTTCCTCGACTTTCTTGCGCGACAGGCAATAGACGATGCCGGCATCGCTGCGCCGCTCGGAAAGGAACGCCAGCAATTGCTTGCGCGGCTGCTCCTTGGGAACGATGCGGTAGAAAATGTTCGGCCGGTCGAAGCTGGACAGAAAACGCTCGGCGTTCTGCAGGTGCAGGCGATTGACGATTTCTTCCCGGGTGCGCTTGTCGGCGGTCGCGGTCAGGGCGATGCGCGGGACGTCAGGAAACAACTCGGCCAGTTGGCCCAGCTGCAGGTATTCGGGCCGGAAGTCGTGGCCCCATTGCGATACGCAATGGGCTTCGTCGATGGCGAACAAGGCGATCTTGAGGTTTTGCAGGAAGGCCAGCATGCGCGGCTGAACCAGGCGTTCCGGCGCCAGGTAGAGCATTTTCACTTCGCCCAGACGGATCCGGTTGGCAAGGTCGCGCTGTTGCTCGGGGGTGAGCGTGGAGTTCAGCGCCGCGGCCGAAACACCGAGCTCTTCAAGCGTTGCAACCTGGTCGTCCATCAGTGCGATCAGTGGCGACACGACCACGGCCAGACCGTCGCGCAGCAGGCCGGGCACCTGAAAGCAAAGGGATTTGCCGCCGCCCGTAGGCATCAGCACCAGCGCATCACCGCCACTGGCCACGCGCTCGATAATGGCACCCTGGCGACCACGGAAGCTGTCGTAGCCGAAGATGTCTTTAAGTACGCGTTGAGCCTGGTCGAGCATAGATACCCCGGATGGTGCCACTGCAGCGGGTGAAGATCGCTGAGCAAATCGCAAAGCGCGGCAGTATACCGGAGCGCTCCGGGCGATAGGACAACGCGTACGCCAACGGTCGATTTTTTGCGCAATACCGATTCCATGGCCCTCGCCGCTGGCGTCCTCGGCCCTCAGGGCCTAGAATTCAGCATCGTTTATTTCCAAGGTAGTCCGTCAATGTCCTTCGCTGAGCAATTACACCGCCTGCAAGCCTTCCTCGACGCCGATGAGCTGCATGACGAAGCGCTGGACTATGTAGCCGCCCACGGCTACCTGACCGCGCTGTCGATCTGTGCCGAAACCGTTCCGGACCGCGAATGGATCGACGCACTGTTCGCCGAACCGCCGCACTATGCGGATCAGGCTCAGCATGAAGAGATCGAGTCCACGCTCATCAAGCTCAAAGAACATATCGCCCGTCAGCTGGCGTCGGACGAAGAGTTCGAGCTGCCTTGCGATCTGGATCTGGGCGACGACCCGGATGATTCGGAACTGCGCGGCTGGTGCATCGGCTTCATGGAGGGCGTATTCCTGCGTGAAGCGGCCTGGTTCGAAAACGACGAGGAAGAAGTCAGCGAGATGCTGCTGCCGATCATGGTCGGTTCGGGTCTGTTCGATGAGCAGCCTGAGTTCGCGGACATCGCCGCCGACGCCAACCTGATGGATGACATGATCGTGCAGATCCCGGAGGCGCTGACCGCGCTGTATCTGCTGCTGCACGCACCGGACGAAAAGCCCGCCATCCTCAAGCCCCGCCACCACTGAGTCTGCGCCTATGGCGCAGGGCAATTCCGGTGATTCAACACCCCGCACGAGTCGTTCCGGGCTCGTGCGTTTTCTCTTGCATGGCATTGGCTGGCTGAGCGTGGCGCTGGGCGTCGTCGGGATCTTTCTGCCGGTGCTACCGACCACGCCCTTTCTTCTGCTGGCCGCCGCCTGCTTCGCCCGCAGCTCTCCGCGTTTTTATCACTGGCTGGTCGATCACCCTCGTCTCGGTCCGTGGATTCGCGATTATCTGCAAGGCAACGGCATTCCCCTCAGGGGCAAGGTTTACGCGATCGGGCTGATGTGGCTCAGCATCGGGTTTTCCTGCTGGCTGGTGCCACTGGTGTGGGCGCGGGGCTTCATGCTGATCAGCGCGGTGCTGGTGACGGTGTATATCGTGCGGCAAAAGACCTTGCACCGCTGACTCTCCACCGGGCTCACCGGCCTCTTCGCGAGCAAGCTCACTCCCACAAATAGGTAGCGGACATTCCCGGGTTCTCCGGCCTGACACACATCCCGTAGGGACGCGCTCTGGCCCGCACTCGGACGATCTGCCGGGGACCGGCAGCAAAATCGGTGCACGCGGTGTGTCAGGCATGACGCGGCGGCTGGTTTTGCGACTGCTGCGCAGCCGATCGCGAGCAAGCTCACTCCTACAGATATCTCCAGGCATTCTGGGATCCTGCGGCCAGACACAAAACCCGTAGGAGCGAGCTTGCCCGCGAAGACTGCGTTCCAGCCACTGCATCTCCTCCAGCCACAGCGCCCTCTTCGTGAACCAGCTCGCGGTTTTCCGGGTATTCGACTGCCCCCATCGAGACCGAGGCCTGACGGGCAGCTTCGCGTTTATCCCGTTCGCCAGCGGCAACACCAAGAAGCCAGACATTTGGTGCGGTGTTTCAGGCACACCGCAAGCCTTCCCTCATACCGTATCGACCTTCAACGAATGGTCCCCAAGCATTCCGTTGATGATGGCTGCGGCATCCGGGCCGCCGGCCACCACGCCGCCGGCACCGGGGCTGACGCCGTAGTGATGGGCCAGATCCACGCCGGCAAGGTCGATGGTCTGCGTGATCGCGCCCCCGGCGACGCTGCTTATATCGATGGTTGAAACCAGGGATGCACCGCTGCCGCTGACGCTGAAATGCAGGAAGTTTTCCAGCGAGTTCGCGTCCCCGTGCTCGCCCTGGAGCAGTTGCGACAGGTCCAGCTTGTCGAGGCCGAAATTGAAGTCGGTCACGGTGTCGTGCCCGGTGTTCCCCGCCTGCCACTGGAAGGTATCGTGCCCCGTGCCACCGGTCAGGGTGTTGTTGCCCGGTCCGCCGATCAGGATGTCATCGCCCGCCCCGCCGTTGAGCACGTCGTTGCCCAGGCCGCCGTTGAGCATATTGTTGCCCTGATCGCCTGTGAGGTGATCGTTGAAGTTCGAACCGATCAGGTTATCGATATTCACCAGCGTGTCGACGCCCGCCCCACCCGTGTGCTGCGGTCCGAGTTCGGCGGTACTGACCGTGACGCCCGCAGTGGCCAGCGAGTAGTTCGCGGTGTTGTTGCCCGCGCCGCCGTCGAGCAGATCGTTGCCCGACCCGCTGAACAGCATGTCATTGCCGTTATCGCCGAACAGCTCGTTGTTGCCTGGTCCGGCGACCAGCACGTCGTTGCCGTCGCCACCGTGCAGATGACTGTCCGCCGCGCCCACCAGCACATCGTCGCCCGTTGTCCCAAGCACGACCTGCCCGTCCTGATGGGTAATGTTCACCGCCGCGGTGCTGCTGCCGCCGTGGGGATCGGTGACGGTATAGCTGCTGTGGACATCGGGCGTGTTATTGACCGCCGCGTAGTCGATCGTCAGGTTCAGGTTGTAGTGTTCCTTCACGCCCGGATCGGCCTGATTCACCACGATCAGCCGGTACACGCCATCTTCAGTGGCGGTAAAGCTGCCGCCGTCGGCAATGCCATGGTAGGCGCCTTCCTCGAACTTCCAGGCCATGCCCAACACATCGTTGGTCAGGGAGTGGTCGACGGTGACTGTCTCGCCGGCCTTCAGATGGACGCTGTACAGGTCCTGTGCATTGGCGGGCGACCCATTGACCGCGCCCAGATAGCCGCTGATCACCAGCAGGGCCGTCGTCGCCGAATTGTTGAAAAAATCACTGCGCTCCAGATTCTTCAGCTGATTGACCGCCTTGTTCTGGCTGCTGGCGAACGGAAGGGTCTTGAGCGACGTCGCGCTGAAATCACCACCCTTGGCGGTCCAGCCGGTGTCGAAACGGGTCGGCGTCGCGGTCAGCGGGCCGCCGTTGCCTGCTGCGTCATTGGCCGCCAGCGCCTGGCCAGGAATGAAAACGGTCGCGCCGCTCTGGTTGGTGATGACGTTGTCAGCCACGGCCACGGGCGCTTCGTACACCGGCGGCGGCACGACATGGATGTTCAGGTTGGCCGACGCCAGGTCACCGTCGTAGTCACTGAGCACGTAATGGATGTTTTCGGTCTGCGGCTGCTGCACGCCAGCCGCCGGGGTGTAGGTGTAAGCGCCGGTGCTCATGTTCATCACCAGGGTGCCGCCCTGCTCGGTGGTGATGGTCAGGTTGTTGCTCAGCGGATCGAGCGTGCCGTGATTCTCGCCGCCTGTGGTGGTGACTCTGCCGTGATGGCTGAACGCTGTCGGATCGAACTGGTAAGTGGTGCCGTCCACGCTGATCGATTTGACGTAACCCTGATCCGCGCCGAATGTGCCCCCTTCCAGCAGACTGCCGTGCACCCCGCCCTGGACCGTGCCGCTGAGCACGACATTGAGCTGGCCCAGATCGGTCACGATCACTGCGTTGCTGTCAGTGGCGGTCGCGCCATTGTGCGCGACCGGGTCCAGGTAGGTGCTGCTGACCTCCGTGCCGACGCCGATGGCGTATGCGTTGATGTGATGGCTGTCGAGGAACTGTGTCCAGGCCGCTTCTTCACCGAGGCTGATGCCATCGCCACGGTCAGGGTCTGGCACGCTGCCCGGATCGGAGTGCTGCGGTGACGTGGTGGGGTTTCCGTCCGAGAAGAAATACGCAACATTCTGCGCGCCGCTGATCGCGCCTTTCTGGGTGAACGCCTGTTCGGCGGCAGCCAGCGCCGCGTCATAGTTGGTGCCGTTGCCCGCCGTCAGGCCGTTGACCATGGCTTTGGCCGTCGCCACATCGACCCATTCGTTGCTGCCGATGTGCGCCTGACTGTTGAAGGTCACCAGTTGCACGCGTACGTCGCCCAGTGCCTCGTATTTGTTCAGCAGTTCGACGATCGCCTGTTTCTCAAGCCCCAGCCGGGACAAGTCGTTGACGCCCGACGCTTCGTTCATGCTCGCCGAAGTGTCGACGATCAGCATCAGGTTAGTGCTGGTCGATTCGCTGGTGACGGTGCGATCGATGCACGCGGCCTTGGGCTGGTCGTCGACGATGTTGACGACGATCTGTGCCGACGACGAATGCCCGAGCGAATCAGTGACGGTGTAGTTGAACGTATCGTGGATGACATTGGGCCCGTCGTTGGCGCCCGGCGTGGTTTGCGCCGGTGATGTGAGCGTGTAGGTGTAGCTGCCGTCGGCATTGAGGTGCAGCACGCCAAACGCGCCCTGGGCGGTGCCGTTATGCGCGCCTTGCAGGCTGAAGGTCAGCGCCCCGGTGCCGCCCTGCACTGAATCGGCGACCGTGCCGGTACCGGTTTCGGCCGTCGAGCCTGGGTGACTGCCGTTGACCTTGCCGGGCGCCAGATCCAGTCCGTCCTTGTGCGTATCCAGCGCGCTTTCATGAACGGTCACGTCGTGGTCATTGCACGCCACCGGCGGACAGGGCGGCGCCACATTGACCGTCACGGTCGTGGTGCTGGTGTCGCCGTCGGCGTCGCGAATCGTGTAGGTGAACACGTCCTGCTCGCCATGAGGGCCTACCAGCGCGGGGTTGCTGTGATACGTCGCGTTGCCCTGATTGTCGACGATCAGCGTGCCGTACAGACCAGTGATCACCGTATTCAGGCCGCCGGACACCGGTGTTGACGTATGGTCACCGGCACGCACGCCGATGATCAGGCCGTTGGGGCCGGCACCGTCGGCACCTGCCGAGTCATTGAGCAACAGGTTGCCGCTGACTTCCCCGCCCGCCGCGACATTGCCGATGTCGCAATGGGCCTGCGGCGTGTCGTCGACAATCCTCACCACCACGTTGCTGTTGGCGACGTCGCCATCGGAGTCCACCGCGTGCACGGGAATCCGGTCATTGACCGACACCCCGTTGCCCTTGCTGTGATCTTCCGGGGTGTTGAGCGTGTAGGTGTAATTCACCACGCCCGTGACCGGGTTGTAACCGAGGATGGTCAGCGTGCTGCCGGACGGCAATTGCGCCGTGTGCGGCGAGGTGATCGCCACGCCGTTCTCGATCACGTTGATGCCGCCCACCGTCAGCGTCTGCAGGCCGTCGGGTGCGGTGATCTTGATCGTGCCGCTTTGGGTGAGTGCGGCGGCATCCGGATGAGAGCCGCCTGGCAGATGCGATTCGTTGACCGTGCAATCGCCCGGCGCAATGATCACGCCGCTGTCATGTACCACATTGACGGTGATCGTCGTGGTGCTGGTGTCGCCATCGGCGTCACGGATCGAGTAAGTGAACACATCCTGCGCACCTTCCGGTGGAATGACGCCGGGCGTGCTGTGGTAATCGGCGTTGCCGGCGGCGTCGATGGTCAGCGTGCCGTAAAGACCATTGATCACCGTGTTCAAGCCGGTCGTGACCGGCGTTGAGGTATCGCTGCCGGCGCGCACGCCGACAATCAGCCCGCCCGCGCCCGGACCGTCGGCACCCGCCTGATCGTTGAGCAACACGTTGCCGATGACATTGCCGCCTTCGAGCACATACCCGACATCGGCGACGGCGTGCGGCACATCGTCGACGACATGGACGATAACGCTGCCGTCGGCGACGTCGCCGTCGCTGTCCACCGCGTGAACGGGAATCTGCTCGTTGTTGATCGTGCCATCACCCTGATTGTGTGATTCCGGCGCGGTGAGCGTGTAGGTGTACGTGACCACGCCCGTGGTCGGGTTGTAACCGAGGATGGTCAGCGTATTGCCCGACGGCAGCGTGATCGATTGCTGCCCCGACATTGGAACGCCATTGCTGACAACGTCGATGCCGCCAATGGTCAGCGTTTGCAGCCCGTCCGGTGCGTTGACCTGAAACGTCCCGCCCTGGGTCAGCGCGGCGCCATCCGGCGCACTGCCGTCCTCCAGATTGGCTTCGTTGAGCGTCACCTCGCTCTCACCCAGGGAAATGCCGTTGTCCGTCGGCGGTGGCGGTGGCGTGATGACGGGCGGCTGACTGGCGTCGGGCGAGCCATCGTCCCGCCCGCCGATTTCGCCTTCCGGCACCAGAAACACTGGATTGAGCCCTTCGGTGGGGAAGCCGACCACCGGATTCACCACGCCACCGGTCTCGGTCAGCATCACGTAAGAGTGGCCGCCACCCAGCGCGCTCGGCGAGCCGCCGGGATTGGCATTGCCCGCGGCGGGCGCATCGGTGACCTGACTGGGGTCCGCGCCGGCGGCGATGGCTTGCTGCAGCTGCTGCACGTCGGTCAGTTGCGCCTGACTGGGCGCGGCGGCGTCCGGGGTATCGATATGCGTCGCATGGTTGGCGAGGATCTGCGGCGTCAGCGGCATGCTGCTGTCGCGCCCCAGGGTCAGCTCGCCGCCATCGGTCAGGTGCACGGCCACTGCGCCCGCAGGCCCGGTCTGGAGCTGCTCACCGGCGTAGAGCCTGTCGCCCTCGATGACCAGTCGTCGGGTTCCATCACCGGCCACCGCGAAAACGTCGCCCACCACTTTTTGCACCGTACCGATCAACCTGGCCATAGACACTCCCTTGCTGCAAATAACCGATCAAAAAATGTTACGAATCCAACAAAAACTGTTCGAACGGCGTACAGAAAAGGCTTTAAGCCATCATCAGACGACAATTTTATGTCGCTGAATCTTTTCAAGTTTTTTGTCCGAAAAACGACTTGATGGGCCGCCGTCAAATTTCCGCTGAAACGTGCACAAAATCTTTTAACCGCCCGTAATACGTTGAATACAGGCGAATCATGGATTTCACCATCGCCTGAAAATCCAAAAGGACATAAGTTTTTTTTGGAATAACGCATATGAAAAAAACGTCTGAGCTTTTCCGAAAGTTGTTCTTAGCTGTGATGTTACAAACCTGATACGGTTTTAACCGAAGGAATCGCCGGTTTTTTGGCGTAGTAGCACGACAACATTTCACGGAGAAGTATTCATGCGCGATTTGACCCCGCTCTACAGTGCAGTTGTGTTGGCGGTCGCCTGCGCCCAAGCGCAAGCCATGTCCCTCAACCAGGCGATTCAGAACACCATCGACAATCACCCGGAAATTCACGCCAACGTGAACAACCGATTGTCGGCAGACGAAGATGTGAAGTTCGCCAAAGGAGGCTATCTCCCCACGGTTGATCTGATCGCCGCCTACGGCCGTGAACACACCGACAGCCCCAATACCCGGGGCTTCAACAACCACAACGAAGAAACCCTGAACTACACCCAGTCGGAACTGCGGTTGCGGCAAATGCTGTTCGACGGCTTCAACACCAAGAACGAGGTCGGCCGGACCCGCGAGGTCGTCAACTCCCGCGCGTATTACCTGCGCGGTACCTCTGAAAGCCTCGCCCTGCGCACTGTCGAGGTCTATCTGGAGGTGCTCAAGCGTCGCGAGATGCTCGATCTGGCAAAGAACAACCTGCAGGCGCACCTGCGCATCAACGACCAGATCGGCTTGCGCACCAATCGCGGCATCGGCAGCAACGCAGACGCCGATCAATCCAAGGCCCGTCGCGCTCTGGCCGAAAACAACTTCTACACCGCGCAAGTCGACCTGGCCGACGCCGAGGCGAACTTCTTCAGCGCTGTCGGCAGAATGCCGGATGAGCTGGAAGCCCCGCCGAGCATCAGGGGCGAGGTGTCTCCCAGCCTCAGCGCCGCGCGGCAAAGCATGCTGACCAACAACCCCTATCTGAAATCGGCGCAGGCCGACGTCAACGCCGCAGAGAAGCAATACGAAGTGGCGAAATCGCCTTTTTACCCACGCTTCGACGGCGAGCTTGCGGTCGGCGCGAACGACAACCTGCAAGGCGAGGAAGGCCACGACAACGAATGGCGCGCCGCCGTGGTGATGAATTACAACCTGTTCAACGGCAATCGCGACAAAGCCCGCCTAAATTCCGACTCCTACAAGACGGGGCAGGCCATGGACATTCGCAACAACGCCCTGCGCATGCTCAACGAGAACCTGGCCCTGGCCTGGAATGCGATGAATAACGCGCGCACCCAGACGCCGATCGCCCGCGAATACGCCGAGACCACCACCCGTGTGCGCGCTGCGTATCAGGATCAGTTCGGCCTCGGCCAACGCACCCTGCTCGACCTGCTGGACAGCGAAAACGAGCTCTACAACGCGGCCCGCCGCTACACCGAACTGCGCTACACCGAAGAATTCGCGATGTACCGGGTGCTGGCCACTGAAGGCGAGCTGTTGCGCAAAGAGCGCGTGGTATTGCCGGCTGAAGCGGTCGCCCTGACAGAAGTCAAAAGCGAAGCACGGCTGCCTGAACTGAAGTAGCGCGCAAGCGCCGGGAGAAGTCTGTGACGCGCATGGAACCGACACACATCGATCTGGCCCATCCGATCGACCCTCGTTCGAACTACGACGATCCGCTGCTCGACGGCCTGCTGATCCTCTGCAAACTGCACGATTGCAACGCCAGCCGCACCAGCCTCAGTGCTGGCCTGCCTCTGGCGCAGCATCGGCTGGGCATTGAACTGCTTCCCCGTGCCGCCGCTCGCGCCGGACTGCAGGCGCGTATTCTGCGCCGCGATCTGGACGCCATCGACGGGCTGAACCTGCCCGTTTTATTGCTGCTCAAGGGCAACCGATGCGCCGTGCTGCGGCGCTGGGAAGAGGACGGGCGTGCGCTGATCCTGCCCAGCGAAGCCGAAGGTGGCGAGCAGCGGGTCAGCCGCGAAGAACTGCAAGCGCTCTACACAGGCCAGGCATTGTTCGCCCGCCCGCGTCACGAACTGGAAAACCTGCGCGCGCCGCTGGTGCCCAGGGTCAACGCCTGGTTTCGTGACACCCTCAGACTGTCGCGCTGGCTCTACAGCGACGCGATTCTCGCCAGCCTGCTGATCAACCTGCTGGGGTTGATGGTGCCGCTGTTCGTCATGCAGACCTACGACCGCGTCGTGCCCAACCAGGCGACGTCGACCCTCTGGGTGCTCGCCGTCGGACTGCTGATCGGCACGGCATTCGAACTGACGTTGCGTCTGGTGCGCGCGCGTCTGCTGGATCAGGCCGGGAAGAAAACCGACGTGATTCTGTCCGCCACGTTATTCGAGCGCATTACCGGAATGGCGATGAAAGCGCGCCCTGCCACCGTCGGCGGCTTCGCCCAGAGCATTCATGATTTCCAGGGCCTGCGAGAATTTCTGACCGCCGTCACGCTCACCAGCATCATCGACCTGCCGTTCGCCGTGCTGATGCTGGCGGTGATCGGGTTGTTGGGCGGCTGGCTGGTGGTGATTCCGGTGGTGGCTTTTCCGATCACGATCCTGTTCGCCTGGATCATCCAGATGCGCCTGCGCGACACCGTCGAACGCAGCCTTGCGCTGGGCGCCGAACGTCAGGCCCTTTTGGTGGAAACACTCGGCGGACTGGAAACCCTCAAAGCCTGCGGCGCCGAAAGCGAACGCCAGCATAAATGGGAGTCGACCCACGGCGCCCTCACCCGCCTCGACAGCCACGCCCGGGACCTCTCGGCGCTGGCCAGCAACGGCACCTTGTTCATCCAGCAGTTCTCGGGCATGGCGACCATCGTCGCCGGGGTCTACATCATCATTGCCGGCAACCTCAGCGTCGGTGCGCTGGTGGCCAGCTATATGCTCGGCAGTCGCGTGCTGGCACCGCTGGGCCAGATCGCCGGGCTGATCACGCGCTATCAGCAGGCGCAGATCACCATGAAGAGCACCGATGCGCTGATGGCCCTGCCGCAAGAGCGCGAGCCTGGCCGAACGACGCTTCAACACACCCGGCTGGAAGGCGCGCTGCAGGTGGTCAACGCCAGTTTCGCCTATGGCGGCCCCGGTACGCCCGCGGCCCTGAGCGAGGTCACTATCAGCGTCAGACCCGGTGAGCGGATCGGCATCATCGGTCGCAGCGGTTCGGGCAAGAGCACCCTTGCCCGGTTGATGATGGGTTTCTACACCCCTGATTCCGGCCAGCTGTTGCTCGATGGCCTGGATCTGCGTCAGGTCGACGTCGCGGACCTGCGCCAGCAAGTGGGCTACGTGGCCCATGATCTGCCGCTGCTGGCGGGCAGTCTGCGGGACAACCTGACGCTCGGCGCGCGTTACGTCAGCGACGCCAGAATGCTGGAGGTGGCCGAACTGACAGGCGTGACCGACCTTGCGCGTAACCATCCGCAGGGCTTCGACCGCCCGGTAGGCGAGCGCGGCCAGCTGCTTTCCGGCGGGCAGCGTCAAGCGGTCTTACTGGCCCGCGCGCTGCTGCTCGACCCACCCATCATGCTGCTCGACGAACCCACCAGCCACATGGACAACGGCAGCGAAGACGTCTTGCGCCAGAAGCTGTTCACGCTGATGCAAGGCAAAACCCTGCTGCTGGTCACCCATCGCATGTCGATGCTCAGTCTGGTGGACCGGCTGATCGTGATGGACAACGGCAAAGTGGTCGCCGACGGTCCCAAAGAGCTCGTCGTCGAAGCGTTGCGCAAGGGCCGTACCGGCCCGGCCATGGTTTAAGGAGCGTCGCCCATGTCATCCGCTCACAGCTATTTTCACCCTGATCGCCAGGTCGATAACGAGTTCATGCCTGAGGTCGCAGGCGTCGCGGCGCAGGACTCACCCCGTGGCGCGCGCGTCACCGTGTGGATCGCCGCCGCGCTGATCATCACTGCGCTGGTGTGGGCCAGGTTCGCGGTGCTGCAAGAGGTCACGATGGGTGAAGGCAAGGCCATTCCGTCGAGCAAGGTGCAGGTGATCCAGAACCTGGAAGGCGGCATCGTCACGGAAATCTTCGTGCGCGAAGGGCAGATCGTGAACAAGGGCGACACCTTGCTGCGCCTGGACGACACGCGTTTTCTCTCGAACAAGGGCGAAAGCGAAGTGGACAAATACACGCTGATGGCGCAGGTCGATCGGCTGTCGGCGGAGGCCGAAGGCAGGCCGTTCAAACCCTCTGCCGAGGTGCTTGGCAAAGCGCCGCAGGTGGCGGCCGATGAACAGGCATTGTATGACTCTCGCCAGCGGCGCCTGGCCAGCGAGCAGCGCACGTTGCAGGAGCAATTGCGCCAGAAGATGCAGGAAGTCGCCGAATTCCGCTCCAAGCAGGATCAGTATCGCAATCAGTTGGGCTTCATTCAGCAAGAGCTGAGCATGTCGGCGCCACTGGTGAACAGCGGCGCAGTGTCGCCAGTGGAGATCATTCGCCTCAAGGGCAAGGCGTCCGAGGCTCGCGGGCAAATGGATGCCACTTCACTGGCGATTCCACGCGCCGAAGCGGCGATCAACGAGATCAAAAGCAAGATCCAGGAGTCCACCGATACCTTTCGATCCGACGCCACCAAGGACCTCAACGAAAAGCGTTCGGACCTGGCCAAGGCCAGCGCCACCAGCATCGCCATCGACGACCGCGTCACGCGCACCACCGTGACCTCGCCGGTCAAGGGCATCGTCAAGACCTTGAAAGTCAACACCATCGGCGGCGTGGTTCAACCCGGCAGCGACATGGTGGAAATCGTGCCCCTTGAGGACAACCTGCTGATCGAAGCCAAAGTCAGGCCGCAGGACGTTGCCTTTCTGCATCCGGGCCAGAAAGCCATGGTCAAGTTCAGCGCCTACGACTACACCATCTACGGCGGACTGCCGGCCAGGCTGGAGCTGATCGGCGCCGACACGACCACCGACGACAAGGGCAACACGTTCTACCTGATCCAGGTACGCACCGACAAAAACCACTTGGGCAGCGATGCAAAACCGTTGCTGATCATCCCCGGCATGGTCGCGACGGTGGACATCATCACCGGCGAGAAAAGCGTAATGGACTACCTTCTCAAACCCGTCCTGAAAGCCCGCACCGAAGCATTGCGGGAGCGGTGATCCTGCGGACTCATTTACGCCACAACCCTATGTAGGCGCAATCCGAGGTGATTAGGGTCGCGAATGCGCTGTCTCAGCCAGACCGCATTCGCGAGCGTCGCCACCTCCGATTGCCCCTGCAGAAATGGTGTTCCGTCAGTCACTTTTTCTTCTTGTCGCCCTTGGCGAACGCTGCCTCCAGCGCCTCGTTGATCGTGCGCAGGACTTTTACCCGAGCCCAGCGTTTGTCATTGGCTTCGACCAGCGTCCACGGCGCGATTTCGGTGCTGGTGCGGTCGACCATATCGCCGACGGCCTCGCGGTATTGCGGCCACTTCTTGCGGTTGCGCCAGTCGTCCTCGGTAATCTTGTGCCGTTTGAAAGGAATCTTCTCCCGAGCCTGAAAACGCTCAAGCTGGGTCTTGTCGTCGATCGCGAGCCAGAACTTCACGACCACGATGCCCGCATCGGTGAGCTGCTCTTCGAAATCATTGATCTCGCTGTACGCCCTCAGCCAGTCCGCTTCAGAGCAGAAACCCTCGACCCGCTCCACCAACACCCGGCCATACCAGGAACGGTCGAATACGGTGAACTTGCCGCGCGCCGGGATCTGTCGCCAGAACCGCCACAGATAAGGTTGTGCCAGCTCGTCCTGGCTGGGCGCGGCGATGGGCACGATGTGGTACTGGCGAGGATCGAGCGCACCGGCAACCCGCTTGATCGCCCCGCCCTTGCCGGCCGCATCATTGCCTTCGAACACCGCCACCAGCGCATGACGACGCATGCGCTTGTCACGCATCAGGCCGGAAAGACGCGCCTGTTCGGTGATCAACTGCTCTTCGTAGTCGTCCTTTTCCAGCGCCAGCGACATGTCCAGATTGTCCAGCAGACTGCGCTCGTCGGTGTTGCTCGGCAGCGGGCCCAGGTTGACGAAATTGCTCTGGCCTTCAGGGGTTTTCAACGCGCTTTGCAGGCCTTCCAGCAACAGCCGGCCGACCGTCAGGCTGCGGTAGTTCGGGTCTGCGCCTTCGATCACGTGCCACGGCGCATAATCGCGACTGGTGCGGCGCAGGACGCGCTCGCCGAATCGCACGAACTTGTCGTAGGTTTTCGATTGCTGCCAGTCCAGCGGGCTGATCCGCCAACTGTGCAGCGGATCGTCCTTGAGGGTCTTGAGGCGCTGCTTCATTTGCTGTTTGGACAGGTGAAACCAGAACTTGAAGATCACGGCGCCTTCATCGACGAGCATTTTCTCCAGACGCTCCGCGCCGTTGATGGCCTGATCCAGTACCGGGTCAGGGAATTGCTTGTGCACCCGTCCCTGAATCATCTGGCTGTACCAGTTGCCGAAGAACACGCCGATGCGGCCCTTGGGCGGAAGCTGTCGCCAATAGCGCCAGACCGGAGGATGAGCAAGCTCCTCATCGGTCTGCTGGTCGAACGTGCGCACCTCGATGTAGCGCGGGTCCATCCAGTCGTTGAGCAGTTTGACGGTTTCGCCCTTGCCAGCGCCTTCAATGCCGTTGATCAGCACTATGATCTGGCGCTTGGCTTGTTCATGGAGTTCATATTGCGCCTCCAGCAGCGCCTCGCGCAGTGCCGGAACTTCAGCGTCGTAGGTCTCGTCATCGATGGTGTGGCCGATTTCAGCGGATTCGAACATGCATGGCTCCCTTCATGATCGCCCAAGACTAGCAGGCGTCTGGTATCAGTGAAGGGTATGACCGCCAATCGCGTTCAGGGGTCAATCGCAACGAAAACCGGCGCGCCGGGCGACCGTGTGCACGGTCATCCGACACGCCGCGATGCGCCTTACCAGCCGGCGCGGTACAGGTCGGTCAGCTGAATGAGCATGGAGTGTTCATCCGCCTCGCGCCGGGCGATCAACGCCTGCCCCTGACGATGGTACTCGTCCGGATCTTCAGGGGGATTGTCCTCGAGCGCAGCCATCCGGGTCTGGACCACCGCCGTCGCCAGTTCCATGCCCGGCCCATGCTCGGCACGCAAGCGGGCATTCCATTGACGGTCAGCCACTGCGAACTCAAGAAACGCAGGGCCCTGCTCTGCCTCGAGCACCCGGCGTCGAGCGTCCAGCAGCGCGCCGTGATCGACAGCAGCCAGGCGCTCCCAGACCATGCGATGAGGCTGACCGGGCAGCGCCAGCTCGTCGGCCAGACCGATGCGGTACGCCATGCGCACCTCGGCGGCGTCGACGTTCATGCCCAGCCCTTCGCGGCGAAGGATTTCGGCATCGGCGATGGCCTGAACCTCATTGAGCCGGAACAGCCGGCGAATCACCCCGAGCATGACCTGTGTGCGCTGAGCAGGCGCCACGCCGCGCAGCGCCTGCTCGCTGTAAACGACCACTTGAATGTCGCTGAAGATCAGACGCGCGCCGTCCTGACAGGTCTGGTCGGCGCCGAACAGGCGATCGTTGGCGATAACCTCGACCTGCGCGCGCAAGGCCGCATCCGTTGCAACCGACTCCAGCACCGTGAGCACATCCCAGGCAAGCTCGGCGTGGAACAGGCGAAAATCCGCTGCCTGACGAAGACGCTGCAGCAGCACCAGCAGATGCGGCGCATCGCCCGCTTGTACCACCTGCGCCCAGGCGGCGCGCAGTCGATCGTTCAGGGCCGGCTCATCCGGCCTGATCCATAACTCGACTGACGCCACCGGCGCACGGGCATCTGAAGTGGAAGGATGCGCAAGGTCGGAATTGTCCTCATCGGAACTCTCGCTGTCGCTGCCCTCGGCCATGCCCTCCACCGGAAGCTCGCGGATGTCCTCGGGAAAGTCGTAATCCAGACGATAGCGATGGCCGAAGCCGGTGTCGTTGCGCCAGTAATTTTCCAGCGACTGATGCTCCAGCGGATTGTTGTACGCGTAGATCACCAGGTGGCGGTCCGGATCGTGAGGGTTCTCGATGACTTCGTCGGGGATCTCAACGATATGGTTGTCGCTGATGTCGAGCTCGTTGAGCCCCAGCGAATGAGCCCACTGCGGCCACTCAGTCAAGCCCGTATTGTTGATCCACAGCGTCGACAGGCGCAGGCGACCGATGTCGGTGAACTGAGCCAGCGGACTGCTGGCCAGGCTCAGCGAGTCGAGCTCAGGGATGTCCATCAGCACATCCATCACCGCCTGATCGATGGTCCATGGCATGCGCTCCAGCGACAGGTGCTCCAGCCGTTCCAGGCGAGGCAGCACGTCTGGGATGGCCAGGAAGCTGGCGCGCAGATTCAGGTGCGTCAGGGCCGGGAAGTGTTCCAGAAAGGCATTGGCGGCTGGCAGGTCGGCGCTGACGTGGTTGAGATCCATGCGCCTGATGTCGGCGTAAAAATCGGGAAGCGCCGGCAGTTGCGGCAGGGTGATGTGCTCCAGCGTCAGCGAGCGCGGACCACGCGGTGCCGCGCTGTGACTGTAGCGCCAGGCGCGTTCGATGGCTGTCGCCACGGTGCGTCGGGCCGGGCGCAGGTCTTCATTGATCAGCACGCCCGTGTCATCGGCTTCGACCCACGCCAGAAGGTTCCAGTACAGCGGCTGCCAGGCCTCGATTCGCTGACGGGTGGTCGCGAGCAAGTCAGCCAGCGGACGTTGTCGTCGGGCCATGTCGCGCACTTGCGCCGGCAGGTCGGGGCTCTCTGGATACAGCTGCGTCATTGCCTGCACCAGTTGCTGTTCCAACTCGCTCGGCGCCTCGTCCGGGATTTCGCTCGGCGCCTCGCCGAAGCCAGCGCCACGGCCGCTGAGCGGATAGCCGATGCGGCTGTCCGCCAGACGCATGGGCATGCGCAACGCACCGTCCGGCGTCCATTGTCCCAGCGTCCGGGCTGCCCAGGCCGGCTGCTGTTTCAGCCATTTGAACACGCGGCCTTTGAGCACGCGGGCATCGATGTCGGCATCGGCAAGACCGATTGCCTGTCGTGCTTCCTGGGGCAACGCACGCAGGATCGCCGAGAACAGACTGCCCTCACGTCCGATGGATTTGCCCTGGCCATCACACGGCTGAAATGCATTCTTGCCGCGCACGAGGAGGCGACGTTCAGTCGACTGCTCTGGGCCAATGCTGTCGAGCAGCGCACCGTGGGCCGTGCCCTCGCGAATCTCCAGTCGCAGGTCATCGGGCCATCCGGCAAACAGTTCGACGCTGCGCAGCGTCAGGCGTTGAAGGTCAGGGCTGGCATGGCTCGGCGCCAGAAAAAAACCTTCCAGCACGCGACTCATGCGGGTCTGACGCAGATGACCACGCACCTTGCCCGCGACCTCCAGCGCAATGCGCCCGCTCGTTTGCATTGCCAGACGCTGCTCGGCGGTGACGCTGACGAGCAACTCGCGAGCCGACGCCAGGGTCAGCGAAGGAAAATCGCGCCTGAGCAGCGTCACCAGTGGGTCGCTCGACTGCTCGCTTTCGCGATAGGCCGCTTCGAAGGCTTCGACGGATCGGGCCGCATTTTCGCTCAGACGAAAGCGCTTGGCGCTGTCGATCAAGGCCGCCGGTGGCGTCTGATCGTTGGTGAGCGCGTGTCGGACCGTGGCGGCATCGACATCGGCCACCGCCATGATGCGCGTCAGGGTCTTGTCATCGAAATCGGCCAACGATGGGTGCAGACGGCGAAGCTCACTGATGCTGTCCCACAAGCGCAACTGACCGGTCGAATCAGTGACCGGCTGCATGCGCGCAATGAATGAAGGCGGTTCGACGGTCGCGGCCCCGGGGCTGCTCGCCCACTTGCCCGCCGCGCCCATGGCCGCCAGGAATGCGATGTTTTCCGCGACCTGGCTCAAGTGATCCAGCGCTTCGCTCATGTCGCCGTGCCGCCAGGCATCGACGCCCTCGAAGGTGTCGACCAACAACTGCGCGCCGGACACTAGCAACATCGCTTCACCCAGCCCGGGCACGAAGAACGCGGCCAGATTCAGCGCATCCAGGCCATATTCGCGCCACTGGGCCAGACGTTTCAGACGAGTCCTGGCGTCCTCGTCATCGGTTGGAACGGCCAGGACCCGGGCGTCGTCCTTGATGTGCAACATGCTTTGCAGGTAAAGAAATTCGCCGAGCGTGATGCCCAGCGGCACGGTCTGCAGGTCGAGATTGGCGTTGGGGTCGTCCTGGGTCGTGGCCAACAGCTGACGATGAAATCCCTTGCCACGCGCTACGCTGTGCACGCTTTGCGGGGCGAGACGATCATGCAGGGAAGGGAAAAACGCGCCTTTGCTGCGCTGGGCGAGAAAGCGATCAAAGTAGCGTTGATAGTCTTCGTTGCGCAGCTTTGTCCTCAATGTCTGCATGAAGGCGTCCAACGAGGCGTAGGACCGAAGGGGCGCTTCGGGCTCGCCCGGCAGATAGACTACGCAGCCAGTCGCGCCGGGCGCCTGCATCACCAGCACATCGCGTAACGTGAAGCCGAGCATCTGCAAGGTGAACAATTGCCCGGAAGATGTCTCACTCTCCAACGCAAGCAGTGCCTGATACGCCGCCTCGTCGATCAGGCCTTTCATGCGTGCGATGTGGGATTCAACCCTCAATGCCAGGCGATCCTTCTCGATCAGCAGTTGCTTGATTTCTTCGCTGCCGACACTGCCAGGCACATCCGCGCGCGCCACCGGATGCAGCACGTGGCGCAGGTGGCGCTGATACTGGCCGCCCACATCCACCTTTCGACAGAGCTCGATGAAACGCTCGGGGCTGACGTTCTGCCTGTTAAGGGGATCGCTTCGTGCCTGCAAGTGATCCCTGCCCGACAGGTTGCGGTAAATCAGCGAGGTATTTTCCTGCGCCACCTGCGCCTGTTCGCTGACCTCGAAGTTCTGCAACGCGGCCTGCAACAGCGACTGGGTGGTCGAGCTTTTCGGTGCTGCGCGCCCGGTCAGCCAGTCGCGCTCGAAACTGACGTGGTAGAAATGATCGGCGTCGACATCCAGGCCCGGCCCGTACGCGTCTTGCAGCGCCTTGGCCAGTAACGGACGGGCGAATGCGGGCAGGTCGACGATGCGATCGAGCACCTGCCCTGCCGCCAGCGTGGCGCGACGGCTGCGGCCCATGTCTGACGCCAGGGCGTTGCGCATCTGCGGCGATGCGTTGATGAACCAGGCGGGCAAGGTGTTGTTGATGATGGTCGAGACTTGAAGTAACGCGGTGCTGTTCATGGTGACGTCCTTGTGAATGACTGAGTGTCGAACGTAATCAGGATTCACGCGGGCGCTGGCATACATAGTTATTCATTTCGTCGCGCTGTCTGCATTCACCGGGCGCTGGGGTAAAATCGCCGCCTTGCCTACCCCGAGCCGAACATGACCACCATTGACCACGCCCAGATTGACTGGGACGAGAACGGCAATCCCCATTCCAGGGTGTTTTGCGACGTGTACTTCTCCACCGAGTCAGGCCTGGACGAAACCCGCCATGTGTTTCTGACGCAGAACGCGCTGCAAGAGCGCTTCGCAGGGCTGCCTGACGGCGGTCGTCTGGTGATCGGTGAGACCGGCTTCGGCACCGGCCTGAACTTCCTCTGCGCCTGGCAGCTGTTTGCGGCGCAGGCTCACGCGGGGGCGCGTCTGCACTTTGTCAGCGTCGAGAAATTCCCGCTCAGCCGTGACGATCTGCAAAGAGCCCTGGCGCTATGGCCTGAACTCAAGCCCTTCGCCGATCAACTGTTGACGCAGTACGTGGCGATTCACGAGGGCTTCCAGCGTCTGGTGTTCGAAGGTGGCCGGGTGACGCTGACGCTGTTGATCGGCGACGCGCTGGACATGCTGCCGCAGCTGGACGGCGAGATCGACGCATGGTTTCTGGACGGCTTCGCGCCTTCGAAAAATCCGGAAATGTGGACCCCGGAGCTGTTTGCCGAACTGGCGCGTCTGGCCGCTCCCGGCGCGACCATCGGGACGTTTACCAGTACCGGCTGGGTGCGCCGCGCGTTGAACGCTGCCGGCTTCAAGATGAAACGCGTGCCCGGTATCGGCCACAAATGGGAAGTGCTCAAGGGCAGCTTCATCGGCTGGCCCGACGACACGCCCGCCCCGCCTCGCGCCAAACCCTGGTTCGCGCGGCCGGTCCGGCATGGCGATGAACGCAAGGCGCTGGTGATCGGCGCCGGGCTGGCCGGTTGCGCGACCGCTGCAAGCCTGGCCGCGCGTGGCTGGCAGGTCCAATTGCTGGAGCGTCATCAGAGCGTTGCTGCCGAAGCTTCGGGCAACCCGCAAGGCGTGCTGTATCTGAAATTGTCGGCCCATGGCACCGCGCTCTCGCAGTTGATTCTCAGCGGCTTCGGCCATACGCGGCGCCTGCTGGAGCGGTTGCAGCGGGGCGTCGACTGGGATGACTGCGGCGTGCTGCAACTGGCATTCGATGAAAAGGAACACGAACGTCAGGCACAACTGGCCCAGGCATTTACCCCTGACTTGCTGCAGGTGCTCGAGCAGTCGCACGCTGAAGCGAAAGCCGGTATCGCCCTGAAAAGCGGCGGCCTGTTCTATCCGCAAGGAGGCTGGGTGCATCCGCCTGCGTTATGCCGCCATCAGGCGCAACAGCCGGGGGTTGAATTGATCACCCATGGCGAGGCGCTTGAGCTGCGCCGCGAAGGCGAGGTCTGGCAGGCCTGGAATGGCGACCGGTTACTCGCCCAGGCGAAGGTGGTGGTGCTGGCGGGTGCAGCCGAGGTCAAGCGATTCCCGGCCAGCGCCGACCTGCCGCTCAAGCGCATTCGCGGGCAGATCACCCGGCTGCCGGAAACGCCGGCCAGCGCCTCGCTGCGCACGGTGGTCTGCGCCGAGGGCTACGTCGCGCCCGCGCGGCTGGGTGAACACACATTGGGGGCAAGCTTCGCGTTCAACAGCGATGACCTGACGCCCAGCCGTGCGGAGCATCTGGGCAACCTCGATCTGCTGCGGGAAATTTCCGAGGACCTGACGGACCGGCTGCAGGCTAGCGAAATCCCTTTGGAGGACCTGCAAGGCCGCGCCGCTTTTCGCTGCACCAGCCCGGATTACCTGCCGATCGTCGGGCCTCTGGCTGACCGGGAAGCGTTTTTCCAGGCCTATGCCGTGCTGCGCAAAGACGCCCGCCAGGCGCCGTCCATCGAGTGCCCGTGGCTGGACGGGCTTTACATCAACAGCGGCCACGGCTCGCGCGGCCTGATCACCGCCCCGCTGTCCGGCGAGCTGATCGCCGCGTGGCTGGACAACGAACCCCTGCCCCTGCCCCGCAGCGTGGCCGAAGCATGCCACCCCAACCGATTCGCACTGCGCAGTCTGATTCGCGGAAAGTAATGATCTCCGCGATACCGATGTGGGATCGAGTTCGCTCGCGAAGAGGCCGGTGTGACTGGTTTGTTTAGTTTGGCTGGTGGAGATACAGCGGCTGGCAGTCAGTCTTCGCGAGCAAGCTCGCTCCCACAGGATTTGTGTCTGGCCGAAGAATAAGGGAACGCCCGCAACATATCTGTAGGAGTGAGCTTGCTCGCGAAGAGGCCGTTACATC